>NZ_JBHRSD010000010.1:0-384949 GCF_042643375.1 Pseudoalteromonas fenneropenaei
ATTCTTTCAGGCAAAGCCTAATTGATGATAACCACCTACTGAAGTAGGTGGTTTAGGGCCGAAAATAAAAAGCCACCCATAGGGTGGCTCAAGGTTGGATTAACTATGTCAGAGAATGGCTATTTATTCTCAAGTAAGTTTGTAGCATTAATTGCAATCTTACGCGGTTTTAATGCCTCTGGAATTTCTCGTTGCAAATCTATCTGCAATAAACCGTGCTCCAGTGATGCGCCTAATACCTTAACGTGATCACCTAACTGGAATTTACGTTCAAAACTGCGCTCTGCAATACCTTGGTGAATAAATTTGCGTTCTTGAGCGTCGTCTTTTTCAGCTTTTTGACCTATCACTTTGAGCGTGTTATTTTCTGACTCAATACTCAGCTCTTCTTCTTTAAAGCCCGCTACGGCCATAGTGATGCGGTATTGATCTTGCGCCAACAACTCAATGTTGTAAGGCGGGAAGCTCGGCTGTTTGTCAGTACGCGCTGCTGCATCCATTAATGATGCTAAGTGATCAAAGCCGATGAATGAACGATATAGTGGAGATAAATCTACTGTACGCATAATATGTATCCTCTAGTTTAAGCGATAACACCCATTTACTCTTCATAATGAACCAATAAATGGATTAAATTTAATTAAGTTGTTTTTACTTGGGACCCTATCAGGCGTCCTCAAAATACTAAATATGGTCGAGCAAATAGATTTCAAGCAAAAAACTTAAAAAAATTTTCAATTTATTTTGCTCATGGAAAAGCGTCTTCGATGGCTTAACACTGCACCTAACTTAACGACCTATAGCGGTGCATATGTAACAAGCCATGTATTAACCAAGCATATGTTCTGCTGCTAGCTCGTATTGCTGTCTATTGCCCTTGGCGCATAGCCTACTTCATGCTAATTTGGCGGCGGTTAAATCTCAGATAGGAAGCCTATTTATGCCAAAGGCGAGCGAAATTAAGAAAAATACCGCCATTGAGTACGATGGTCGCGTGATGATAGTGCGCGATATTGAGCGTTCGGTGCCACAAGGCCGAGCCAGTGGTAGTATTTATCGTATGCGGATGTACGATGCCGTCACAGGCGGTAAAGTAGATGAGTCATTTAAAGCAGAAGACATGCTAAAGCTGGCTGATCTCACTCGTCGCCCTGCCATGTTGTCTTATATCGATGGCGACGAATATGTATTTATGGATGACGAAGACTACACGCCGTACCATATCAATAAAGAAGCAATTGAAGAGCAAACGCTATTTATTGACGAAACTACCAAAGGCGTACTGGTGATCTTAATTGGCGAACGCCCGGTGTCCATAGATTTACCACCTAGCGTGGAGCTAGTGATTGCCGACACCTCGCCCTCTATCAAAGGCGCTTCAGCCAGTGCTCGCACCAAACCAGCTACCCTCACAACAGGTTTAGTGGTGCAAGTCCCTGAGCATATCTCAAGTGGTGATAAAATTCGTATTAATACCGCCGAAGTAAGATTTATTAGTCGCGCGGATTAGATAACATAAAATTGCTGCCAGTGCGCTGGCAGCTAATTCTGCCTAAAGTTTAAAAAATCCCACCGCTTTGGTCACTTCACTATTTTGTTTTGCCATCGCTTGACTGGCCTTCTCCGCTCGCTCTGAAATGGCCGCGGTTTCGGCAGTCAAACTTTGAATGGTATGCATATTTTCGCTGATATCCCCAGCCACTACGCTTTGCTCTTCCGCCGCTGTAGCGATTTGCTGGGTTTGGTCGTTGATATGACCAATGGTGGCGAGGATCTGCTCAAGTAAATGATTGCTCTCCACCATCTTTTGCATCGCACCGTCGGCGGCATCGGTTGAACCTGACATCATAGTCACGGCATGGTTGCTAGCTGTACGTAGCTGTCCAAGCATAGTTTCAATTTCATTGACTGACACTTGCGAGCGCTGTGCCAGTGAGCGCACTTCATCTGCCACTACCGCAAACCCGCGCCCTTGCTCTCCGGCTCGTGCGGCTTCGATTGCCGCGTTGAGTGCCAGTAAATTGGTTTGTTCGGCTATATTGCGGATAACTTCGAGGATTTTTTCAATTTTGCCGGACTCGCTTTGCAACTGCCCGACTACATCTGCAGTTTTTGCTAATGTCTCGGTCAAATTAGTCACCACACTGCGTGTTTGTTTGGAGGCTTCTAATCCTAAAGTCGCCAATTGCATCATTTCCGATGACGCCGTTGCCGCCTCAGCCGTATTTGCCGCAATACTTTTACTGGTCATGCTCATTTCTTCAATCGCGGTGACTGCTTGCGTGGTATGGAATGAGACAGTTTGAGTGGCGGTGCGAATATCGCCGTTCGCAGTTTGCACCGCACTGCTGCTTTTTGCCATCACCTCAACCGAGTGCTGGATTTGCGACACTATTTTATGCAGATGATTTATCGTGGCATCGAGCGTTTTACTGAGCTCTGACACTTCATCTTGACCGCTTACGCCTGAAAGCTGGTTGAGTGCGCCGCGCTCAAGGGCAATGGCACTGGCTGTTAACAGTTCAATGTCGCCGCGCATTGCATTACTGAGCAGTTGGCTGAGAAGAATAGCCACTCCAACGGCCACCACAATTGCAATATAAAATAGTGTGTTGGCCATATTGATGCGTTTGTCACTATCCTCTTTGGCTTGGCTTGCCATTTGTTGATTGTATTGGTCAAACTTATCAAAAAACTGTGTTAACTCGCCCAGTGAGTCGACAAATTCGCGGTACACGTTATAAGGCGCTTTGTTATCCGGCGCTGCTTCCATACTACTTTTAAAATTGGCGGCAGCGCGTTGATAGTTGCTTACCAGTGTTTCCATTTCCTGCTGATAACGCACTTCACCGCCATACACGCGGTTAAACGCCGCCATTAATTTGGGGGTTGAGGCAATTTCGTTATCAATACTGCTCAGTAACTCAGGAGCTTGTTCATGAAGCTTTAGCAAGTAGACTATCTGTAAGCCTCTGATCTCGTTTATCAATTTATCTTGAGACTCTTTAATTTGGCCTGTGATAAGTGCCAGTTCAAAATTGTGCTGATAAAACTTGGCAAAGTTTTGCCCCACTTTATCATTGGCGAGCTTCACGAAAGTCATCGCCATAACAAAAATGGTACAAATAACTGCCGAAAGAAAGAGCAATTTAGTCCTGACCGGATATTGATTTAGCTTCATTGTTACAACCATCCAGAAAAAGCATTAGTGAGTATAGCTACACAATAGTAGTGTAGAACACTTCTCTACGTACGCGAGTAACAAACTGAAAAAACACAGTTATTTTCAGCGCCATAAGTGCAAACAGACAAATAACCAGCAGTTGTTGCAAAAATCAATTTAAGTTTTATCGTAACGTACCGATAAAAATACAAACGCCAGTCTTTTGACACTCGTCGAGCTGCATTAACAATTGGAAAATCAGTGCGCTATGTGCAACCGACAGCATTAACTAGCAGTTCATTTTTTGGACTGTATTTTGCATAAAATATTTCAGTACCGTTATGGGAATTGGCAATGAAACTTTCAAAGGAAGAAGAGCAGTTCTTGCAAGAATTGTTAGATAGCGAGCCTATCGTACACACCAATATCAAGGTCGCTCAGCAAGACATTGCGGAGTTAGATGACTTTTTTGCCCAAGTACCCGAGTCAGCTGAGTTAACGCTGATAGCCCAAATTGACGATAATCAAGTTTGCTTCCCAGTCACAGATAAAAAGCAACTTAACCACTTTCATTTCGACTTACCCCATATTGTTGACAACGCAGGCTCTCCAAGGCTGTGGCGCGTGTGCCCTAGCAGTCCAACATTTTTGGCCGAACAAGCGTCAAAACGTCGCTTTAAAGTCGTATCGCTATCCCTCTCAGGGGTCTTGATTGATCTAGCACCATTTAACGCTGATCTCGCTGAATCGCTGTTACTCAATCGTTGTGTGCGTTTATGCTCAAATGATAGCGAAGATATTCCAGTGATAATCACCGATATAAGACCCCGCGGTCAGCACCAATGTGTGATTATGTTCGATGAACTAACACAGCACAGTCCAACCTTAAGGTACTTGTTGTTAAGAGAATTTTTAATTGCAAATCAGCATAACAGCTACTGAAAATGGCTTAAAATCAGAACCTTAGAACCAAGGTAATCGATACTTCGC
The DNA here is from genome assembly GCF_042643375.1 of Pseudoalteromonas fenneropenaei. Lineage (NCBI taxonomy): Bacteria > Pseudomonadati > Pseudomonadota > Gammaproteobacteria > Alteromonadales > Pseudoalteromonadaceae > Pseudoalteromonas > Pseudoalteromonas fenneropenaei. The sequence continues at coordinate 4,154 of NZ_JBHRSD010000010.1, forward strand.
GCCCAAAATGCAGCAATTTGTCTCGTTTATGTCGAAAACAGTACAGGTTGTTCTAGCTTTTTTCCTATCTCGAAATTTTTATGCAAATTTTACGGCAATTTTCCGTTCCTCGTATTGCGCTATTCTACATAGTATTTAAAATTAATAACTCTTCTCATTAACAATATTACTACTTATAAATATGATGAAAAAACACGTTCTGGGTATCGCATTAATCGCCGCGCTTGGCCAATTTTCGGCACAGGCAGATGAAAACTTATTGGGTTATGTAAAAGGTGCTGAAACTTTGCCTGAAGGCTCTGGCGAAATTTATCAATTTTTTACCAAACGCGACAACAAAGGTGCTGGTAAATACCATGCACTAGACACCAAAACTGAATTTGAATATGGCGTGAGTAACGCGTTCAACGTGTCGTTTGCGGTTAAAGGTATGGCTTTAGATACTGCTGGGATTGTGATTGATGGCTATATGCCAAAAGACAATGATTTTGGCTGGAAACTCTCAGGCCTTGAAGCAGGCTTTAAATACAACTTCTTAAGCCCTGCTTTAGACGATTTTGGTTTATCTATGTATGGCTCTTTAGACTATGCATGGATAGATCCACATTCAGGGCAGGATAAAGATACACTCAGCCTTGAAATGACGCTATTGATGCAAAAGTACTTTATGGAAGGTCAGCTGATCTGGACTGGGAACCTAGGCTTTGAAGCCACAGGTGCCAAACGCGCGGCAATTGCAGATCTGCCTGAGGATTTTGAATGGCCTACAGATGCCGAAATGGAAATTGAACTTATGGCGGGCACGGGCTTAAGCTATCGATTTGCCCCAAACTGGTTTATCGGTGCTGAAGCGGTGTACGAAGAAGAGCACGAAACCGAAGTTAACCTAGAGCGCTACTCTTGGTTCGCCGGACCAAGTATTCACTACGGGGATGCTAAGTGGTGGGCCACACTGACATACTTTAAGCAACTTAAAGGCGGTGGCGAATCTTTTGAACAGCAAAATGATATGGACTTACATTTAATTGAGAAAACAGAAGCCGAGTGGCGACTGAAGTTTGGTTACAATTTCTAAGAGGCCGTTATGCGTCCATTACCAAGTTTAATCGCTTTGGGGGCTGCAACCAGCTGTCAAGTTGTGTATGCCGCGGATTACTTAAACGTAGCTGAAGCGCAGCAATTGCTCTTTCCAGGCGCGGTTGCAACCGCCCATAAAGTGGTGCTGAATGAGCAGCAAAAAGAGCATATTCAATCGCTTGCGGGTGTGCGCCAACGCTTTGATGAGCAAGCTGTATGGAAAATGGAGCAAGACGGCAACCAAGTCGGCTGGACAATTGTTGACAACGTCATTGGCAAGCATGAGTTCATTACCTATGCGGTGGGTATCGATAACCAAGGTAAAGTTTTGGGTATTGAAATCTTAAGCTATCGTGAAACACACGGTGGTCAAATTCGTATGCAACCTTGGCGCGACATGTTTATTGGCAAAACATTGCAGGATAAATTTAAGCTAAATAAAGATATTCCCAATATCAGTGGTGCCACCTTGTCATGTCGTAACGTCACAGATGGTGTAAAACGGTTACTTGCCTTGCATCAGGTTGTACTCAAGTCGTGACCCTCGCCAAACGCATGAGGCCGCTATTGGGTACTTTTGTTGAGATTAGTATCGAGCATCAAACCCAGAATGATGCGCAAGTATCATTCTGGTTTCAAGTTGCATTTGCACGCCTTACTCAGTTACAGCAACGCCTTAGCATACATGAGCGTAACTCAGAACTAAGTGCTGTGAATCTCAATCCATATCAATGGCTGTCGGTGTCACGCGATACACGACGTTTATTGCAACTTGCGATGATCTTGATGGCAAAATCTGACGGGTTATTTAACCCGACTTTGGGTGCGGCTTTATTACCTGATGCCTTGATCCCTGATTTTGGTTATGGTCAACGTGCGCTTGTTGGGAGTGAGCAGGCGCTGAGTTTTAGGCATAATCAGGTTCGCCTCAATGAACCTGTGATAGTGTGTCTTGACGGTGTTGCCAAAGGTTTTGCCGTCGATATGGCATTAGCAACTCTGAAGCGTTTAGGCTGTGAGCACGCAGCTATCAATGCTGGTGGTGATATTCGAGCCATGGGTAAACGCTGTGTACCAATACAAACTCGTCTGCAACCTAGCCACAGTGGCTTATTACACAACGCGGCTCTCGCAACGTCAGGATGCTATCACGAGGCCGCTTTTCGTAGTCGCTTAATGGACGTAAAGGGCCAGTTTTTACCTACCCAACGGCAAGAATGGAGTGTATTGGCTCACACTGCGTGGCGTGCAGATGCCTTGACTAAAATCGCCGCGCTATCTCAAGGTGATGAACATAGGTTAGCAAAATTAGGAGGTCGTTTGTTGTCTTCACCCCAATTAGGAGCGCAGTTAAATTGAAACGCGGCAAGTTTTTGATCTGGTTGGTCTTTGTCGGTTGTATGTTATCCGGTATTGCGTTGTATTTAACGCAACCTGCAACGATGAATGATTTCCCTCATCCGCTGCATGGGGAGTTTCGGTTTTGGCATGGTTTGTTTGTATTTTTGTCTTTGGTGAGCTTTGGTCAAACCTACAATGAGCATATTCGTAAACAAATCAAAAAATGGCGCAGCACACCAGATGGCGCTTTACACTTGGTTTTGTGGTTGCTGTTGATGAGCTCAGGGCTGTTACTTTACTATCCTCCAATGTGGCTTACCGACATTGTCAGTATTGCATCGTTGCATTGGTACTTTGGCCTCTTATTAGGCTTAATCTTGCCTTTGCACATATTGCGCCACCGCAGTAAAGCTAAATCTACGCGGAATAAATTCCACACAGTGCGGGAACAACTCTAAACGTCAGCGCACAAACGAGAGTGGTGCCACCACTCCCGCTTTGCCGTGTGGCGCTAGGCTAATATCGTCATTTGCTGAGAACTCTGCGTGAAATCAGCCGCATGCACTGTGCTTAGAAAGTGCCATTCACTATCAACTTGAGCTTGGCTAAAAGTTAAAGTGAGATAACCGCGTTGGTGAATATTGGCAAAGTCCAAATCATCTACCAACAGCTGTAACACTTGGGCAAATTGCTGTGCTTGCTCTGCAGGTAGTTGTAAGTAGTATTCAAGACCGGGAGAGCTTACAGAAGCGGTGGCAAATTCGTAACCACATTGCTCACCCGCCGCATTACAGAGTTTGCCTGCCCATGCGTTATGCGTATCTCCAGCCACCACCACGAGATTCTTACCTAAAGCTTGCGCCGTTTGTAAAATAATCTCGCGCTCCACTGGATAACCATCCCATGCGTCTAAATTGTAAGGTGCAACGAAAGTCACCCGCGCTTTTTCCGCCGCCGTTAAACTGGGGTCGCCCGCCAGTAATCGGCCTTTGATATTCGCCAGTTCACTGAGCTGCTGTGTCATCCCAGCAGTCGGCGCTGCAAGCGCCATTAACAGTTCAGCGGGGATCAACATTTTGGTCATAAGCACTTGCTGACCCAGTACTTGCCATTTAGCCGTCGAAGTTCGCAAATTATCGGTCAGCCAAGTCAATTGTTTGCTACCTAGCAGTTGTTGTGTTGGGGCAGTTAAGTCAGCGCTAAATCCTGCCAAGTCAATTTGGCCACTTTGTGGGTCGAGATAGTCTGCATAATCTAACGGCTTAGCACGGCTATCATGACGGGTATCCAACATGTACAAAGAGACTAAATCGCCAAAATCAAAGCGACGATATAGGCTTTCTGTCTGGCCAACAACATACGGCCGCACTGGCATCCATTCATAGTAGGCTTGTAGCGCCGCAAGTTTACGGTCACTAAAGCTACCTTCATCTGCACTGTGATTTTCAGCTCCATCACGATAAGCATCGTTACAGACTTCGTGGTCGTCCCACACCGCAATAAACGGAACTTTTGCGTGTAGCGCTTGCAGATCCGTATCACGGCGATAAGTCGCATAGCGTTTGCGATAATCGTTAAGAGATAAAATCTCAGCACTATTATCGGCGTCTAACTCTCGCCCCATAGCTTGTGCTTGATCGGTTGCATAGCCACCCATACCGTATTCATAGATGTAATCACCTAAATGGAGTACCGCATCTAAATCGTCACGTTTGGCGGCCTCAGCATAGACATGAAAGTAACCAGCGGGGTAATTTGCACAAGACATCACAGCCAATTTGACTTGGCTTACGTCTGAGTTTGGTAAGGTTTTACATTGTCCAACCGGCGACTTTAAGGTGCTGGTGACAAAGCGATAATAATAGCTTTGACCCGCCGCCAGACCAGTCAGGTCAACTTTTACTGTGTAATCGTTGCTAGCCAAAGCAACCACTTGTTGGTTACTCAGCAAAGTTTGAAATTGCGCATCCTTTGCCACTTGTAGAGTGAGCTCGACTCCTTTTGGCGTACCTTGCGGTGTGACGCGCGTCCATAAGATCACCCGATCATTAAGCGGATCACCACTAGCAACACCATGGTTAAAAGCCAACTCAAAGTCATTGTGGGCGACTTTTGGCTCATCGTCATTACTACAGCCAGTGAGTGACAAAGCAATGGTGGCCGCCCCCATACCCAACATGGCACTTTTAATAAAATCGCGACGAGAAAACGCAGACATGTGAAATCCTTACTACTTAGTTCAAAAAAGCCAAGAATAAGGAACAAATATGACACTTTAACGACTGGTATTACCAGACATCAGGCTCACTCACAACATCTACATTCTACGTCTCAAAATTAACATTTTTATTAATTATTTAACATTTGTGTAATTTTAGTGCAGTATTCAAACTTTAGTCTTCTTGGCTGCTTTTTAAGGTGATGATCTATGCAGCATAGATTTTTTGTTTTTTTACATACGCTCGTTTTGGTTGCTGTAGTGGGCGCGCTTGCGACTGGACTGCGGCTAAGTACCATCAGCCGCGATACTTGGCTGTGGTTAGATGGTTTATTGCCCGCCGGACGAGTGCATATTTGGCATGCGTTTTTCGCTGTGTTACTCCTTATTGCGACTTTGGGCTACGTGTTTTACCGCTTTCGTACTGTTTCGTCACGACGTAAAAAATCACTACGCTACCATACCTTAGTGCAATATGGCGGCTATGCTGTGTTGCTTATCCTGATAGTCACTGGCGTACTGCAAACGCTAGATTATAGGCTGCCACACGCTGCGCTTCATTATTATGCGGCACTGGGTTTGATACTTTACTTGGTATTGCACGCCTATGTGTATTTTCTGCAGTGGGGCAAAGCCTTACTCGCTCGGATCTGGGTGCCGACTGGCCAGATAAAATTGCTGTTTGCACTTGGCAGCGTAGCCTGCGTCAGTTTCGTAACCACACTTTGGCTTAATCATGACTTAGTGCGACCATTATCCGTGGCGAAGCTCGACCCGCTTACGGCCATTGACATTGATGGCAAGGCAGATGAAGCTTTTTGGCAAACTGCGCCGCAGGTCGACATTGTCACTCGCGCTGGCGCTAACTTCACCGACGGAAGCACACCAGTTTCAGTAAAAGCCGTAAGCAATGGCAGCGAAAGTTATTTTTTGTTTCGTTGGCATGATAGTACGCAAAGCCTCACCCACTTGCCTCTGGTTAAAACCGCTGAAGGCTGGAAAGTCACAGAAAACGGCTTTTATCGCTTTGATGAGCGTAGCCACTATGAAGATAAATTTGCCGTGATGCTGTCGCCAAGCTGCCAACTGGGCGGCGATGGCACTGCGTTCCTGGGCCGTCAACCACTGGCCTATAAACCCGCCAATTGGCATGGTAAAGGCTACCACGCGGCGTTAGATGGCGTGACACGTGATTTATGGCATTGGAAGGCTATCCGCACTAACGATATGTTTCTCGCTGATGATAATTACTTTGCCGCTCCTGTTGCACCACGTACTGGTGAAAGGCGCTATACCGCAGGTTATCAAACCGATGGCAAAGAAAGCGGCGCCTATGTGATGAACTGGCAGTGGTATCGCAATACCACTGTGGTGCCAAAACGTGTACCGCTAGAGTCAACCACAGCTCAAACCGACAGCGTGTTGCCTTGGTTTGGTGCTAAGCCTTATCAAGCCCGTGAAGACCATTATCCGTTAGGTAGCCAGTTGCCCTCAGTACTTTATCGCTCTAACCGTTTTGAGGGGGACCGTGCAGATGTAAGAGCACGGGCGCAGTGGCATGATGGGGTGTGGACGTTAGAAATGGCAAGAAAGAACCATACAGGCTCCTCGCACGATGTTGCACTTGATTCTGGTGTGTGCATGTGGGTCGCGGCATTTGATGGCGCACAAATCGCCCATACCCATCATCAAATGGCGTTGCAACTGAACTATCCTGCCAGTATATCGACCAAGGAGGTGCTATGATTTGGCGGCGCATATTATGGACAGTGCTCGCCGTTGGTATCTTGTTCTTGCTCAATGACTGGCAACTCACTGCGCCACAACCAGCAGCGCAAGCGCGGTTTTTTAAAGTCACGACCCAAGGACAAGTGTTAGCACCATGGCAAGGCCCTTGGCACTGTGTGCTTGATAGCCATACTGGGTTACTTTGGGAGGTTAAGCGCGATGATGAATCTATCCACGAAGGCGATTGGACCTATTCTTGGTTTGATGGTCAAAACGGCAGTGCCAATCAGGGGGACTGCTATTTTCGTGCTGAGCGCTGCGATAGCGCAGATTTAATTGTTGCCAGTAACCACAGCGCACTGTGTGGTGTCACTGACTGGCGTTTGCCAACAAGTCGCGAGCTAGATGCACTGCGCGTAGCGCAAGACCGCGCTCATCAACCCCAACTGGCGGAAGACTACTTTCGTTTTATCAAAGATGGCGATTACTGGACCGCCGACCACGCTTTGCCATTAACAGGTATTTACCAACGCCAAGGTCTTGGCGCACGGGCCTTTAACTTTTATCAATGGCAGAGCAGTATCCTGCCCTATCGCAACGCCGCATTTGTCATGTTAGTCGCAAACGCACCTAAACCGCTAATGCAACTGGCCTCAACAACGACAAATCATCCCCTCAACTGAGCGGATGTCACCACTAAGGAAAAGTAATATCATGAAATTGTATCAAACACTCGGTGGTCTGGCGTGTCTGACAGGGGCAACGCTTGCCCATGCAGGCAGCCAATATCATCGTTTAATCTGGGATGCCAGCCCGCAATCCCAAGCCACCATCGGATTTACGCCTAATGGCGGTAGTGATCACCATGTAATGTATGGCACCAGCAGCAATGAAAGCCAGTGGCAGCGCAAAAATGTCAGCGCCAGCCGCACCTTTGCTGCCAGTCTTTCGAGCCAGTTTGTCAAACTTACTGGTTTGCCAAGCAATAGTGCGGTGTATTACCGCGTGTGTGATAGCACGGGCTGTGGCGCAAGGCTGTGGTTTAAAACCGCACCCAATGACAACAGTGCGTTTACTGCCATTGCAGGTGGCGATACCCGCACCGGTTGGACTACGCGTCGTCAAGGTAATGCCTTGGTTGCTAAGATCCGGCCATTGTTTATCATGCATGGTGGCGATTACACCAACGCCAACAACGCCTCTGAGATGACAGAATATCTTAAAGATTGGCAACTGACGTTTTCTGATGATTTGATCGGCGGCCAAAGTTATCAACGTATTTATCCGTTTATCGCCACCCACGGTAACCACGAAGATGGTAACTTCAACACCTTATGTGAAGTGTTTGGGGTAGATTATAATCAAGACGGGCAATGTAACGCGCACGACACTTACGGTGCAGTTGCAGTATCGCCACTGTTAAAGGTGTACACCTTGAACAGCCAGTTCCAAAACTCAGGCTGGTCAAGCTACGCCACCGCGATGAACAACTGGTTAAGTAGCGATCTTGGTGCCTCGCAGTCGCATACGTGGCGTATTGGTCAGTACCACAAGCCGATGTTCCCTCACTACACAGGCAAGTCCGACAACACCACATTACACAGCTGGTGGGCACAAGTGTTTAACAATCAAAAAATGCACTTGCTGGTCGAATCAGACACCCATATCAACAAACTCACCCAACCCCTTATTCCCACTAGTAATAACTTTACCGCCACCACCAACGGCGGCACGGTTTATGTTGGCGAAGGTAGCTGGGGTGCGCCGGCACGCTCTGCCAACGACCCTAAAAGCTGGACGTTGGACTTAGCCAGTATTCAACAGTTTAAAGTGCTAAGCGTACTACCAGATAAGCTCTTGGTACGTACCGCGCAATTTGATGCCAGTGCAGAAGCTTTGAGCCAAGAAGCGCGCGACGCCGACCCAATTGCATTACCTGGTAACGTCAACTGGTGGCAAGTAGCCAACCTTGGTGAGGTGGTGACTTTAGTCAAAACCGCTAATGGTTTAGTGAAAATTGACCAAGGCACAGTGCCACCTGACGGCACGCCACATGGTGGCGAGACTTTCAACAACCTTAGCGCCAGTAAAGGCAATTGGTATCGCACCAGCTTCAGCTTGCCTGCCGGTGTCACTAGCCTAAGTGTTAGCATCAGTGGTGGCAGTGGCGATGCGGATCTATACGTAAAACGGGGCAGCGAACCTAGCACCTCAAGTTATGACTGCCGTCCTTACAAAGACGGCAACAGCGAAACTTGTCCCATCACCAACCCAGCGGCGGGTACTTGGCATCTTGGTGTACGTGCCTATGCCACGTTTAGCGGCGTGACACTGAGTTATCAATACTAACAACTTTTACTTTTAGGGCAGTATGCAACTGCCCTATCTATTGCAGAGACTCAGTTCAGCTACGCTGTGTCCAACTTCCTTTGCGCCAAATCAATGACATTTTTATTTCCTGAGCTAAGCTTGCAAGAAACAGGGAAAATATTATGGCGACAATACATTTTCACGGTGCTGCGCAGCAAGTCACTGGTTCTTGTCACTTGCTTGAATCCAGTGCGATTGGCACTGTCTTGCTAGATTGTGGCATAGAGCAAGGCGGCAGCGAGAATGAGTTTTACGACAAACAATTTGCCTTTAATCCGCAAAGTATCGATGCTGTCATTCTCTCGCATGCCCATTTAGATCACAGCGGCATGTTAACTAAGCTGGTGCGCCAAGGCTTTCACGGCCATATCTATTGTACTCATGCCACCAAAGCACTCTTAGCGGTGCTGCTCAAAGATGCAGTGTCGATTTATCTCCATGATTTAGAGCGAGAAAACATCCGTCGAGCACGTGCTGGCGATAGCCCACTGCCCGCAGTGATTGATAAACCCGATGTCGATAAGGTGCTATCACTGTGCCAAAGTTACGATTATCTTGAACGCATTAGTATTGGCAAGGCCGGCGTCCTCACCTTTCGTGATGCAGGCCATATACTCGGCTCCGCCATAGTTGAACTGGCACTTACTGAGCGCGGTGAACGTAAGGTCTTGGTCTTTTCTGGTGATTTGGGCAATCCCGACACTGTGCTGATGAAACCCCCTGTACCGCTCTATCATGCTGATCTGCTACTCATGGAGGGCACTTACGGCGATCGCGATCACCGTGATTATGGCAAAACCTGTGATCAGTTTGCGGCGATTCTAGAGCGCGCCAAACAACAAGGCGGCACCGTGCTTATTCCGTCGTTTGCAGTTGGCCGTACCCAAGAATTACTCTTTCATTTAGGCTGCCTCTACCACGAAGGTAAGCTCAATGGCTGGCAAGTGTTTCTCGATAGCCCCATGGCCATTGCCGTAACCGAAATTTACGACCGCTGGGCAAGCCTTTTAGATAAACAAGCGATGCACCATCTGGCGAAATACCGCTACGAATCTTTAGAGGCATTTTTGCCCAATTTACACCTCACACCGGACGCCGAACAGTCCATGGCGCTCAATCGTATTCAAGGAGGCGCGATTATCATTGCCGGTTCTGGCATGTGTACCGGTGGTCGAATTCGCCAGCATTTTAAACATCGCCTGTGGCGCACCGACACTACAGTGATTTTTGTCGGCTTCCAAGCCCGTAATAGCCTTGGTCGCCTGTTAGTCGATGGGGTAAAACGTATCAAACTGTTTGGCGAACAAATTGCGGTTAAAGCCAATATTGAAACACTGGGTGGTTTTTCTGCACATGCAGGGCAAACCCAACTCATTGAATGGCAACAGCATTTCAAAAATAACCCGCGCACTGTGCTGGTTCACGGGGAAGCCAAAGCGCTCGAAGCCCTAGCAGAGAAACTCTGGCAAGATCATCAAGTTAAAGTGCATATTCCGCAATTAGGTGAACAAATGTCGTTTTAATGCTATTACTGCAAGATGTTAGCGGTGCGACGGGCTTATGTTCGTCACATCATATTCACGACTTGTGCTGTTGTCCTGACACTTGCTCAGGGTATTTCGCCATTTCGATTGGAAACAACGCTTTAATCCGCTGCAACTCTGCGCCTAAGTCATCACCTAAGTACTCTTCTGGCATCACTACAAAGGTTTTGTTGCGGTAATCCAGCGCCATCGGCACTACAGGCACATTGGCAGCTTTAGCTATATGCAAAAACCCCGTTTTCCATTCTTTGCTGTACTTTCTTGTGCCTTCAGGCGCTATGCCTAAAATCAACTGTTCATGGGCAGCAAAAATGGCGCCGGCTTCACCCACGACCCCATTGGCAGCACGTCGGTCAACTGGAATACCCCCCCAGTGGCGCAGTAACATGCCAAATGGCCAAATAAAAATGGTATGTTTACCCAAAAAGCGAATTTTCACCCCAAGACTCAGTTTAACTGCAATGCCGATAATAAAATCCCAATTGGACGTATGCGGTGCAACGGCGGCAACAAACTTACTGGTACTTGGAAACGCCCCTGCCACTCGCCATCCCATTGCGCGTAGTAAAGCCTTACCCAGCCAGCGGCCAAAGCGACTGTGAGTACGAGGGATACAAGGAGGGATCACTGTTTGGCGTGGGTCGAACTGCTGCATATTGTGAAATTTAGACCGTAAATAGAGATATTTCTTTATCATAGTCAATTTCTCTCCACTTGCGCAGCGATTTATGCCATTCGTTGTCAATAAAGCACTGAGAAATAGCATAAAATCAGCCTGAGGCAGACTGCTCAGGCTGAGGTGTTTAGACGCAATTATTGACACTTAATCGTTGCGTAGAGCTGATAACACTGGTTTTTGCTGCCAGTGCTTTGATATACCCAAGCTTTACCGTACCAATCATAGTTTGCATAACCAGACTCGTCTTCACCACAAGTGATGGTGCTGCCAGAGATCTCTTGATTGTGGCCACGCTCTTCACAGAATTGGTTGCCGTTGGTTGGGTTAACAAAGAAAGGACGTAATACCCCATTTACCCATACTTTTGGACCGTAGTAAGTTACCGCTGTAGTTGCCAATACGCCTTGTTGCTCAACCACTGCCATTTCCGCGCGGTCAAATGCCACTGCATCTTTGTTCATTGCTTGTAGTTCCAGTGTATTTGCCGTTGCACCCGCTGTAAAAAGTACGGTAGCCATAGTCAGTAATAAAGTTTTCATTGTCATCCTCGATTATGAATTTGGGTTAAAATTAACGTGTGTCTGTATCTAACACAGGCCTATTTAACCCTGAAAGTGTGAAATTTATACTCACTTTTTATTTATCTTTTATTAACAATGGTGTTTTACGTTTCGCCGTTATACTTAGCGGTTCTAGCTCCAAGGGGAAGATCAATTGACTGTTAAGCGTTTGTTTTTTGGTATCGGGATTGATGAAAGTGGCCAGCAACAGATACATGATTGGCTAACTCATCAAGTGATCAGCCGCAAGCGATTATTGCGCCCTGCTAATTTACATCTCACCTTGGCATTTTTGGCTGAAGTAGATGAAAAGCTTATTCCCGAGCTCATTGCCTTTGCGCGCACATTAGACTTTACCGCGTTTAGTCTCATGTTTAAGGACACAGGTTATTGGCCACACAATGGGATTTTTTACTTAAAACCCGTTGAACACCCACCAGCATTATTGGATCTTGCCAACACCTTACGTGATCACGCCAGTAACCTTGGCCTTTACCAAAATCCTTTTGGATTTGCGCCGCATATCACTTTACTACGCGGTGAAAAACCACGGCCAAACGTGCATGCGGACTTCCCATCGCTGCACCAAACGATAAGGTCATTCCACCTTTATCACTCACATCGAGACGAGCGTGGTTTAGTGTATGAACCGATTGCGACTTTCACGGCAACGAACTGTCATGATCACTTGAGCTAGCCATGAGGTAAGTCGCAGCTAGCGCAAATATATGCAGATCAATCCGTATCGTCACCGTATAGCTAAAAAGTAGCCGAGAAAGACAAGATCACCCCTTCTTGATCGGTTTTATCGTAGAGATCTTTTGAGTTGACAAAAGTGGTTTCCGAACCATCTTTGAGGCCATTACGGAGCTTTTTCACATCGGTGTCGACAAACCCACCAATTCCGATATTAAATGAGGTGCCATCTTCGCCCGCCAAACCAATCATGTAACCAAATGATAATATTGAGAATATTTCGTTACCTTCCTGCGTAGCTAAGTTGGTTGAAATATACGGACCATGACCAAAAGTACGCCCTGACAATTTACCCTCAAAGAAATAATGACTCTCTAGCATCACCGCCAATTGGGTAGAGACTGACTTCCCAACTCTGACATAGTTTTTCGATTCACCTTCAATCGTTCGGGTTTCGACTGAAATATCGTCCAGATAATCATCGCCAACATAGAACAGCATAGTGAGCGCAGGGTTAAAGTTAAAACCGTAGAGGTTTTTAACTGTGTCATCAGCAACCTGCTTCTCTTGCTCTTTTGCTTTGAGGCCGGTACGCTCAACTTCAGACAATGTGCTCATACTTTTAGCGGCTAATTCCTGCTGTGCATTGCTCAACGCATTCGTCGCACTGACCTGCCATAGTTTTGGCTCTATCCCTTTGTAGTAGGTTGCTAAAACGTTACGCTTACCATTTGCCGATACAGCAGCCAAACATGCTTGCAAGGACGTAAATGTGGCCTGTCCCGACATGGTACTATACTGTGGGGACTCCTCATCATGGCACACGCCATCTTGCTCTTTGACCACATCAGCATATGTTGTAGTACAAAAAACCAGTGCAAAGAATAAACTTATATTCATTATTGTACTTTTCATCGCTCTTCCCTTTTTGTAAATAAACTCCACCTCAAACTAGCACAATAACAAAATTTAACAAATTAAAAACTTAAAAATAACAACGGTAATTTGCTAGGCTATCGCATGAAAATGCTTTTGGACCGCACTGTACGCACCGACTTAGACCGCCTGACATACTTAAATCTCAGTTACAGATTGCCAGCAAGCACGCTACATTCTTCTACACAATTAGCTAAGCTGTTCATTTTATTGTCTTAATTCTTTCAATTTTTGTTAACGCAACAGTCAATTGGGTGTGCCTGTTTTGTCATATTAGTTCCTCATAATCTGCCTCGATTTTCGCTCACATTAATCAAACTTAGTCGGGACAGACCATGAAGTACTTAAAACTAAATGCCCTTACCGCGGCACTCTTCACCGCGCTTTCAAGTACCAGCTTTGCTGCTGACAACCCAACCGCAACCGATAAAACCATAGAGGAAGTTACTGTGGTAGGTAAAAGCGTGTCATATGCAAACAACGCCGTTAGTGATGAAATGACCAAACAACAGGCTGCTATGACTAGCGCCTTAGCGGTTATTGATAATTTGCCGGGTGTGCTGATTAATGAAGGGGACACTTTCGGTTCAGACGATTGGTCAACAACTGTGTCTATTCGTGGCTTTCAGCTTAGTTTAGACGAACAGCAAATTGGTATCACTGTTGATGGTATTGCCAACGGCAACTCTAACTATGGCGGTGGCGCTAAAGCGAACCGTTATATCGACACCGAAAATTTAGGTGCGGTGCAAGTCTCACAAGGTACTGCAGATGTGGCATCACGCTCAAATGAAGCGCTTGGCGGCACGCTGAACTTCACCACTATAGATCCAACCGCAGAGTCAGGTTTGACGGTCAGCGTTACACAAGGTGATTTCGAGGCTAAAAAGTACTTTGTGCGTTATGAAACAGGCGAGATCTTTAGCAATACTTATGCTTGGGTGTCAGTATCAACTTCATCCAACTCGGATTGGATCCAACAAGTTGCAAACAACCAGCGCGACCATTTGGCAGCCAAAATCAAACACATCAATGGCCCACTGACCATTACCGCATACGGCGCCTATGATGACGCCGATGAAGCTAACTATCAACGCGTTAGCGACGTACAATTTAAAGCCGACCCGAAATGGGACCGACTCACAGATACACTCACTGGCGTGCCATATATAGACCAAGTTTACCGTAATGGTTGGCGTACCCTGCGCGAAAACACCTTTGGTTATGTGAATGCCGAGTATGAACAGCAAAATTGGAGCTTGTCAGGTAACCTCTACTATCACCACAACACAGGTCGCGGCGATTGGATCCCGCAATATGTAGTTGATGTAAATTTTGATGGTAGCAATGCAGCGCATTCTGAGCTTTCTCCCACTACACCTTACACCGGTGGTAGCCCAATTGGCCGTATTTACTTTGTCGATAAAGCCGGCAAAGCCTTATCTCCTATCGCAGGATGTGAGTCCAGCATTACCTTTCCTTATGGCGGTGCTGGGGCTGAGTTTGACCCCGCATGTTATGCCAAAGGCGCTATCCCAGTTGCATCCTATCGCCATACCCACTACGGCAAAGACCGTATTGGGGTAAACGCTGATTTTAGTTATTTTGGCAAGCTTGCTGGTATGGAGAACACCTTCCGCGCAGGTTTTTGGTATGAAGATTACGAGCGCGAAGAGTGGCGTGACTGGCACAACCGGTTAGATGCGCGAGTCTCAACCAACTTTAACAGCACCCCTTATTGGGTTCAGTACAACCGCGAATATCAGGTTGATACCACTATGCTGTATGCAGAAGATGAACTGGATTTAGGTGCAGCTCGTGTACGCTTAGGTGCTAAGCAGTTCTTTGTTGACCTTTCAAGTCATGACAGATTTGCTGAAAAAGCCGATTTATCACTCAACTCTGACTCAGATCTGCTGTGGAGCGTCGGGGTGGTGGCCCCGATACCAATTGAAGGCTTGGAAGTATTCGCCGGTTTTGCAGAAAACTTTGCCGCCATTAAAGACAACGTGCTTGAACGCGATGCCTCTGCACTGGAACAAATTGAGCCTGAAACGGCAGAGAACTTAGATCTTGGCTTGCGTTATAGCTCTGACAAAGTGACCGCCAGTTTAACTTATTATGATATCAGCTTTGATAACCGCATCAGCTTTATCGCCCCAGATTCACCTGATGGTATTGACTATCTCATCGGCACTAACGGCTCTTATGTCAACGTGGGTGGTATTGAATCAAAAGGCTTAGAAGCCTCAGCGACTTGGTACATCACCAACGAGTGGGGTATTTACGCCTCTTACACCACCAATGATTCAAGCTACACCGGTGGTTTATCTACTTTCCCAGCGGGCAATACGGTTTATGGCTCAGCAGAAGACCTTGCGGTGTTGTCTTTTGATTGGGCAAAAGGCCCTTACTTTGCGGGCCTTTCAAGCAAATGGGTAGGTGAGCGTTGGTTAGATGCCAAAAACACCAAACGCGTGGATAGCTACCTAGTTAGCGATTTTTATGCAGGCGTCAGCATCGAATCACCCGTCAATGGCATTACAGGCATGGAGCTGCGGCTAACCATCAACAACTTGTTTGATGAAAGCTATTTAGGCGGCATCGCCGGTGAGTCAGCTTGGATTGGCGCGCCGCGTACCGCTGCGATTAACTTCAAACTGAATTTTTAATTTCAGTTCATCAACTTAGGGCACTGCGGTGCCCTTTTGTCGTATTTTTGCCTAACGTTGTAACCATTTAGGCACAGTAAAGGCTACGATATTAAAAAGGATCTGGTATGAAAAAACTGCTCGCGACTTTATTACTACTCGGCAGCGCTTGCGCCCACGCCGAGCAGAACCTAATTTTAGTGACTATTGACGGCGTGCGCTGGCAAGAAGTGTTCCGTGGTATTGATCCCGTACTATTAGAAAACCCCACGGCTACCCAACATCAAGCACCGCTGCGAAAGCAATTTTGGCGCGATAGTCAAGTAGAGCGCCAAGCGGCACTGATGCCATTTTTATGGCAAACCGTTGCTAAACAAGGCGTATTGATTGGTGACCGCGACCAAGGTTCATTAATGCGTGTTGCCAATCCGTGGTATTTCTCCTACCCCGGCTACAATGAAATTATTACTGGCAAAGCAGATGCAAGCATAGATAGTAATGACAAAGTGCCTAACCATAATGTCTCATTTATTGAGTGGTTAGCAACTCAGCCAGGCTTTAGCCACAACCTTGCCGTATTTGCCAGTTGGGATGTATTTCCTGCTATTTTTAACCGCGAACGCAGTAAATTACATATCAATGCCGGGTTTGAAAACGCCGCAGCAAGTAATACGCAACTACGGCTACTCAATGAATTACAAACACAAATTCCAAGCCCATGGGACAGTGTGCGCTTAGATGCTTTTACCTTTCATTATGCAAAGCAATATCTGCTCACAAATAAGCCTCGGGTACTAATGTTAGCTTTGGGTGAGCCGGATGACTTTGCCCATGAGGGCAATTACGATGAATACATCAAAGGTATTCATCGTGCTGACGCCTTACTTTCGCAGCTGTGGCAAACCGTACAAGGTTTGCCTGAGTACCGTGACAACACCACTTTGCTTATCACCACAGATCACGGCCGCGGCCAAACTGCCAGTGACTGGCAACATCATTCGTCACAAGCAGCGCTCGCCAAAAAGTCCCCTGACTCTCTCGCCAAAGCACCAAATGGTATTGTCGGCTCGGAGCAAGTTTGGTTTGCTGCAATTGGTCCTAGCATCAAAGCCAAAGGCATACTGCACACCAAGCAAGAACAAACCGCTTCGCAAATTGCCGCGACCGCATTAGAGCTGTTAGGGGAAAATCCAAAAGCCTATCGCAGTGATATCGACCCAGCTTTAAGTGGTGTATTACACGACTAAAACCAAAAAACTATAAGGAAAGGAAAAGCAAAGCCAACTGGCTTTGCTTTTAATGTTGCATTAACTTTGTTTTGTAGCAAACGCCACAAAACGCCGCTAGTATTTAAACTTACCGATTTGGCCATTAATATTTTTGGCGACGCGCGCAATTAAACTACTTTGTTCCGCAGCATCAGTCGCAGCTTGGCTAAGACCTTGTACCGCACTACTGATATTCACCACGTTTTTACTGATATCTTCACTGACCACACTTTGCTCTTCTGCGGCGCTGGCTATTTGTGTCGCGGCATCACTGATATTTGCGGCAGCATGGATAGCACCATCGAGTTTTTGCTTGGCATCTGCGGCACTTTGTTGGCATGTCACGACCATTTGCTGATTGAGTTCAATCGCTTGCACAGCTTGATTAGTACAACCTGTCAGTTCGCTGATCAATGCTTGAATTTCTACCGTAGAAGCTTGCGTCCTTGATGCTAAATTCCGCACTTCGTCTGCAACCACGGCAAAGCCACGGCCTTGTTCACCAGCCCGCGCCGCTTCAATAGCAGCGTTCAGCGCCAGCAAGTTAGTTTGCTCAGAAATATTGCGAATAACCTCAACAATGCTGTTAATGCTATTGCTGGAATACTCCAATTTTTTCATCAAATCGCTGGCTTCTTGCATGCTGCTGCTTAAACGCCCAACTACCTCACTGGTTTGACCCACTGCCGAGTCACCCGAGCGCACCGCATCGGTCGCTTGCGAGGCCAGATCGGCAGTGAGTGAGGCTTGACTGGCAACTTCAGATGCGGTCGCCGACATTTCTGTCACTGCGGTCACAACTTGCTCGATGGCACGCTGTTGCAAACCAATTTCCTGATGTGTGCGAGAAGAGATCTCAGCACTGACATCTGAGGATTGGCGTAAGTCCACTACCAGTTTTGCAGTATCACTGACTATGGTATGTGTTTTATCTAAAAACAGATTTAATGCAGTCGCCAAGCGGCCTATTTCATCTTTACGCTTGATTTCGATACGGCAGGTTAAGTCGCCGTCGGATTGCGCTAAGTCATCCACCATCGCCGTTAATTGCTGTAATGGTTTCGCCAGCTGACCTGCCACCACATACAGTACCAGAGCGCCACCCCCTGCGATAACTGCGGCCAATATTAGCTGCCACACAGTACTTTGGTTAAATTCGCGATTTAAGGTGTCTTGCAAACCCTGCATATCTGCCAGTACAACCTCCGCAGGTACTTGATACTCAAGCAGCCAAGGCGTGCCAAAAGCACTTAATTGCAAAGGGACCGAAACCCGATAGTCATCACCTTGTTTACTAAATTGTACTTTGCCCGACTGCACTACGGGTTTAATTGCCTGCCACAGATTATCATCCACCAATTCACCCACTCGCTGCGGGTTTTGGGTATCTGCAACCCAATAACCATGTGTGGAGATAAGCCGCAGTGACCCCTTGCCTTGATATAATCGACTGTCTAAATCGGTAAGCAATTGCTGTAAAAACGCCATCGAAATATCCACACCGGCTATGCCGATGAATTTGCCATCGATATAAATCGGGTGCACGATAGAGGTCATTAACGTCGGTACACCTTGTACCTCCCATACCGCAGGATCTACGATACAGCTGGTTTTTTTATCGCGCGGACATAAGTACCATTCGCTACCACGCAGCCCTCGACTGTTACGCGCTTCACTGTAGAGTCCGTCAGTGGTGACTGGCTGGATCCCAAGGTTGCCGTTATTGTCACGAGTCCAATACGGGCCAAACTGACCTTGTGCGGTAGAATGTTGCCCGTTATTGGTAAAACTTGCATCGGCACCATCTACTGCGTTGGGCTCCCAAACTAGATATGCCCCCAGCAGCTTTTGATGATTAAGCATACTGCGCACCACCATTTGGCTAAATTGTTCACGACTTAAGCCTGCCTTTTCGCGAATTAAAGCTTCGCTACTGTCCGCAAGACCACGTGCGACGCCTAAGCTTTCAGTGATCAACACTTCAATCCCATTAGCTTGCTGTGAAAGCTCCGCCGCCAGTGTTTTACTGGTTTGTTCGATATACAAAGCTGAGGTTGCACTATCATTGGCGGCAAATAAACGAACTGAGTTCCACACACCGAAACCTATGGTGGCGATAACCGCCAACACTAGACAACTTGCTGCAATAATTGCGATTTGCAAACGCATAGTTGCAAACTGAAAACTTCCCATGTGTACCTCGTAAACGGTTAACCTGCTGATAAGTCAGGTACAAAGTCATAATTTTGTCACTGTAATTGTTGACTATGACAATACCATTGCAGTCTTGGTGACGCACACGAATATTAGCCAAGCTTGCGCGCCCATATCGCGCGTTTGAGCACTAAACGGTTGTTTCGCACCAATTTGAGTATGGTCAACAGAGTTTATTTGGCAAGTTTGAAGTTTTCGACTTAGCTTATTAAAAGATGCAACAATCTCAACGTTGCGGTGCTTTACGCCGCATCATGTTTTTCAGGGGACACATAATGACTGCTCTCACTTTACCCAAGTCACTGCTAGCCAAAAGTTGGCAAACATTAAGCTACGCAAGTTTGCTGCTTGGCAGTTATCAAGCACAAGCAGATTGGACTTTTACCGCGAGCGTTGTCAGTAATTATTTGTTTAATGGCGTCTCGCAAACTGACAAAAACCCGGCCTTTCAACCTAGTCTCAATTACGACTTTGGCAATGGCTTTTATGCTGGGATGTGGTCATCCAACGTCGATTACGGCAGTGGCATTCGCCTTGAATTAGATGGCTACGTTGGCTATTACACTGAGTTTAGTAACGGCGTAAGTGTAGATACGGCACTCAATCAATATACCTATCACGGTAGTCATGAAGCCTCTGCGCTCAACTTTAAAGAAGTGTATGCAAAATTCAATTATCAAGGCACAGGGCTTAACTTTTGGTATGCGTGGGATTATTTTGGTTTTGGTGGCGACCACTACATTGTGCAGCTGAACCACACTTTTACCCTCAATGATACCTGGAGCATGTACGCAGCAGTGGATACCTCCATCACTGGTGATAAGTCTGCATGGAACTGGGAGGGTAAGTCCAATTTTACCCACGCACAATTGATGTTTAACACCCAGTGGCAAGGCATAGATGTAGGTATCGGTCTTCATACCACTACCTTAAAAGAGCGCTGGGGAGACACCACAGTGCTTCTCACTGCGGCTAAGTCTTTTTCCTTTTAGAGCGAGCCTTTTCCTTTAGCGCACAATACAGGCCGAGACAGGGCATGCCTTTAAGATAAGCAGTGACTTTAATTGATTGAGACAGCAGAGGTTGCAGTAGCGAGAATTGGAAAAAGGTGTTTACCCTGCCCCTGTCAGCTCATCACCTCAGAGCAGCAGCTCTTTACTGTCACACACCGCATAAGCCCTATACTCTAAACTGTGCGGTGATAGCCCGCAGGTCGCTCGCCAAGGCCAATAATTTGACCGCTTCTTGCTCGGCATGCTCGGCGCCACGTGCAGTTTCTGTGGCACTGTCGCTAATTTGCCGAACGCTCTGTGACATTTGTGCTGTTACGGTATTTTGTTCCTCTGAAGCACTGGCAATTTGCACATTCATATCACGGATAGTGCCGACCGACCCAGCAATCGCCTCTAAAGCTTTGCCAGTTAATTCGGTCTTTTCGGCGGTGACCGCGGCGCCAGACACATTGTCAGCCATTGCAGTGACGGCACGCTGCGCTTCTTGCTGGAGTTTTGAGATCATGGCTTGGATCTCTTCAGTGCTATTTTGCGTCCGACTG
Source organism: Pseudoalteromonas fenneropenaei (assembly GCF_042643375.1). NCBI lineage: Bacteria > Pseudomonadati > Pseudomonadota > Gammaproteobacteria > Alteromonadales > Pseudoalteromonadaceae > Pseudoalteromonas > Pseudoalteromonas fenneropenaei. The sequence continues at coordinate 24,991 of NZ_JBHRSD010000010.1, forward strand.
GCAAGATTACGTACTTCATCAGCTACCACCGCAAAACCTCGCCCCTGTTCCCCTGCTCGAGCAGCTTCGATTGCAGCATTGAGTGCCAATAAATTCGTTTGATCAGCAATTGCCCGAATCACATCCAAAATGGAGCCGACCGACTGCGTTTCGTTAGCAAGAGATGATATTGTGGTGCTAACTTGCTGAATACTGCCCACCAGCATGTCCATTGACTGCTTCGTCTGTACAACTTGGTCATGCCCGCGAGCTGTGTGTTTATCAGCATCGCTCGCTGAGTCAGCCGCCAGTTGTGCACTGCGGGTAATTTCAGCTACCGTGCTGCTCATTTCATCCATAGCGACAGCGGTATGGGTCAATTGCTCCATTTGGTTTTCAGCGCCACTTTTTGCCTGCGCAGTAATGGAGCTCAGTACTTCTGAACTGGCGGAGATATTGTTAACCGACGTCTGTAATGTGGCGATGATATCTCTTAGTGTGTTAGTCATTTTGATAATTGCAGCATAAACCCCTGTATGTTGCTGCATGTTATCGAATTGAATGGTTAAGTCACCCGCAGCTATTCGCTCAGCGACCTCTGCAATTTCTTTTGGTTCGCCTCCTATTGGGGCTTTAATCAAGCGCACGTTAAACCAACTCAGAAATACCCCAAATGCTGTTACCGCGAAAGCAATAAGTACAATCCAAGTAACGGCCTCTTCACTTTGCTTTTGCAACTGTGGTCCCAAGGCGTCTTGGGTGTTTTTTAGCGCCAGCTTGATTTGCTCTAGCTCTTCTGCTATCTGCGGACCTAACCCATTTAACTTAGTATTGATAAGCTCATTACGCTGATTAATAGTGGCCTGAACATCATCAATTGCCTGCGTATATTGCAGCATTGCTTGGCTGATACTTTGCAATGCGGCATTATCGGCTTCACTATTAGTAAAACCGAGCAGCAAATTCACCTCGCCCTTAACCAGCTGAATTTCATGCTTGGCTTTGTCAAAATCAGATTGTGCGTTGGTCAATAAAAATCTTGCCGTATATAACTGCGCTAACAGCAAATCTTCTTGTAATTTAGCTGTTTCATAAAGTAGCTTCGTATCGTTTGCCTGATAAGCCGCATTCCGCAAGGTTTTGGCTTGTTGTTGTACTTCCATGCTGACCATATCTATCGTGTTTGTTACTATATGGTGACGTTTTTCATAAAGTGCGATCACACGCTTAAATGCGTCCTGATATTGCACAAACTGGCTCTCCGCCGTACTTAGCAACGCAAGCAACTCAGGCTCTAAGAGCTGTTGTTTGGCCTGTTGCATCTGCTCGCCCAAATTTGCTGACCGCTCGTTAAATTCCTTTACATGTTCAGGCAACTGCTCTTTGAAATATTTTATCGCAGCGATTCGTATTGACAGCAAATCAGCTTGTAACACCGCCACTGAATTGGAAGTTCTCGCCAGTTGGCGATAATCAACAAAGTTACTGTGCCCTGATGAAATCGTAAAGTATGAAAATAAGGACAACAAAACCAACAATGAGATCATCACCCCAAACGATACCGCCAACTGTTGCGACAAGCGTAATTGCTGCAGCATAGTTTACCTTTTTAAAATAAAGCCAAGACTAGTTTAGGTATGAGTGATAACAGCAAGTTAGTCAAATGTGCAAGAGCCTACGCAGGGCATGCCTGTTATAAATTGCTGCACTGAATACGTCTATCAATGGCCTTCAATTTATACCATGCTGAGTTACCGAATGCTGACATATACCACTTAACGATCACTGGCGCTTTAGCGCGAATGGAGCGGCCTTATTGACGACATAGTGTGATGGTGAGCGCAATTAGCAATGCGTGAGGACAAACTTTTTTTGTAGTTATATCAACTGGCAACTATGTTTTAAACACTCCCTATTTGAAGTTGCCGTGGTGTTGGCTGCGCCCGTTCACCCCAATCACGTAGTTTAGCTACGTTGATGGGGAGTTACGCACCTATCGCCTACCTGCAGCTCCTGTCGTTTGGGTATCATAAGGGGTTGCTTAACGAATTTTGCCTGCAATGTGGCGCCCCTAAATATCACGCCTTTGCTTTAGGATATGGATATATGTTGCAAAACGTTTCGTTCAAACGTGCTTTGTATTTACTCACCGTAGTAGTAATAAGCGGTGCCTGCATCATGGCATACAACCTCATTCGCCATGACTACGAACAATACTTGAGCATTACAGATGACCAAGCTTTACTGCACGCAATTTTCTTAAGTGACGACCTTGCCCATCAAGTTGCAGTAGAAAGGGGGTTAAGTGCGGGTTATATCGGTAATGGCGACCCCAGTGTGTGGCAAACCTTGCTGTCACAACAGCAAAAAGCAGATGCAGCGTTCAATGCTTTTGTCGATTTGCAGCTAGGTTTTGATGGCTTCAAAGCCTTTTCCGCGTTTAAACAAAATATTTCCCATCACTTCCAACAACGTGAAGCCATTCGAAAGCAAGTGCAAGCACGCGAGGACAACCATGCCTTTAACTATTATTCCCAGCTCAACATCAATTTACATCACTTAATTTTAGAAGCCATTACTTATATCGAGCATACACAGCTGCGCGATGATTTATTGACTGTGTACTATCTTTCTAAACTTAAAGAGCACTTAGGACAAGTACGCGGAAAAATTAATGGCATTTTAGCCAAACAAGCTATTTCAGTGGTGCAACGGGCAGAGCTTGAGCAATACAAACATGCCATCTTGCAATACCAACAGCTTGCATCACACAACCAAAGTTCCAGCGCTGCGTTAACCGGCCTTTTCACTGCTAAAGAAGCACGCGAGGTCGATAACTTACTAACCGCACTGGTTAGCACTGAAACCTTTTCTCAAGGGATGTCACCAAGCCAATGGTTTGCGCTCGCCAGCAGCTACATAAATGCGATTAAAAGCAATATGGACCAATCTAAAACAAGACTTTTGACCGAGCTCGACGACCGCCGCTCGCTTGCTAAATTAATCCTCTGGATTGAAGCCATGCTAGTAATCGTAGTCTGCGTATTTGTTGTGGCAGGCTCTATTCGCATTATTTATGGCCTGACGAAAAAAATCAGCCATATTCAACAAGTGTTAGATCAAGTTTCAACCCAAGGTAACCTCAACCTGCGTATTGCTGACTATGGTAACGATGAGCTTGCGATTATCAGTCATGCCATTGATGCTCTATTAGGGTCACTGGGCAGCATAGTCAAACAATTGTCTAGCACCATAACGACCTTGTCACAAAAAGTTGAGCGAGTCAGCAGCGTTATTCGTAACGTCAACGATGAAATGGCGAATGCTGAACAAAGCTTACAATCAATCGTCAGTGCTTCCCATCAAGTTGCAAATAACACGGTAGAAATCCAATCGGGTATGACCAATGCCCTTGATAGTACAGCAAAACTTGCCAACAACGCCCATACCACAGCCAATATTACCAATGACTCAAAAATGGCGATTGATTCGTTGCTTGCGCTCAATGAGCAAGCGTTTAGTAATGCAGAGAGCTTAAATACCAAAAGCCAATCCATTGTCGGTATTCTTGATAGTATTAATGGCATTGCCGAGCAAACGAACCTACTCGCTCTCAATGCCGCTATTGAAGCGGCTCGCGCCGGAGAAAGCGGCCGCGGATTTGCGGTAGTTGCAGATGAAGTGCGTCAGCTTGCTATCCGCTCAAAAGGCGCCACTGGCGAAATCGGTATTGTCCTTGAGTCAATTAAACAAGAGGCTGCGCAGCTACAAGCATTAATGCAACAGATCCATAACAACAGCAGCCAAACTGTGAGTAATAGCGACCAAGCTTTGGCTCAGATCCGTGCAGTATCAGCTCAGGTAGAGCAAATTAGAACTGAGCTCAGTACCATTAATTATGCTACCGAGCAGCAAAGTCATGCCGCCAATTTGGCCAATGAACAGGCACACACGATTAACCAGGAAACCGCTGGCGTACTTAAAAATATGCAAGTTCTGCTAAAAGAATTGCAAGAACTTGAGCACAACAACCAAGGTTTAAGAAAAGCCATTGCACAATTTGCCAATACAGCTCTGCATTGATTCATCTTTCGTTTACTTTGACTTTGCTAGGCTAGTACACAACAAATCGCAAAGGAGAAAGCCATGAAACAAATGATTGCATTCGTTATTATGATGATGAGCGCTTTAGTCCTCACTGCCTGTGAAGACGCCAAAGAAGTGAAAGAGCAGGCTGTAAGTACCGAGGCGAAAGTAAAACAAGCTTGGCAAGAAGCAGTTGACGAGGTAAAAGCCCACAGTGAGAACTGGAATGATAAATCCGTTCAGAAACTGTTGGACGACGCTAAATCGTTGGCTAACAATGCCGCAACTGAAGGCCAGGATAAATTATCTGAGCTATTGGCAGAATCTCGAGAGTTGGCTGAGGATGCTTGGCAAGAGTCGCAGCATCAGGCTGGTGAGTTAAGTGAAGAAGCGCAAGAAAAACTAGCCGAACTTGAGGCTAAAATCGCTGAAGTAAAAGCCAAATTAGCGCAAAAATAAGCCCTAGTAATGGCAGGCACACAAACGAGTGGGCCTGCCAGTCACTAAGATAGCGGTTTTATCGCCTTAGTAGTTCTACGACAGACATTGGCAAGCTTTTAGTGACCTGTCTCATAATTCATGGTTGCTGAATTAGTCGTTTCATAAGTCCCGTCTTGATATAAAATCGTGGCAGTTGCGGTATAATCGCGATAAGCACGAATAGTCATATTACAGCTTGTACCACCAGTACAATTTGCGTCACCATTCCAAAGAATACGACTGATTGGTTTGCTTGCACCTTCAATATAGAATTTACCCGTTGTGCTGTTACTAAAAGAGAAATCAATACCAGAACAATAGCTCGTGCCGTTTTGCCAAACATTACCGCCGGATTTCACAGTTAGATTGCACTTCAATTGCGCCGCTTGTGATGAAAACGACAAAGCACTTAACATCACTGCCGCAGCAGCAAAAATTTGTTTTTTCATTTTTAAATTTCCTCATAAATGAACGGATCTGTTTTCCTTAACCTCGTACTGCAGTAGGCCACAAAACTCTATTGTTGAAATTTTCTCAGTTTTGCATACCTTACTTACAAGGTAAATTTAAACTATCAGAATATTTTCAATATTTAAACAGTTAAAAAACAAAAAACAACTTAATTATACAGAAAACATCATAAACTTAATTTAATTGTTGATTATTTATCATCAATTAGAGACGGTATTTTCTCGTCAGTTCTTATCATCGACTCCAATGCCTAAGCATTGGACCAAACCATAATATTTAAAAAAGCTAATGAGTTGCTTAGGCAAAATCGAAGTGTATTTTCGAGCTTTTTAAATTCCGAAAAAAGCAAGAATAATAGAATAAACTACTTATCAAAAAAACAGCGCTGAAGCAGCTCATGGATGACTAAGTGGTAACAAGGTTGCAGAACTTAAACGCCACAACCTGATTGAGACTTTGCTTGCGAGGTATGCGGTGGGGCTATTTGATGAGTGGCAATTCTGCTGCTTGCCAAGCCTGAACATCCCCCTCTAAATGCAAAATCTCATATCCTTTAGGGGTCAGTAATTGCTCAAACATGCTTGCCCGTCTTCCCGAGCGACAATATACAACTAACGGTTTTCCTTTTAATGCCTCCAGCTGCGTTTGATATGCGTCGGTTTGGTCATGAGGAATATTGATTGCCCCTTTGAGATGCCCCTCTGCAAACTCTTCAGGACTCCTTACATCTACAATGACATAAGGGGTCGCCGACATTTGATTGGCAAGCAATGCCTGTTGGTTAATATCAGCGGCTTGTAACTGCCATCCCAACATCAGCAGCATGGCGCTTAAGGCAACCTGCATCTGTTTTTGCACTCGATTAAACATAAAAACTCCCTTATCTATTTAAGCAACAAGTTAAGTAACAAGAAACTGCTGAGCTGAATAAGTTGATAAATCAAAATTCAGGCGCTTATCGACTGCTCGCTTATGCCAATAACAAGGTAAATTGACTCACCGGCAACGACTTTGTTGACAATCAATGCGCTCTTAATAGCAGCAAAATAATCGCCAGAATAAAGCGTGAGCAGCTAACGCAAAGTCTCATTATCAATACGTTAGCCAAGTATAGATGATTATCGCATCATTGGCAGTGCGCCCGCGCGCACAACCAAATATTTAGCGCATTAAGCTTAGAAGTTTATGATGGTGGAGACCGCCTCTTCATCAGCTGTTTCTATCGACATTTTAATAGTACGTTTAGTCCAATCAATATCCAGCATACCGTAGTTACTCCCTGATTTATTAATCAGGTGGCGATTACCAGTAGTCAATGCTGACATTTGTTCACTCACCACACCCACTTTGCCAGTTGGGATAGTTGCACCACTTGGTGCACAGTTGCCCCACTGCCCTTTTACGCCATTTCCTTTGCTATCTAACTCGGTATAACACCAAGGTTTGTCATGGTCACGGCTGATACACCCTTGGTACGTCACCCCAGCATAATTGAACGGAAGTTGACATTGTAACTGATATTGACCATCGCCTTGATTATCCGCATAGATAGGTAAACGCAGAGGGTTTTCAATATGATAAGGCCAGTTTTGACCAAAACCAGACGCAGTTATTTCATACACAGTGGCGGCTTTACCGTACTCACTACTGGCAGGAATGTCTTTTTGCAATAGCTCACCCCAATGCTGGTCACCAGACACAAAAATCACCGCCTTCGCTTTGCCATCATTGATTGACTTTTGCACCATACGCAGTAAACGCTCACGCTCCAGCGGCATTTCCGCCCAAGATTCATAGCTGGTGCCAGACATGCCATTTTCATTGAGATTGGTCACGGCCTGGTCAAAGTTTTTGCCGTTACCATAGGCACAGTAACTGGTTTTGCTACGACCTAAATGCAGTGGTGGTAATACTTGTATGCCACTGGCAATAATTTTAATTTCACTCGGTTTATTTAACTCTGCCTCTAGCCATTGCCATTGAACCTCGCCAAGCATAGTGCTGGCATCGCCTTCGCAGCTACCGTAACTGGAAAACGTTGGCGAGCGGAAATAGCGCGCATCAAGCGTTATCACATGCGTTTTTTCGCCAGTTTGACCCGTCATTTTACTGCTATAGATCCCTTGCTGACCGTGAAAACGCGGATCATCAGGGCTGACATCGAAATGACGTAAAAACTCAAGCTGGCTTTCGGCACGTTTCGGATAATGTTTGCCATCATTGTTGCGGCCAAAATCATGGTCATCCCAAGTTGCCATCACCGCAATATTGGCTGCGAGAAATTGTTGATACTCAGCATTGCGCTTTTTATCATCGTATTTTTGTCGCATCACATTCATGTCTGTGGTGTCGCCGTAAATATTGTCACCCAACCACAAAAATAAGTCAGGTTGTTGTGCTATGACTCTACTCATTGCCGCTGGCATATCGCCTTGTGTTTTAAAACAAGACCCTACCATAATTCGTTGTAATGTTTTGTTTTCAAGCAGTTGAGTATGAACTGGCAGTGGCTCGGGATCTGGCTCTGTGATGGCGCATGCTTCCCAATCGCCTGCGCCAACATAACACCAAGGAGCGCTGTGCGCTTTGGTGCTACAACCGTAAAACGCTTCACCTTGATATTGCGAAGGTGTCAAACAGGTTTTCCCACTCACAGTTTTAAACACGGGAATGCTCTCTGTCCGTACATTTGCCCAAGTTTGCCCATCTGTGGTTTGTTTAAGATAACACCATTGGCTACCTGAATTGTTTTTGTCGGTAGTACCAAAATAACTAACACCTAAGTAGTCGAAGGTATTTTTACAGGCATCGTAGTGTACTTCAGCTGCAGCAAAGGAGGCTGGCGCAATGAAGAGTGCCGCCTGCAAAGAGGCAAAGAGTATTGTTTTTTTCATTTTGTGACCTTGGTAATAAGTTAATGCGCTCCTTGCAGAATGAACCAATCCCTTAAGTGGCGAAGAGCTTATAGGAACAAGGTTAATAAAAAGTTACTTTAAAATGGCAGATTTAAGACTGAGATACTTTGGAGGGTGTAGAAGTGTACTTTAAAGGTCCCAACACAGTTAGGACCAATTTGCCTTACATACGGCAGCGAACCGCGCCAGTTTGGCAAAGCTCAGTTTCAGGAATACACAAACGCTCATCCGTCATACAACCCAGCTCCTCTCGTGTGAGCGCACCACCGCCCACTTGCGGTGTTGCTGCATTTGGCAATAATGCTTTTTTACTTAAGTTTTTCATGCTTTTCTTGGCTAAATTGAGTTTCATTACTTTCTCCTTAGTTGTTTCGCCCACACATCGCCTAGTTACAATACTCAGGTTTTCTGGTGCGCGGTATACCCAATCCCCAAAGTCACACTTTGCTCATTTGGGAACATTTAGCCTAGTAAACAACCAAACACATTGCAAAATAAATGTTAAATATTGTTACCCTAACTCAAAGCTTGTCACACCAAAAACTTTGCCTATGGCTATCTCTGGCGCCTTATCGGTATACATACGCGCCGTTTCGAACACACTTTGCATACCAAAACGCTGCGCTAAGGCCACTGCCTCAGTATTGATCTCTGGTGTATCGAGGAAAAACTCACTGGCAGTGGGCAAGTGCCGTAATAAACCAAGCAGCAACGTTTGCGCTATCTCTGCATTATTGGCAAATAACGGGCCGATTTTATAGCCGCGCTGACAAGGCCTAACGACGCCATAACCAAGCAGCTGACCTTGTTCATAATGGCCAAGCGCCCAACTTTGCGGCTGCGACAGCCAAGCTGCCAAAAATGCTTCTCGCGGCACCGCAAAACAATCACGATCGTAACGCCTAAGTTCGAGTAAATGGGTGTCTGTCAGCGGCACTAAAGCGCTTGATTGGTGAGGTAAATCGTCAGCCACAATACCTTGAAAACGAATATTACGATAAGCCAATTGGAAACCCGATTGGCGATAATTATCTTGTTGCGCCACCACCCCATCTAAGCCCACATTATAGCCTACCAGTGATGCCATTCCCGCTTGCCAAAGCTGATATCCATAGCCTTGGCCACGATAGTCGGGTTTTACTATGTAGAACCCCAAAAAGGCGAATTGCTCTGGATATTTCACAACAGAAATACAAGCTATCGGTTGGTCATTTAAAAATCCCATTAAAAAGCCTGTTGGATCAGTTTGATAAAAACTTTCCGCATCAAACAGGCCAGGATTCCAACCTTCAAGTGCTGCCCAGCTCACCGCCAGCTCTAGCTCGGCTTTGGTCATAACTCGAATTTGGTAATGCCCATTGTCATGTGTGGCAAGTGACGTATCCATAAATGTCCTTATGCTTATTTTGTTATTTAATCTACAACCAAACTACTTGGCGCTGTAGCTCGCAACTAACGAGTAAACCCCATAAGTATAGATAAACTATGTAATTGGGGTAGCCAATGCCACTGCGGTAGCAAATAGGTGGGATATAGCACAGCTTGTCTATAGTGGCAGAAATATCCAAGCAACATCATGCCCAAACATGTTGCAGCAAAAATGAAGCACGCCGCAGAGATTGCCGCTGCGGCGTGGCGGTCGCTCTTTGACTATGCGGCAAACTTTTACAGCAGGTTGAGTGTCACACTGATGTTGCCACGAGTAGCGTTTGAATAGGGACACACTTGGTGAGCCGCATCCACAAGCTCTTGCGCCACTGTTTTATCTAAGCTCGACAATGAAATATTAAGTACCGCGGCGATGCCAAAACCGCCTTCAATCGGCCCAATTGCTACTTCAGAGTTAATGTAAATGTCTTTAGGTAACGCAACTTTACGTTGCCCTGCAACAAATTTCAGCGCGCCAATAAAACACGCGGCGTAACCCGCTGCAAATAATTGCTCAGGGTTGGTACCTTGACCATCATCCCCGCCCAGCCCTTTAGGGGTTGAAAGTTTAACATCTAAGCGACCATCGTCTGACTTAGCAGAACCTTCACGACCGCCTGTAGCAGTGGCTTTTGCAGTATAAGCTGTAGCTAATAATGTATTCATTGTGGTGTTTCCTTTGATGATTTACTTTGTATGCAAATCAATTTAACCTAGTTTAATTCTGTTTGCAAATACTTTGTGTGCAAAATAAAATATTAAGCAAGGAGACCAATATGAAACATCCACAACTTTTACTTGAGAACCAACTTTGTCATCGCCTGTATTTGGCCGCCAACGGTGTGGTTAGAAGTTATCGCCCGATCTTACAAGCACTCTCGCTCACCTATCCTCAATATGTGGTGATGATGGCGTTATGGGAAGAAGACGGTGTCAGCATTAAGCACATCATCAATAAGACCTCGGTTGATGCCGGTGCGCTCACTTTAATCTTGCAAAAATTAGCCGATAAAGCGCTACTAGAAGTGGTAAACGGCGAGCAAGATAAACGGCAAAAGTTTGTCAAGCTCACCGCCGCCGGACACCAATTGGCAGATAAAGCTGCGGCAGTACCGGAGCAGATCCGCTGCGAGTTTGGCGAGTTTAGTGACCACGACTTTAAACAATTGGTGACGCTGTTAGATAAATTTAATCAAACCTTCTGCCAGAGTGACGAGTCATGAAATTAGGCACCCGCTTAGCGCATTTGGTCAGTTTAGTGAAGCCGGATTACCCCCAGATCTGGGATTGCTGCTGCGATCATGGCTTACTCGGTGCGACGTTATTAAAACAATACCCGCAAAGCCAAGTGCATTTTGTTGATATCGTGCCTGAATTAATCGCCGCGCTGGAAACAAAGCTCAAGCACTTTATGGCTAACGCAAACTGGCAAGTACATTGCCAAGATGTCGGCCACTTGCCTTTGGCGCACTATGTAGGTCCGCAATTGGTAATAATCGCTGGAGTGGGTGGCGAGCTCTGTGCACGTTTTGTTAGTGCGCTCCAGCAGCGCTTTGCCAATCTGCCGGTAGACTTTTTACTGTGTCCGGTGCGAGATCAATTTCTGCTGCGTGCAGCACTCCAGCAATTGCCACTATCTTTGCTACATGAAGGGTTAGTCAGTGAAAATCGCCGCTGTTACGAAGTACTGTACGTCAGCAACTGGCGGAATTCAGGGCAAGCCATTTCCGCCACCGGTGATACGCTGTGGCAATGCCATAATGACGCTGAGCGCAAAATAGCACAGCAGTATTTGCAAAACACCCTGCGCCATTATCAGCAAGCGCGCCTAAGTCAGCCAGAATTACAAGCTGTAGTTGACGCTTATCAACAAGTTACCTTGCGCTAGTCAGCGTTTTGCTGCCACTGCGCTTGAGCAAAATAATCCGACAAATAATCAATGAGTTGCCTTATTGCAGGAGACAGAAACTGTCGCGATGAATAGAGTGCATAAATTTGCATTTGTTTAGGCCGCCACTGCGGTAGTAACTCAACTAACTGGCCCTTGGCAAGTTGCGTTGCAACCAAATAGCGAGGTTGCAGCGCAATGCCCATCGCACATTCTGCAGCACGCAGCAAACAGGTTGCCTCATTGGCACTCAGCGCACAATGTACCGCTACCGCCTCATGTTGCTCGCCTTGCTGCAAATGCCAAACATGGCGTTCGAAATTCTTATAACCTAAACAACGATGCTGCGCGAGTTGTTGTGGTGTAGTTGGTGCTCCATGTTGCGCCAGATATTCTGGGGCGGCCACCAGCACCGAATCGCACTTTGCAATAGGCTTACCAATCAATGCGGAGTCAGGGGCTGAGGCAATACGTATCGCTAGGTCGATGCGTTTTGCAACCAAGTCAGCTGTGCTGTCCTCAACATCTAAATCAATTTCAAGGTGGGGATGCTGCGCCATAAAACCGCTAAGCGCGGGCATAAGCTGCGCGTAAGCAAATGACATGCTCACCGCAATACGAATTTTCCCGTGAAGTTTATCACTTTGTGCCGCACTTGCCTCTAACAACGAGGCTTGTTGTAACCACTGCTCTACTTCAGCTAAGCAGCGCTCACCGGCGCTGGTTAACGTTACTTGGCGTGTGGTGCGGTGCAGTAAACGTACTTGCAACCACTGCTCCATCGCTTCGACATAGCGCGTTACCATTGCTCTGGACATTTCTAAACGCTCTGCCGTGGCAGTAAAACTGCCCGATACCGCGATATCGGCAAAGACCTTAGCTGCAATGATCCTATCCATTTACTTGCTCGATTTGTGAAACAATGATGCTAATTATTAGCTATATATTCGGACAAGTACAATCCCTACAATGCGCCCATGATGTCGCCAAGTAGTTGGCACACCGTTTCACGCTATTTTTAACTAGATTGAGGTAATAATGAGAGTATTTACGCACTGGGTAGCACCTACTTTACTAGCAATTGCTAGTTTCAGTTTGTTTGCTAAACCCCTTAACATTGACGTGTACCACGGTGATGGCAACAGCTTTTATGTCACCGCCAGTATCATCAGTGGCGATAAAGATGCCATCCTAATTGACAGTGGTTTTACCCAAGCTGATGCGCTACGCATTGCGGCAAAAATATTAGACTCAGGTAAAAACCTAAAAACCATTTTTATCAGCCAAGCCGATCCTGACTATTATTTCGGCGCTGCCACCTTGCGGCAATTATTCCCTGCGGTGAATATCATTACCACTCCTGCAGTAAAGCACACCATCGCCACTAAGCTTGCTGGCAAGCTAGCATTTTGGGGGCCAAAGCTTGGCGCAAATGGCCCACAGAGCGGCCTTGTACCCGATGTCATCAATACTGATATCTTAATGCTGGAAGGTGAGCGGATTGAAATCAAAGCTACCCAAGGTCAATTTAATCATCGTCCATATTTATGGCTACCTAGCAATCAAGCTATTGTTGGTAATGTGGCTGTCTATGCTGACGTGCATTTATGGATGGCAGATGCGCAATCCGATGCCGCCCAACAAGCATGGCAAGCACAGCTCGAAGCAATGCTCGCACTTAATCCTAAACTGGTGGTGCCAGGCCATATGAAGCCAAATTCGGCGATGGACGCAACGGCCATTCACTACAGTCTCAATTATTTAAAAGCCTTTAGCGCAGCAAAGGCGGCAAGTGTGCAAAGTACCGAGTTGATCGATAAGATGCAGCAGCTCTACCCAAGCGCAGTGCTCCCAATGGCGCTGGAAATCGGTGCTAAAGTCCACACAGGTGAAATGCAATGGTAAGTTACGACTATATTTTTGACCCATTGTGCGGTTGGTGCTTCGGCGCCAGTCCCCTTATTGAAGTTTTGGTTGAACATTGCCACCAGCATCAGATTAAACTGAATTTTCATCCTGCTGGGATGTTTACGCGCCAAGCGCTCCCCACAGCGTATCGGGCCCATATAATTGCGGCGGATCAACGTATTGCCATGCTAACTGGGCAAGAATTTGGTGCGTCTTATTTAGCACGTTTACAAGCGGACAAACCCATTATCATGGACTCTCAGCTAACCTGTCAGGCGATTATTGCCGCACCTCAGTTGGGCTTAAATGCAGAGCTGATGCTGCACGCCATTCAACGTGGCCATTATCAATTAGGGCTAGATGTCAGTGATAACAATACACTCGCATCACTGGCAGCCCAACTTGGCGTAAACGCAGCTGATTGGCAACATGCCATGGCAAACGCACGTAATATCTTGCCGGAGGCCTTAACCACGACCAAGGCATTGATGTCGCGCCATTTATTACAAGGTTATCCAAGCCTATTACAAACTAAACATCAACAATCTCAGGCTGTTGCGCTTAGCACATTTTACGGCGCACCAGAGGCATGGCGAGCTTGGCTTGAGGCTGAGCTGAGCTGAGCACAGCTCACGGTTAGCTATTTTAGTGACAGCAGCCATGGCGATTTCTCAGCTTTAAACTACAGTTATAGCACTTTGCATAATAATTGAGGAAAGTACCATGAGTGTTCCCGCTATTCCTGCTGGTTACCACAGCTTAACCCCTTATTTGGTCGTTGCTGGTGCCAATGAGGCTATTTCATTTTACCAAACGGCATTTGGCGCTACGTTGAAATTGAAGATGGATACCCCAGATGGCAAGGTCGCGCACGCTGAGCTACTGATTGGCAATTCACATTTGATGCTCTCAGACGGCTGTGACGATATAAACTTCAAAAGCCCACATGAATTAGGCGGCACACCTGTTTCTTTGATGTGCTACGTCGACAATGTCGATACGGTTTTTGCCACTGCACTTGCAGCGGGTGCAAAAGAACTGCGCCCCGTTGTTGACCAATTTTACGGAGACCGCTCAGGCACGTTGCAAGATCCCTTCGGCCATCTCTGGACGATAAGCACACATATGGAAGAATTGAGCGAACAAGAGCTACAGCAGCGCCTTGCAGCTATGATGGGCGAAGGGCAGCAGTAGCTAAAAGTGACTCTGCCCTTGTAGTTGAATATCTGCTAAAACCTTACCGTTAGATTTAAGTAACCACTGCGGCCAGCTCTTGCTGGCAGCGTGTTTATTCTTTTACCGATAAAGTCAGGTTGATAAACATCTTCATCTAGCAGGTTATAGCCATATAGACTTAAACGGTAATCCTTGAGATGTGACCAAAAATGACCTAAATCTAAGCTTAGTTTTAAGCTCAGTTGTTGGTAGGCGTCCGCATTTGGGTTGTAAGCATTGCGTGCTGGGTTTTGCACTGCAATATCCGTGGCTGCACTAACATCATTGAGGTACAACCCCGCACTAAAGCCATTTTGGGATTGATAAATTGCACCAATCTTAAATAGATGGTTAGGTACAGTGGTAAAGTTTTCAACCCCGTTAGCGTGATTATGTTGGTAACTGTAACTGGCAGTAAAATGCCAGTTTTCAGCGACATTGTATTTGCTTTCTAGCTCCCAACCACGGATTTCTAATTCGCCTCGATTAACGAAATCTATCACATTGTCTGGTGCACGCTGCCGAGTGACTAAATCCGTTAAATCACTACGAAACACAGTGGCTGAAAGTTGTAAGAACTTCGCATGATAAAACAATTGCATATCTGTAGTGATAATTTTCTCTGGTAATAAATTTGGATTACCGCGTAAACCTCCGCGCACAGACCCATCAGGATTGGTTAAGATCAGTGAAAAGCCCGTTTCCACGCCAAATGCGGCACGATACGCTTGCGCGTGCATTAGTTTCACGCCGACTTTATCGGTGAGTTGATAAGTGACGCCTAAGCGCGAAACCATATCACTACTAAGGTTGTCAGCTTTATTCCATTGCAGCCCCGCCACTAACTTCAAATCTGGCGTGGGTTTAAAATCCAGCTGTGAATAGGCGCTATACCAAGTGGCGGAAAAGTCCGGCACTGGCGCTGCGGTCAGTCCGGCTTCTGAGCCGACCTCTTGCTGCCATGCTGTCGCGCCAAATAGCCAATGCCACTGCGCTGATGGTCGCCAAAACGCAGTCACTTCTAAATTAGTATCGGTTGATTTGGCTAAATAATTGTAATGATCAAACTCCATGTTTGCCCAGCTAAGGTGACTTTGCAGCTGCCATTCCTCATTGAGCTTGACGTCATGACTGAAATCAATAAACCAGCGCGTTGAATCCATAGTGCGCTCATCCACAGGAGGCTGGCCACTCCAGTCTGCCGCAGCCCCCATAAAATTTTGCCGACTATCGAGGTACAAGAAGTTCAGGCGAAAATCATCATAATGCCCATCGAAGAATACGCCAAGATCGCGCTCTTGTGCGTCCATTGACCCGTTAAGCCCATTGTTATCTTTGGCATTGAACCGCCAACCTTGTTCCTGAAAGTGCTTAACACCCCAATTGGCACCTAGCCGCTCGGTTTTTATACCACCAACCCATTCTAGCGCTTGAGTATCAAAACTACCGACCGTCGCAGCAATAGTCTGTTGCTCTGTCTCTCTGGTAATGATATTCACCACACCAGAATAAGCATTGGTGCCATAAAGTGCCGACCCAGGGCCACGAATGACTTCGATACGCTCTATAATGCCTAGGGGCAATGCTGTATAGACGGCGAAATTAACCCCACCTGCGTAGGACTCGCGGATTGGCCGACCATTCAAGAGCATCAGAATATGATTATCGTAATGGCCTAACAAATCCCCGCGTATAGACATCACATTCTGCGCAAAGAAACTCGACCCTGTCATATAGACACCCACTACCCGCTCAAGTACTTCAAACAGGTTATTGGCACCAAATCCATTGATCTCTTCCCTACTGATCACAGTACTAACAGCTGGAGATTCAGTCACAGGCTCAAGATATTTACTTGCGGTTTCAACGCTGGTCGCCAGTAGCTCGTCTAATGACAGCTCAAATAACGAAGGCGATTGTTCTGCACGCACGTAAGGCGATAAGAGGATTATTCCCACTACCGCAAAAGAAGAAAAGCGCCCCATAATAAGCAACCCCATACCGGCTTTTTTATACGCGCAATGCGTCTATTAAATGTAGCTAGGTCAGCAAGTTAATACAACTTTGCAACAAAAATATTTCATTTTGTGTAGTTACAGGGACTTTCCTTTGCGAAGGCTATTGTACTTAGCACAATAGCGCAACACACATCTTAAATGACACTTTGGGGCTTATCGTAAGTCAGCGCAAATTGCGCTTTGTCAGGATCATTTTGCCAGCCTCTAGTGATGTGACATTCAATCGCCACGCCATAATGCTCTGCCATACCCTGTAACACCCCAGCGACTAAATCAAACATCCGTCTTGGCGAGCAATAAATCAATTCTGCGTGAGTCGGGTCTTTTACCACATAGTCAAAAGCTGGGGGGATAGCATCGGGATAGAGTTTTTTCAGCTCTACCTTATGGAGTTCATCAAGTTTATAAAGCACCGGTGCGGGATGGGAAAAATCAGTAAATTCTGCGGGCAGCAATTTAATTAGCCTAGGGTATAGCCATTTACCAAAGGCAAACTGTGCTGTCGGCACGTCAATGCATAACACCGCCACTGCGTGTGTGACAATTTCTATTAGTTGCGCGTCGGGGTAATTTTCTGTGCGAACAAAACTTTTACTGGTGTCGAAACTGCAACGGTCAAATATCTCAAACAGTTTCTCGTCGCCAGCAACATCAATGATAAAATCTTCTAGTAGATTAAAGATATGCCCTTTCATTATTCCCCCTCAGCCTTATCGGCCTCATGTTTAGGCAAACAAATTGTAAATACGGTACCCACGCCTAATTTACTGCTCACACTCATTTGCCCATTGTGTTGTCGAACAATGTCTTGAGAAATCGATAAACCTAAACCTGTACCCTGCCCTATGGGTTTAGTGGTGAAGAATGGGTCGAAAATTTTCAGCAGATTTTCCGCAGCAATCCCCACACCCGTATCAATAAAACGCAGCGTTACACTATGCTCATCTTCTTCACTCTCAATTGTCAAAACGCCTTCGCCTTTCATTGCTTGACCAGCATTGACGATTAAATTGACAAACACTTGGCTAAGTTTGCTGGGGGCACAAAAGAAGGGCTGCTTGCAATTAAAGTTAGTCACCAATTGCACATGATATTTGATTTGGCTGGCGGTCAAATGAAGTGCTTCTTCAAGCAATTCATCTAGCACCATCCATTGTTTATCATCGCCCCCTTGGCGCGCAAAGGAGCGTAACTCTCTAACAATGGTCGCAATACGCTGCATACCTTCTTGGGTTTCGGTCAGCAGCTCTGGTAAATCTTGGGTAATACTGTAAACATGGAATTGCTCCTGCAAGGCAGTTAACTGTTCTTTGTCACAATTCGACTGCTCTGCAAGGGCATTTTGATAGGCAACTAAGTCCTGCAAGTACTGTTGCAACATCTCAAGATTACACATCGCATAACCTGCTGGGGTGTTAATCTCATGTGCCACACCAGCCGCCAATTGACCAATTGACGCGAGCTTTTCTTGCTGCACAAGTTGGATCTCATGCTGCTTAAGTGAGTGTAATGCCTCACTCAGCTGCTGATTTAGCTCATATAATTCTCGTGCTTTGGATTCCAACAACTGTTCCGCATGTTGTCGCCCAGCCTGCTCACGGGCTAGCTTACGCGTGAGCAGAGCGACTTCGTGGCGTAATAGATGCAACTCTTCCATCGCGACCCTAGTGATTAACTACTGTACTATTAAGTATGGGGCGCTATCTTAATCGGTCAAGTTACCGTAGTCGTATAGTCTGATACTATTGCCTCACATCCGACTTTTTTCTGAGCTCATTCGCTTTGCTGATTTCATTCAGCAGGCCCGCACTATTGTAACCGCCAATGAGTTGTGGCAACGGCATGCCGTAACTAGAAATAGCATTTAGCTTAGTTACGATTTGCTGTGTCAATTGGCGCTGTAATACACTATTGGGTGGCGCACTGTCTGGCGTTTGGGTTTGCTGTGCTAACACGTGCTGCGCAGCTTCACGCATCATCACCACTTGCTGGCGATTACTTTCTACTATCCGCCCAGGCTCCATCGCCCCACCATGACCGGGTCGCACCAGTTTGACTGCTTGCAACAAAGGTTGCACCTTGTCGTAAAGTGCTAACAACTCAGCCGAGCGCCCTTCACCTACATAGATAGCATATGAAGCAACCAATGCATCGCCACTAAATGCTTGCTGTAACTGCGGAACAATAAATAGCGTATGATTTGCCGCCTCGCCTGCACCCAGCTCAATGACTTTGACGCTAATACCGGCAATTTCTAATAATTCGCCATCTTTTAGCTCCTTATTTGGCGCAACCAGTGTGCGTTCATAATCCTCACCAAAAACCTCTAGCCAACCGGCTTTAATCGCGTTTTGATGTTCTGCGATGAGATCTGTTCGTGTTTTCGCGGTAGCGTACACCGGCACCTCTCCCAGTGCGGCAACTATCGGGGCAACACCAGCAAAATGGTCAACATGGGGATGAGTAATAAAAATGCCTAGTAGTGGCAACTTACTTGCTTTAATGGTGGCGATAATAGGTTCTACATCGCTTTTTAACATCAAACTATCGAACAGCAACCAACCTTGGTTGGTTTTTAGCAAATAGGCATTGGCTTCATAGGCTGTTTCGTTAGACACGAAGCGATAAACCTGTGGAACCTCTGTTTTCGCAGCCACATACGGCGAGGACACGGCCATCACCATTAAGATCACAGTAAATAGAAGGCAATTTATTCTTGTCATAGTTGTTCCTACTTTTTATTCCTCACCTCAGACATAAGCGCTGCGCGCATTAAGGTGAAATGGGTATATTTGCGCTGCGTATTCAGTGTAGAGGGAAATTTAACCAAACAGGAACGACAAAATAGCAACTCAAGCGGGGAATTTGTAACAAGGTATAGCAAAGAGAATATTCGGCGCCAAAAACAACAATGCCAGTCTTAGACTGGCATTATTGTTCAGCGCTTTACTGCGTAGGCTTATTCAGGCTTATGCTTGATTGCCCATAAGTGCAGTACTTCGTGCGCAATCGTTGCCGCAGCAATGCTGGTTAACTCGCTTTGGTCATACGCAGGCGATACTTCTACTACGTCCATACCAATTAGGTTAATGCCTTGCAAAGCACGTAAAATCTTCAGTACTTTGTCGCTAGTCAAACCACCACATACTGGCGTGCCTGTACCCGGTGCAAAAGCTGGGTCTAGACAGTCAATATCAAAGGTCAGGTAAACGGGTAAGTCACCAACACGCGCTTTGATCTGCTCAGCAATTTCAGCGCCAGTGAGGTCGTTGCCTTCCATACCGTTGATCACCGCAAAGCCATGGCCTTCTTCAGTGTATTCCGTACGAATACCAATCTGAATAGAATGCTCAACGCTAATGATGCCTTCTTTTGGCGCATGGTAGAACATGGTGCCGTGGTCGTAACTTGAACCATTGCTGTAGGTGTCAGTATGCGCATCAAAGTGTACAAGTGCCATTTTACCGTGGTGCTTATGGTGCGCACGTAGTAAAGGTAAGGTCACAAAGTGATCGCCACCTAAACTTAGAATCGCTTTGCCTTGAGCTAATAACTTGTCGGCCGCTTCTTCCAGTTTAGCGGTGAAGTATTCAGCATTACCACATGGGTAAGTAAAATCACCGGCATCGCTTACGCTGATACGGTCAAACAAACTGAACTTCCATGGGAACTTTTTATCTTCCCACGCTAGATTGGTCGATGCACGGCGGATAGCATCTGGGCCTAAACGCGCGCCAGGACGACCAGAAGTCGCCATGTCGAACGGTAACCCAAGTACCACAACATCTGTTTCGATGTTGTTGATATCACGCACCATAGGCTGACGTAAAAACGTCATACCGTTTGAATACAAAGAATGATCTGGATGATCAAATAGTGGCTTCATGGCTTATACATCTTCCAAGTAAGTGTAACCTTCGATGCCCATTTCTAGCTCGGCTAGACTTTGAGCTTGCTCTTGCTCTGGCAGTTTATTTTTCACCAAAAGCGCGTAGCGTTGTTTAAATTCTTCCACATCAAGGTGTACGTAACGCATCATATCCGCCACTGTGTCACCTTCATGGATATCGCCAAGCGTGAGTTCACCGTTGTCTTCAACAAAAGCCAGCACACTGTGCGTATCACCAAACAAGTTGTGCATGTCGCCCAAGATTTCTTGGTATGCGCCAACTAGGAAGAAGCCCATTAGGTACGGGTGATCTTCACGGAACTCAGGCACAGGTAGAGTCATCTCAATACCTTGACCATCAACATAATGCTCAACTGTACCGTCTGAGTCACAAGTGATGTCTAGCAATACCGCACGACGCTGTGGCGCTTCAGTTAACCCACTCAGTGGCAATACTGGGAATACCTGTTCGATACCCCAAGCATCTGGCAATGACTGGAACAAAGAGAAGTTGATAAAGAACTTATCTGCCAGTTTTGCACTTAACTCATCAATAATTGGGCGGTGGAAACGGTTTTTGTTATCCATGCGGTGTTGTAGTTCAAAACACACGCGCAGGTTCATTTGCTCTGCCCAAGCACGTTGCTCTAAAGACAAAATACCCATGGCGAAATGACTGTGCGCTTCGGCCAAGTCACTTTGCGTATCGTGGTAAATCTCAATCAGCGCACGGTCATCACTTTGCTTATCAAGTGCCAACCAAGATTCCCACATGTTGTGTAGTAAACGTGGTGCTTCTTCGTCTGGCTCAGAAATCGTTTCTGGCGTGTAGCTTTCTGTACCGATAACATCGGTAATAAGTACCGCGTGGTGCGCGGTTAAAGCACGACCTGATTCAGAAATAATACGTGGCATTGGCTGCTCGTACTGCTGACAGGTATCACCTATGGTGTATACGATGTTATTCGCGTACTCAGCTAAGCTGTAGTTCATTGAGTTATGTGATTGGCTACGTGTACCATCATAGTCAACCGCAAGACCACCACCTACGTCTAAACATTTCAGGTCTGCACCTAAACGACGTAACTCACAGTAAAAACGTGCCGCTTCGCCCACACCAACCCGCACGTCACGGATGTTGGCCATTTGTGAACCTAAATGGAAATGCACTAGCTGAAGCGCATCAAGCATATCTGCCGCTTTAAGCTTGTCGATAACGTTCAATACTTGCGACGCTGACAAACCAAACTTAGATTTCTCGCCACCACTGGCTTGCCATTTACCTTTACCTTGTGATGCAAGGCGTACACGTAAACCTAAACGCGGTTTAACGTTTAACGATTTGGCTTCTTCTAGTACCACGTCCAATTCTGAACGTTTTTCTAAAACGATATAAACCTGATGACCCAATTTTTCGCCAAGCAAGGCTAAACGGATGTACTCTTTGTCTTTGTAACCATTACAAACGATCACCGCTGAAGTTTGTTCAGCCAGTGCCAATACGGTTAATAGCTCAGCTTTACTACCAGCTTCCAAACCTAACTGCTTTTTCTCAGCAGCGGATTGGCTAGCAATGATACCTTCGATAACTTCACGTTGCTGGTTTACTTTAATTGGGTAAACAAGCAAGTAGTCTTCTGGGTATTCATAAGTTTGAAGAGCCTGATTAAACGCATTACAAATGTTATTTACGCGTTGTTCTAAGATCTGCGGGAAACGTACTAGCGCCGGCAGACTATAGCCTTGTGATTTAATTTTTTCGGCGATACTCACCAAAGTTACAGCGTGTTCTGGATGTGCCAAATTTGGCATTGCTGTAACCTCTCCCTGCTCATTGATGCCAAAAAAGCCTTGGCTCCAGTGACGCACGTTGTAACAAGCTAGAGCTTGCTCAGAAGAGGAGGTGTTGGTCATTAAGGTTCCTTATCAGTATTTAAAAAGCGTGGACTACGCGGATTAAAGTTCGCGCATTAGACGGAAAAGCGCAAGTTCAGTCCAACAAGTTATTCTTATTGTAACGGCAAAAAATCATCATCACAAACAGATTCCTTCAGGTACGAAAAAGGCGCTTGTAAGCGCCTGAATTTTCATTACTTTTGGATAATCATTTCACTCAAATTACAGACTGCAATTCAAGCAAAAAGAAACTGCTTAAATTTCGTTATGATGCCAAAGCGAATCAACAATTTCGCCAAAGGACTTAGCCAGCTTTATCTGGCTCAATGGTCGGCCAATCATATGCGCCATATCAATCAAATCAAAATAGCCGACAACACGTTCTGGAGTATGGTTTACCACCAATAAATGCTCATGCCCTTCACTTTCTAACGTTTTTAACACATCACCAACACGGGCACTGCGAATGGCAAATTCACTGACACTATTAAGCTTATCGAGCTTAACCATAATGTCGCCAACTGAAAGGTCTTTACGATTAACGCCGATTTTGGCCGCGACTTTCAAAACATAGCTGCTTTTGAGCCGTGCTTTAGAAATAACCCCGAGCATATTATTGAGTTTATCGACGACAAAGCTGGTGCGATTATGGGTTTTGTCGAGCACCATAATTGCTTCATCAACGCTAGTGTCTACATCGATAAGTTGTGGGGGCACAATATGAAATGCGTGCATCGCTTGCGAAGCGGGACTGTCTAGTGACACCAAAGCGGCTTCATCAAGACTGTGGTTAAATTGTGGTATTGTAGCTACCGCGCGAGTAGCAAAGGTATGATAAATAGTCATAAGTCACCTGTAATAAAAGCATAAATCAACGCACAAAAAATTTTGGGTTAATCAAGCTACAGGTGGCGCTCTGGCGGTAAAAGAAAATACATTAAGCGCGTTTAAAACGACAACCGCAGTACCTTTTTGTTCGCTTAACGAAGCTGCGAAGGTAAACGCATGGGCATTGATGACGGCATCGTCGTCGTCATCATGCGAGTCGTCTAAAACGATGGAGTAACATTGTAGGTCAAACTGAGGGGGTTCTATACTGGCATGCGCAGCACCGCTGTGTGCCAAACTAAATAGCACAAAAGCAAAACTGACTGTAACAAACCACTGTGCGAACCGCATAACTTCTCCACAACGTCAGGGACAAACAACCTGCCCCTTAAACTCAGTGTATGACCTAGATCAAAAGATCTCAAGATTTAATTTCAAGATTATTCTCACTCAGTTGGCTTGACTCAACTCTCGAAACCAACAGCTGCTCAACGCGGACCCCTTCAATATCAATTGCTTCAAACTTAAAACCGGCATACACAATAAAATCAGCACGTTTAGGTAAACGCTTAAGACGATAGATCAGAAAGCCCGCCACCGTCTCGTATTGGCTTGGGTCGGGAATATCTTCGAGCTCTAATACACGACATAAATCAACTATCGGCGTACTGCCATCCACCAACCATGAGTTAGCATCGCGTGCGACAATTTGTTCTTCCCAACTATGTGGGGCTAAATCACCCATAAAGCTAGTCATCAAATCTTTTACTGTGATAATCCCCACCACCAGCGCATATTCGTTTACCACCACAGCAAACTGACTAGTCGCGTGGCGGAAGGCATTTAATGCCTCAGATAAAGTGAGGGTTTCTGGCAAGTAAAATAGCTCTTTTTCGAGTATTTCTTCGTTGAGCTGTACTCGGTTACCGCGCAATAATTGCTTGAGGATCTGCTTCGACTCTACATAACCCACCAGCTTGTCGAGCGCACCATCACAGACCAAGAAATGATTGTGCGGATCTTGCATGATTTTCGCTGTGATGGTGTCGGAATCATCGTTAATATCGAAATATACTATGCTTTCACGGGTCGTCATCGCAGTCGGTAGCGTACGCGTTTCCAGCTCAAACACGTTACCAATCAAATGATATTCTTGCGCTTGCAGTGATCCGCTTTCGGCACCCGCATCGACCATAGCAACAATTTCTTCTGCAGTGACGTTGTCCTGACGCTCCGCAGGCAGTCCCAACATACGGATCACCACATTGGTTACCCCATTGAAAAACGCCACCATAGGGGTAAACGCAAACGTCACTGCATTCATAATCCCCACCACACGCATCGCGACGGCTTCGGGAATGATCATTGCAATTCGCTTAGGTAGTAAATCGGCAAATAAGATAAATACCGAAGTAATGAGTAAAAATGACAGCACAAAGCCAATTTGCTCAGCCCATGGCCCCGTATACACTGAATGTACGTACTCAGTTATCGTGGCAGTAAGTGCTTGCTCACCTAAAATACCGCCTAAAATTGCAATGGCGTTGAGCGATATCTGGATCATGGCAAAAAACGCCCCTGGCTTCTCTTGTAAAGCCAATACTGCTTCTGCTTTAGACTTGCCCTCATCCATTAAAATTTTTAATTTAATTTTGCGCGATGCGGCTATGGCAATTTCAGACATGGCAAACAACGCACTCAGCATAATAAGAATAATAATGGCAAAAAAATCAGACATAAGCAGACCCAGATGACGGGAAATTGGCGGCCATTGTAGCCTGTTAACAAGACAACTCAAGCCAGTGATGTTGTTATTTTAGACAATAATTTTCATGCAAACGAGTAGTTTCTTCACTTGAAAACAGAATGTTTTGCTCAATTTTACAGCAAGCACATACTTTGTTACGCAATCTATGCAAAATACCTCACAACATCAGGTATAGTAAAGTGTCAGAGTTTTAATTACACGAGGTGTCTTTTGCAACTCACTCAAGGTATGGAGTACTTTTTTGCTGGGTTTTCACTCATCAGCCAAAAAGGACTCAAGCGCTTTGTTTTTATTCCGCTGCTGATAAACTTTTTGTTGTTTGGTAGCTCATTGTTTTTCTTGTACGATTGGCTTACCCAAGGGATAGCTTATCTCACTGGTATGTTGCCAGATTGGCTGTCATGGCTAGAGTGGTTGATGTGGCCATTAGCAGTGCTGGTCGTGCTGTTTTCTTACAGTATGATTTTTACGGTAATCACCAATTTTATTGCGGCACCGTTTAACGGCTTATTGTCGGAAAAAGTGGAATTGCATCTTACCGGACAAAAGGTCAACGATGATGGTTTTGTTGACGTGATGAAAGACGTGCCTCGCATGCTGGGCCGCGAATGGACTAAGTTATGCTACTACTTGCCGCGTGCCATCGGCTTTTTCTTACTACTGTGGCTGTTGCCTGTGATTGGTCAAATTTTATGGGTCTTGTTTACTTGCTGGATGCTCTGTATACAGTACAACGACTATCCGTTTGATAACCATAAAGTTGCCTTTAATGACATGAAACGGCATTTAAAACAGCAGCAAAGTTTGTCGTATGGCTTTGGTTTTGCCGCATTTATATTAACCGCAATTCCGCTAGTGAATTTAATTGTAATGCCGGTTGCAGTTTGCGGGGCCACCAAACTGTGGGTTGAAAACTATCGCCAGCATTATCGTAACTAAGGTTGTGGTGAGTAAAACAATAAAAGCGGCATCTAGCCGCTTATACATATTTACCCAAGAGTAAGTTTAGCTGTAGATATTTTGTGGGATGTGGTTAACCCGAATATGCACAGTTATCTCTTCACGGTCATGGAATAAGTGCTTAGCTTGTAGCTCATAGGCCACATTATACTTTTCTAGCTCCTCATGAATAAGATTTAAACACTCCAAAACACTTTCAAAACGCTTCTTCATTGGTAGCTTCAAGTTAAAAATCAGCTCTTTCGCGAAGGCGTTTACTATCCAGTCAACCATCAGGTTAGCCACTCGGATTGGCTTTTCGACCATATCACAGACCAGCCAATCAATATTACGGCGATCTGGACGATATTTAAAACCGTCTTCACGATAATGTTTAACCTGTCCCGTTTCCATCAAGGCATCGTTCATTGGGCCATTATCCACTGCCGCCACAAACATTCCGCGACGCACTAATTGATAAGTCCAACCACCCGGACAAGCACCCAGATCAACCGCGCGCATACCTGAACGCACGCGTTTTTCCATCTCGTCCTTTGGCACAAAGACGTGGAAAGCTTCGTCTAGCTTCAACGTTGAGCGACTTGGCGCGTCACCAGGGAAACGCAAGCGCAAAATCCCCATAGGGTAAAGCGAATTGTTATTGCTGTAAGAGAAACCCACATAAGCGGTGTCATTAGCCAAGAAAAACACATGGAGCACTGGCTTGTTGGTTGCCACCTCTCGTGGCAACTTGCCTTGCTTTTCCAAAGCTTTAGCCAGTGGCGTGCTGAACTTTTTACAGAACTTTGAAAGCTCTTTACCAGTATTGGTGTCTGGTGTTTCTACCCGTAGTTCACCACATTCTGGTAACTCTTCGGTCACCGCAGTAATTGCACTCACCCTATCATCGACTGGCATTTTGCTCACTAGGGTGCCAAAGAACCATTGCCGCGCAAATACTAAGTTGCTAAAAGGCAATTTTTTAATCAGCGTTTTACCCGCTTCTGCATCAAAACACTCATACACCACAAAGCCAGTGTCAGGCTTAGCTTTAACGTAACCAGAAACTTCGGCTTCTGCAGCTAAATAGGTGATTTCTGCAGCGGCATCACTTTCAAAACCACTGCGACAATAAATAACAATACTCGACATACGTCTTGATTTCCGTTTTCGGTTAATCTTGCTGACGATACACTTGAACGGCTAAGAGTAGCCAACCAAGCAAAAATAAACTGCCACCAAGTGGCGTAATGGGACCAAATACGGCTAAGCCAGTCAGCGCTAAACCATAGAGGCTGCCGCTAAACAGTATTATCCCACCAATAAAACTCCACATTGTAGCACGTAATTTATAGCCTTGAGCGCTTAAAATGCCGACCAACACTAAACCAAGACCGTGCATAAACTGGTATTCAGCACCCGTTTTGAAAATCCCCAAGGCATAATCACTGAGCTCTGCCTTTAAACCATGGGCGGCAAAGGCACCGAGCGCAACGGCGAGAAAACAAAAAAAACTCCCACTCAATATCGCGATTCGAGTTACTGACATAATTGTTCCTGCATAAATGTTACCGCCCGATTAGCCGCCGATTGCCTATGTTGCGCTTCGCTAAATCCGCTCGCTTTACGGGGTTTAAAAGAATGGTCACCATCGGCTAGCCAATACCATTGTAACGTCTCTGGTAAAGACCATAGCCCTACTTCTTCACGCGTACCAAATGTATCACGCTCGCCTTGTAAAATGAGGGTTGGTAATGTAATTGTGGAAAAGTGCTCGGTACGTAATTTCTCAGGCTTTCCTGGAGGATGAAACGGATAGCCAAACGCCAATACCCCAGCAATATTCAAGCTGTTGTCACAGGCAAGCAGAGTTGCCATGCGTCCACCCATAGATTTACCACCGATGAAAGTTGGCAAACCATTGTCAATTTCCTCTAAATAGGCTTTAAAACAAGCAAGGAGTTTATCGGCTTTATCCGGTGGGCGACGCTTGTTAAGCGCGTTAGCCTGCTGCATATAGGTAAAATCAAAGCGTGCAACATTGATCCCTTGTGCTGCTATCAAGGTTGCCATGTGCTGCATAAAATCACTATCCAGCCCTGCGCCAGCACCATGGGCGAACAAAAAGTTCGCTTTGGGCTGCACAGCTAAGTCCCAATGCAGCGCCATTATGCAATCTCTTGTTCGAGTTCTACCATAGACAGCATCCAGTCTTTAAATGCCACGATTTTGCCAAGTTCTGTTTGCGATTCACGTAGTACCAAGTAGTAAGCATTTTTACTTTCCAGATGATGGCTAAAGGGAATAACTAAGCGCCCTGCATCCAGCTCTGGCCGCGCCAGTACGCTGTTGCCAAGCGCAACGCCTTGGCCATGCACTGCCGCCTGAAGCACCATTGAGGAGTGACTAAAAATGGGCCCGGTGTTCACCTGAACATTACGCACCCCAGCGGTTTTCATCCATAGTTTCCAAGGGCGACGCGTAGTGTCATGAAGCAAAGTATGGTTGGCCAAATCATTGGGTGTATTCAGTGGCCTAGGGCCAGTTAACAACATTGGGCTACATAAAGGCACCAAATATTCGGTATGCAGCTTATGGGTTTGCACTCCGCTCCAATTGCCGCGACCATAGTAAATCGCCACATCAACATCATCGGTAAGGGAGTTCTCATCATGATCTTGCGCTTTTATACGCACATCAATTTCTGGATGCGCTTCATGAAAACGGCTTAATCTTGGTACCAACCACTGAATCGCGAAGCTTGGTGTCAGGCTTACCGTTAACGAGCCTTTTGCGCCACGCGCCAATAGCTTGTCGGTAGCATCAATTAGCTGCGAGAATATTTCTTTGATATCAAGAAAGTAGGCCTGCCCTTCTTCAGTCAACAGCAGCGAACGGTTTTTGCGTAAAAACAACTTCAGTCCGAGGTGATCTTCAAGGGTTTTAATCTGATGGCTAACTGCTGCCTGAGTCACATACAGCTCTTCGGCTGCTTTGGTAAAACTTAAATGCCTTGCTGCAGCTTCAAAAGCCTTTAACGCATTTAAGGGGGGCAGTCTTCTTGACATGTTTTATACTCAAAAAGCCCGCTGGGCGGGCCAAATTATTAGAGATCCGCAGCGCTCGTATCAAGCGGTGGGAAACTTTTTACTAACTCATCTACCGCCTTCATTTGCTGCAGATAAGCTTCTAACTTAGCCAGTGGCAACGCGCATGGACCATCACATTTAGCTTCGTTTGGATTAGGATGCGCTTCAATAAACAAACCCGCTAAGCCTAGTGCAAGTCCTGAGCGAGCAAGTTCAGCAGCTTGCGCACGACGACCATCGGCAGAATCAGAGCGGCCACCTGGGCGTTGCAACGCATGGGTGGCGTCAAAAATCACCGGCGCCATTTGCTTCATGTCATCCATACCTAACATATCAACCACTAAGTTGTTGTAACCAAAGCAGCTGCCACGCTCGCATAAGATCACTTGGTCATTCCCAGCTTCGTGCAGCTTTTTGATAATATGGCGCATTTCGTGTGGTGCTAAAAACTGCGGCTTCTTAACGTTGATCACCGCACCAGTTTTTGCCATTGCCACGACTAAATCGGTTTGGCGCGCTAAAAACGCAGGTAGTTGAATCACATCCACCACTTCAGCAACGGGTGCAGCCTGATAAGGCTCATGCACATCGGTAATAAGTGGCACGTTAAAGGTCTTTTTAATCTCTTCAAAGATTTTTAACCCTTCTTCCATGCCTGGACCGCGGTAAGAGTTAATTGAAGAGCGGTTGGCCTTGTCAAATGACGCTTTGAAAACATAAGGAATGTTGAGCTTAGTTGTTACTTCAACATAATGCTCTGCAATACGCATCGCTAAATCACGTGACTCAAGCACATTCATACCACCAAACAGCACAAATGGCTTGTCGTTGGCTACTTCCAAATTCGCTAACTTAATCAATTGTTTATTCATCACTTTACTCAACTAAAACGGCACTAACATTAAGCTGCAATCACGCGCATGATCTGACCGCAGATCCACGCCATATACGTACCAAGCGCATAACCAAGTACCGCTAGCAACACCCCAACAGGTGCCAGTGCTGGGTGGAAAGCGGAGGCCACAACAGGCGCTGAAGCAGCCGCTCCTATGTTGGCTTTACTGCCAACGGCTAAGTAGAAAATTGGCGCTTTAATTATTCGCCCTACTATCACCATCAACAGCACATGCACGGCCATCCAAATAATGCCTATCACAACATATTTAGGCGCTTCGACAATTTTTGCGATATCCATGTGTAAACCAATAGTCGCGACCAAAATATAAAGGAAACTGGAGCCCACTTTTGACGCACCAACCGATTCCAAATTACGCACTTTGGTAAAAGACAATGCCAAGCCGATTGTGGTAACTAAAACAATGATCCAAAACAGTTTGCTGTGCAATGAGAATTTTTTCAACTCAGGGTAATTGGCTGCAAAAAAAGGCACTACAATGTCCGCCACTAAATGGGCAAGACCCGTAGCACCAAACGCAAAGGCTATCAGGATCATCAAATCGCTCAGTTCAGGTTTACGCGAGTTTTGCGCTTCAAACTGTTGTACTTTAGCAATCAAGCGATCAATTGAGCTGGTATCCGCACCAGAGCGAGCATCAATTTCTTTATGACGCGCCGCCAAATATAACAGCACCGCCATCCACATATTTGCCACTACAATATCGACCGTGACCATAATGGTGAAGATATCGCCACCAGCGCCGTAAATTTCTTTCATGGCCACCATATTGGCGCCGCCACCGATCCAACTCCCAGCTAGTGCAGCCATACCGCGCCACACCGCTTCTGGTCCGGTTACATCAAGCAGCTCGGGCATAATCGCCGCGGTCACAAGCAGCGCAATTGGACCACCTATTACGACCCCAACAGTACCTGTAAAGAACATTATTAGCGCTTTTTTACCAAGCCCAGCAACTGCTTTAATATCAATACTTAAGGTCAGTAATACTAAGCAAGCAGGTAACAAATAATATTTAGCTACGGTATAGACATCGTTATTACTGCCATCAATGATACCAAAAGTATTTAATAACGAAGGCAGGAAATAACACATCAGCAAAGCAGGCACATATTTATAAAACTTTGCCCAAAAGCCTTGCTTTAAATTTGAAGTATAAAAAACTAAGCCCAAAATTGTGGCTAGTACACCTAAAATCACCGCATTATTGGTGATAAGTGCTTGTGAAGTCTCCATCGGCTTCCTCGTTAATGCAGAATATTATTATGATCGGGTAATTCAGCAATCTGCAGCTGAATTAACTCAATGGTGGGATCATCGGGGCATTCATCAACAAAAAATTGCAAGTCTGCTTTGGCCATTTTTGGGCAATCCAGTTGATTCAATAGGTAGCCTCGGTCACGACGCTCATAGGGATCATCACCTAATAGCTCCATCAACATATCAACGCAGCCAAGTGCATGGCCAAACTTTTCGCCGCCAATAAAGGCCCATTTTTGCTGGGCTAAAAATAATTTTAGCAACTCTTCACCCATAACCAGTTCCAATGGTTCACTGTCTTCTTCTGGTGCATTTTCTGGCACGACATACCAAGATTGCTGGCCGTTAGTGGGGTCTAACATGTATCCTTCTTCTTCGCTTATCGCGATGTGGATCATGATATCGCCTTGGTTGATTGCAATATTGGCCTCAAGGTGAGCCATTTCCAATAGATGTACCAATAAAATAGCTAATGAAGTAGGGCTACCACTGTGCATTTGCAGTAAATAGCACAGGCTATTGAGTTGATACTCAGGTACTTCCTGATTGGTGCCACTGAACAACCAATCAGTAAAAAATTTATCGAGCAAGCGATCTAAACGCTGATGTTCATCCTCGCAATCCATTATCAATTGCATCACCTGATGTTCTAAATCAGCTAACAGCGCGCATACCTGATGTACTTTAGCTTGCGCATCCCATTGCAATTCAGCCTGAATGCAACGATAGATAGGCGCGGGCAGATAGTCGATATTGTCATCCTGCTCGTCGAACCAGCTTTCAGTCATAATTTACTTAGTACAGCTCTATATCTTAGTGAACAGCTAGTTTACCTATTTTTGTCTTAGATACCAATGGCTGTGATAGGAATATCACCCGAGTTAGATAAATGGCGGCAGAGTGCATGTTCTTGCAACTATTGCAAAAGTGAGGCGCAAACTCACGATTAAGTTTGCGCGCTAATGACAGAATAAAAGTTAACTTTTGAATTTACGACAGTAAAAAGCCGTTTTTACTCATAGCCAGATGCCCTATTAAGGCCAAAATTGCGGTAACCACTAGCACCAAGGTAACACGTAATGACTGCTTGGTCGTTTTTGCCGCAACGACACCTAAGCCGATATAGGCGACAACTAAGATGATTTTTTCCATTAGCCAAGGAGTTGCTAATGGTGACCAGCCCGCCATAACCACCAACGCAATAGCTGAGATCAACAAAGCCGTATCTATGCTGTGTGAGGTAATAAAGATGGCTTTGTTATTGGCAAGTTTGCTTGAAAAAATACGAGCACCGGCACGGGTATAAAACAATACTATACTTAACACCACTAACAAAACGTGGAGGTGTTTTACTGCTACGTAAGACATAAAATATTAATCCGGATAAAGTTCAAGAATGTGTTCGAGATCGTCAATGATTGCGACAAAAACATCAACCAATTTAGGATCAAAATGTACACCGCGCTGCTTGTTTACTTCCGCTAACACTTCTGGCAATGCCCATGCCGGTTTATAGCAGCGGTTATGGCGCAGTGCATCATAGACATCGGCCAATGCTACGATACGGCCAAAAATGTGAATATCTTCGCCTTTTTTACCACGCGGATAGCCCGAGCCATCCCATTTTTCATGGTGGTCACGGGCAATAATGGCCCCTGCATTGACGATTTCTCGGCGTGAATCTTTGAGAATTTGAAAACCTTTGTCAGTATGGGTTTTCATCACCGACCATTCGCTGTCGTCGAGTTTGGACGGTTTATTTAAAATTGCATCGGGAATGCCAACTTTACCCACATCATGCAGCGGCGCCGCAATGCGGATCAGTTCCGCTTCGCGATTACTCAGCCCATAGCTGCGTGCTAACGCATAACAAATATGCGAAACCCGCTTAACGTGGTTACCGGTTTCAGTTGAACGCTGTTCTAGTGCTTCGCTGAGACGGTACACTAGCTCCTGCTGGGTGTCTTCAATTTCAGCTTGCAGTTGCACGTTTTCGTATGCCAGCTGTACGTTCTGAGCAAAAATCTCGATTAAATGTTTTTGCGTTTCAGTTAAAAACTCAGGAATGCCTGATACAAACAACATTGAGCTGTGATTGTATTCACTTGAGCAATACGCAAACAAATAATTGTTTTTATACACAATACTCTTTTGCGCTAAAGCCTGCTGACAAGCTTCTAGTTGATCTGTGGTGAGTACTTCGCTAATCGGTTTGCCTTCGCTACGTTCAAACTCACCACGTCCTGAAAATACAATTAATTGACCATTTTGACGGGTGATATTGTTACTCGCCACCAGTGACGTTGCGTACATAGCCTCGTCAACTGTACCGAGTAACGAAGTTAGTTGCTGCAACACCCCTTGAATAAAGTGTTCAATGGAGTGCGCCGAAAAAATATCTCGCGAAGCACAAATGATTTTCTCAAGGCCTTCGCGCGATTGCTCAATGGCGAGAATATCGCGATATGAGCGCAGGCTCGACATTACTACAGTAAAGAGTTTTTGCGCGGTCAGTTCAGTCTTAGATTTATAGTCATTAATATCATAATTAACAATAACCTGACGCTCAGGTGCTTGGCCTGGCTGGCCAGTACGTAAGATAATGCGGATATGATTGTTCTTTGCCGTTTCGCGAATAAAGCGCGCCACTTGCAGGCCCGCATCATCGGTTTCCATCACCACATCAAGTAGCACGATTGCGGCATCTGGATGTTCTTGAATGATTTTTTTGGCTTCTTCACCAGAATAAGCACTGATGAATTCAAGGCGTTTTTTCTGGAACTCAAAATCACTCAGCGCCAGCTTAGTCACGGCATGAACTTCAGGTTCATCGTCAACGATGATCACCTTCCATCGGCCACACTCTTGCGGCTGGGCTGCTTCATGGGGTTCATCAGAAAATAAAAAATCATCCATACTGGGATCCTTTCTGCATTGTACGAATTAGCGTCAGGTTAAAATGATGGCCACTGCGCAACAGTCACCCTATCACACCCTGCCATATCTTTTATTGTAAGTATATTAATATACGCCATTTCTGCAAAAATTCTCTGCACCGCCTCGGCTTGATCATAACCATGCTCTAACGCTAAATGCCCACCCGAGCTCAAAAACTGTCGACCTTGGCTAACAATATGGCGAATATCGGCAAGCCCCTGCTCTGGTGCAACTAGCGCTGAAAGCGGTTCAAACCGCACATCCCCTTGTGAAAGATGCGGGTCGTCAGGGTCGATATAAGGCGGATTACTGACAATCAGGTCAAATTGACTTGCGGGTAGCGGTGTAAACCAACTCCCTTGGACAATCTCAACTTGTGGTAAGCCAAGCTGATCACGATTTTTTGTCGCAAGGGCCACGGCATCATGAGAATAGTCCACTGCAGTAATACGCCAAGTAGGTCGTTCGCTGGCAAGTGCCAGTGCGATAGCTCCCGTGCCAGTACCTAGGTCAAGCACTTTGGCATTGGCCGGCAGCGACAAAGATAGCGCATAATCGACTAAGGTTTCAGTATCTGGCCTTGGGATTAACGTGCTGGGGTTGACATAAAACGGTAGACTCCAAAATTCGCGCATTCCGGTTATATGCGCAATCGGCTCCCCCTTGCTGCGGCGCATCACCAACTGTTGAAACTGATGCCAAATGGTGTCGTCGAGCAGTGCATCAGACCAAGCGTATAAATAGCTTTTGGGTTTCTTGAGTAGGTGCAGTAGTAATACTTGTGCGTCTAGTTTAGCACTGTCAGATTGCGCAGCGACTTGCTGCTGTGCCCAGGCGAGCGCCTGGGCTACGGTAACATCAGTCACGCTTATTCGTCGCCCATCGCTGCCAACATGTCGGCTTGATGTTCAACTAAAAGTGGATTGATAACAGAAGATAAATCCCCTTCCATCACTTCGTTGAGGCGATATAAAGTTAAACCGATACGATGATCGGTAATACGACCTTGTGGGTAGTTATAGGTACGAATACGCTCAGAGCGGTCACCGCTACCAACCAGATTACGACGCTCAGACGCTTCTGCGGCGGCGCGTTTTTCATCTTCGGCTTGCTGTAAACGTGCGGCAAGTACAGATAGCGCTTTAGCACGGTTTTTATGCTGCGAACGTTCGTCCTGACATTCAACCACTACACCAGTTGGAATGTGTGTAATACGAATTGCTGAGTCAGTTTTGTTAACGTGCTGACCACCCGCGCCAGATGCACGGAAAGTATCTACTTTTAAATCCGCTGGGTTAATTTCAATCGCTTCAGCTTCAGGTAACTCAGCCATGACTGCTACAGTACAAGCTGAGGTATGAACACGACCTTGCGATTCAGTCTCAGGTACACGTTGGACACGGTGTGCACCAGATTCAAACTTGAGCTTACCGTACACGCCTTCACCTGTGATGTTCGCAATCACTTCTTTAAAACCGCCGTGTTCACCTTCGTTAGTGCTGATGATTTCCACTTTCCATTTTTGCGTTTCAGCAAAACGTGAATACATACGGAACAAGTCACCAGCAAAAATGGCGGCTTCGTCACCGCCCGTACCAGCACGCACTTCCAAGAACACGTTGTGATTGTCACGTGGGTCTTTGGGGATCATCAGGATCTGTAATTGTGCATCTAAGTCCGCCACTGCCGCTTTGGCCGACTTAAATTCTTCTTGCGCTAGTTCACGCATATCTGGATCTGAGTCTTTCAGCATTTCTTCTGCGGTGGTGACATCTTCACGAGCTTGGCAGTATGCTGCAAACGCCTTTACAACGTCTTCTAACTCAGAATATTCTTTCGATAAGTCACGGAAACGATTTTGGTCGCCAATTACCTCAGGGTCACTGAGCAGCGCTTGAACTTCTTCATAGCGCTCGGCAAGGGTTTCCAGTTTCCGGTAGACTGACTCTTTCATGGGTGTGTTATTCCTGCTCTAATCCTAAGGACTGCTTGAGTTGCGCGATAGTGGCGATATCACCTTGCTTGGCCGCCTCCTGAATGGCGCGTGTCGGCGCATGGGTGAGGCGATTGGTCAATTTATTTGCTAACTCAATTAGTAATTTATCGGCTGGTTTTCCAGCCTGAAGTTGATTTAAGGCTTTTTCTAAAAGCTCAGTTTTCGTTTGTTCTGCTTTGGCACGATAATCTCGGATCACATCAACAGACTGCATAGAGCGCTGCCATTGGGCAAACTCATGGGTTTTTTCATCTATGATCTGTTGCGCCTGCAAAGCAGCTTGTTCTCGATTAGCAATATTTTCGCTGACTATTGCCTGTAAGTCATCAACTGAATACAAATATGCATCATCCAATTCACCCACTTGCGCTTCGATATCTCGCGGCACAGCAATATCGACAAACAACATAGGTTTATAACGGCGTTTTTTCAACGCCTGTTCGACCATACCCTTACCTATGATTGGCAAAGTGCTGGCCGTTGAACTGATAACAATATCCGCATGATGTAATTCTTCTGGCAACTGCGCCAGTGCAATCACCCCAGCCCCCACTTCTGCGGCAAGGGCTTCAGCACGCTCTCTGGTTCGATTCGCTACGGTAATTTGCTTTGGATTATGTTGCGCCAGATGCTTTGCTACTAACTCAATGGTTTCACCTGCGCCAATTAACAACACTTTAGTTTTATCCAGTTGGCCATAAATATGCCGCGCTAGATTGACCGCAGCATACGCAACAGACACGGCACTGGCACCAATGTCAGTTTCAGTGCGCACTTGCTTAGCAACCGAAAAGGTTTTTTGGAACAAACGCTCAAACTGCACACTGATGCCGCCATGGTGTTTGGACAAGCCGTACGCTTGCTTAATTTGCCCCAAAATTTGCGGCTCCCCCAGCACCAAGGAGTCCAAACCACACGCCACGCGCATTAAATGATTCACAGCATCAAAATTTTGATGAATGTAGACATTATCGCTCAGGGCTTGTTCATCTAAACGGTGGAAACTGGCAAGCCAGCTTAACAGCGCTTGGGAATTGCTTTCCTCAAGGCTACAATAGAGCTCAGTGCGGTTACAAGTTGATACAATGACCGCTTCATTAACCACAGAATGTTGCTTAAGCTGTTGTAAAGCGGTAGATAATTGCTCTGGTGAGAACGCAACTTTTTCACGTAATTCAACGCTTGCCGTTTTGTGGTTGATACCCAGTGCGATTATCGTCATAGTTGCCAGTCGATTCTTTGCCTTACTGTAGAGATGGCAATTTTATCAAAAATCAATCGAATATGGAAAGTAAGGAACCGAGTTTGAAACGATTTCATTTGATTTTGCTCATGTTTATAATGATCCTAGGTGGTTGTAGCAGTCGTATTACCCCGCCAGACTCGGTACAAATGGGTTGGCAAAAACGCCTTGCAGCCCAGACGGATTGGCGCGTTCAAGGCAAAGTAGCATTTCTCAGCAGCCAAGAACGCCAATCCGCCAACTTTGTATGGAACTATAAAGAACCGTTTCACGACATTAAACTTACATCATTTATCGGTACGCAAGTACTGCATTTAGTTGAGTCACGTGGTGGCGTGAGCTTAGAATTGCCAGACGACACTTTCTATGGCAAAAACACCGCAGAGTTACTAGCACGTTTAACTGGGCTGCAACTACCGGTGGCCGACGCCGAGCATTGGCTAACTGCAACCCTAACTCTACACGATGCCCGCTTTGATGAACAAGCAAGATTGGTGTCTGGCACTTGGCTTGATCAACAAGGACAAGTCTGGCAGCTAAACTACCAACAATATATTAACCAAGATGGCTTTTTTTTACCCACTCGCATTACACTTAAAAACCAAGACTTGACCATTAAACTCAATCTCTCACGTTGGCAATTTACATGACCGAACTCACTTTACTTGCACCTGCCAAATTAAATCTTTTCTTGCACGTCAATGGTCGCCGTGACGACGGCTATCACGAATTAGAAACCCTATTCACTTTCCTAAATTATGGCGACACTTTGCATTTTGCACTCTGCGAGCAAGACCATATCAGTATTAGTGGCGCACCGGCGGATATTCCACTTCACGATAACTTAATTTATAAAGCGGCACAAAAACTCATCCCCTACCGCAAGATTCAGCAAGGTTTGGACATCCAGCTGGTCAAGCGGCTCCCCATGGGGGGCGGAGTGGGCGGCGGCTCGTCCGATGCAGCCACTACTTTGTTAGCGGTCAATAAATTATGGCAATGCGGCCTTAATATAAACCAATTAGCAGCGCTTGGCGTGACCTTAGGAGCCGATGTACCAGTGTTTGTGCGCGGTCTAAGTGCGCATGCCCAAGGGATAGGTGAGCAACTCAAACCCGTCAAATTGCCAGAAAAAGCGTATTTAGTGGTAAGTCCTGGGGTACATGTAAGCACCGCTGCAATTTTCACTCATCCTGACTTACCCCGCACCACGCCTAAGCTGAAATCAGGTTGGCAACTATCAGAAACGCGCAATGATTGTGAAATGCTGGTTAAAAAGCTCTACCCTGAGGTTGAAAAGACCCTGCTCTGGTTGCTAAAATATGCACCGTCGAAAATGACGGGAACTGGAGCGTGCTGCTTTGCAGAATTTGATTCTGTCGCTGCAGCCGAGCGTGTACTCCAACAACTTCCCGCCAATTGGCAAGGCTTTGTAGCCACCAGTGCAAATCGTTCTCCTGCCCATACGCAGTTGGATGTAGCACTCTGAAGTATATGTTTAAGTTAGCTTGTATTGACTCCTGTCATTGCATGTTAGTTCAAAAATTCAGTGCCTGAGGAACCCTACCGTGCCTGACATGAAGCTCTTCGCTGGTAATGCAACACCTGAACTTGCTCAAAAGATTGCAAAACGTCTCTTTATTGAACTGGGTGATGCATCGGTTGGCCGTTTTAGCGACGGTGAGATAAGTATTCAAATCAATGAAAATGTTCGTGGTTCTGACGTTTTCATCATTCAATCCACTTGTGCCCCAACTAATGACAACCTGATGGAATTAATCGTCATGGTTGACGCACTTCGCCGTGCTTCTGCTGGTCGTATTACAGCGGTTATCCCGTACTTTGGCTATGCTCGTCAGGACCGTCGTGTACGTTCTGCGCGTGTACCAATCACAGCTAAAGTGGTGGCAGATTTCCTTTCAAGCGTTGGTGTTGACCGCGTCTTGACAGTCGATCTTCATGCTGAGCAGATCCAAGGTTTCTTCGACGTTCCAGTTGATAACGTATTCGGCAGCCCTGTGCTGATTGAAGATATGCGTGAACGTAACTTTGAAGATGCGGTCGTGGTATCTCCAGACATCGGCGGTGTAGTACGTGCTCGTGCAATTGCGAAATTACTCAACGACACCGACCTTGCTATTATCGACAAACGTC
This sequence comes from Pseudoalteromonas fenneropenaei, assembly GCF_042643375.1. NCBI lineage: Bacteria > Pseudomonadati > Pseudomonadota > Gammaproteobacteria > Alteromonadales > Pseudoalteromonadaceae > Pseudoalteromonas > Pseudoalteromonas fenneropenaei. The sequence continues at coordinate 64,294 of NZ_JBHRSD010000010.1, forward strand.
GTCCGCAAGCAAACGTTTCACAGGTTATGCACATCATTGGTGATGTTGCTGGCCGTGACTGTATTATCGTTGACGACATGATTGATACTGGCGGTACATTATGTAAAGCCGCAGAAGCGTTAAAAGAGCATGGTGCAAAGCGCGTGTTTGCTTACGCCACTCACCCAGTACTTTCTGGTAACGCCGCTGAAAACCTGAAAAACTCAGTGATTGATGAAGTTATTGTAACTGACTCAATTCCGCTTTCAGACGAATTAAAAGCCATCGACAAGATCAAAGTATTGACCCTTGCCGACATGCTCGCTGAAACGGTACGTCGTATCAGCAACGAAGAGTCTATCTCAGCTATGTTCCAACACTAAGCCTGATATCGCTCTGAATAAAAGCACCTGCGGGTGCTTTTTTGCGTTTTGTGGTTTTGTTTTATCCACAGCGGTGGTATAGTAGCGCGCCTTTTAAAGGTGAAGCATTTGGTCGCGAATGTTTCAATTCTTATTAATCTATTGATTTTGGAGACATTATGTCTAACAAATTATACACTTTGGATGCAGAAGTACGCGCTAATTTAGGTACTGGTGCGAGCCGCCGCCTACGTCACGCAGACAAAGTTCCTGCGATTCTTTACGGCGCAGGCAAAGAAGCAGTAGCTTTAACTCTTGAGCACAGCAAAGTATTAAAAGCTCAAGAAGATGAAGGTTTCTACGCGCACATTCTAACTCTAAACATCGGTGGCGAGTCAGTTGAAGCGATCCTTAAAGACGTTCAACGTCACCCGTACAAGCCAAAGATCACTCACCTTGATTTCCAACGTGTTGATCCTAGCCACAAGTTACACACTAAAGTGCCTGTACACTTCATCAACGAAGACAAAGCAACTAAAGGTGGCAACGTTATCGCTCACCACGTAACTGAAATCGAAATCGTATGTCTACCAAAGAACCTACCTGAGTTCGTAGAAATCGATATGGCTAAAGTTGCTGTTGGTCAAACAGTTCACCTTTCAGACGTTAAACTTCCAGCTGGCGTAGTATCTGTTGAGCTTGCTAAAGGCGCAGACCACGACCAAGCGGTTGTTACTCTAAATGCACCTAAAGGTGGCGCTTCTGAAGAAGCAGCAGCTGAGTAATTTTAAGGTGTTAACACCTTGAATGCATTTCAATTGCTAGTGGGCCTGGCTAATCCAGGCCCCGAATACGCGAACACTCGTCACAATGCAGGTGCTTGGTTTATTGAAGAACTGGCAAAACGCTACAACTGCATCTTGAAACACGATACCAAACATCATGGTCTAGTCGGCAAAGTCATTATTCAAAACCAAGAGTTCATGTTGCTTATACCAACAACTTATATGAACTTAAGTGGCAAAGCCGTTGCTAGTCTCGCCAACTTTTATAAAATTCCAGCCGAACAAATCCTCGTCGCGCACGATGAAATGGATTTAGAACCCGGTATCGCTAAACTAAAAAAAGGTGGCGGACATGGTGGTCACAACGGTCTGAAAGACATCATAGCAAAGCTTGGCAACAATAAAGAATTCATGCGCTTGCGTGTTGGTATTGGCCACCCTGGACACAAAGATAAAGTGACAGGATGGGTCTTAGGCAAAGCCCCAGCCAATGAGCAAACGTTAATTGACGCCGCTGTTGATGAAGCGGTGCGCTGTATGGAAATCGTAGCGAAAGACGGTGTGTTAAAAGCACAAAACAGACTACATTCATTTAAGCCGTAAATAGTACGCACTATCGTCAGGCGCAGGTGAATAAACTTAAGGTTCAAAATTATGGGTTTTAAATGTGGTATCGTCGGTTTACCAAACGTAGGTAAATCAACACTTTTCAATGCATTGACCAAAGCGGGTATTGAAGCGGCTAACTTCCCGTTCTGTACTATCGAACCAAACACAGGTGTAGTACCTGTACCGGATCCGCGTATGGATCAACTTGCTGAAATCGTAAAACCAGAGCGTATCGTCCCTACCACAATGGAATTCGTTGACATCGCAGGTCTGGTAAAAGGTGCATCGAAAGGTGAAGGTTTAGGTAACCAATTCCTTGCCAACATTCGTGAAACCGATGCGATTGGTCACGTAGTTCGCTGCTTTGAAAACGACAATATCATCCACGTTTCAGGTCAGGTAAACCCAGCTGACGACATCGACGTGATTAACACTGAACTTGTGCTTGCTGACATGGAAAGCTGCGATAAAGCGATTCTTCGTGTTGCCAAGAAAGCAAAAGGTGGTGATAAAGACGCTAAGTTCGAAGCCGAAGTACTTGAAAAAGTAAAAGCGCATCTTGATCAAGGTTTAACGCTACGTTCGTTAAAGCTTGAGAAAGAAGAATTCGCGGCAATTTCTTACATGAACTTCCTTACAATTAAGCCAACCATGTACGTTGCTAACGTAAACGAAGACGGTTTTGAAAATAACCCATACCTTGATCAAGTTCGTGCCATTGCAGCGGCTGAAAATGCGGTTGTGGTCGCCGTATGTGCGGAGATTGAAGCTGAACTATCAGAACTTGATGATGAAGACAAAGCGGTATTTATGGAAGATTTGGGCCTAGAAGAGCCAGGTCTTAACCGTGTGATCCGTGCAGGCTATGAACTGCTTAACTTGCAAACCTACTTTACTGCTGGCGTTAAAGAAGTACGCGCATGGACAATTCCAGTCGGCGCAACAGCGCCACAAGCGGCTGGTAAAATCCATACCGACTTTGAGCGTGGCTTTATTCGCGCACAAACTATTGCATTTAACGATTACATCCAATTCCGCGGTGAAGCGGGAGCGAAAGAAAACGGCAAGATGCGTGCAGAAGGTAAAGATTACATCGTTAAAGATGGCGATGTGATGAACTTCTTGTTTAACGTTTAAACGTTAACTCTGCTAAAGAGCCTGCTTTTGCAGGCTTTTTTGTTGCTACGTTGCCTGTTTTAGCAACATCAGCGACTACAACGATGAAAAGAGCACTGTAAGACTTACACTATGCGTTACGCCACCACACCATATCAAGAAAGCAAAATGACACTTTAGTCACTCATTAAAACCCTTCTACTGATGAAAATTTCGCGGGATCGTTTAATAAATCCGCAAACAAACTGGGGGGAGGTATTTTTTGCAAAAAAGGTGTTGACGCACTTAGGTCATATACGCATAATACGCCCCGCATCAGCGATGATGAGTATCAAAAGAGAATTGGCTACGTAGCTCAGTTGGTTAGAGCACATCACTCATAATGATGGGGTCACAGGTTCGAATCCCGTCGTAGCCACCACTTTGATTTACTTATAATTTCTGATAGCATATAAAATGCTGAAATGGCGGAATTGGCTAGCTGTCTTGAATTAGACGCTGGATTTAGGTTCCGGTAGATGAAGCGAAAAACGCGGAAATGGCGAAATTGGTAGACGCGCTGGATTTAGGTTCCAGTATCTTACGATGTGAGAGTTCAAGTCTCTCTTTCCGCACCATCTTAACTCGATGTAAAATTGTTAAACTTTGTTGGAGTATCGCCAAGCGGTAAGGCAGCGGGTTTTGATCCCGCCATTCCTAGGTTCAAATCCTTGTACTCCAGCCATGGCTACGTAGCTCAGTTGGTTAGAGCACATCACTCATAATGATGGGGTCACAGGTTCGAATCCCGTCGTAGCCACCACTTCCCTCCCTAGTAAGCTGGGAAAGTGTAAAAATAATGCGGAAATAGCGGAATTGGCTAGTATCTTGAATTAAGACGCTGCATTTAGGTTCTGGTAGATGAAGCAAAAAACGCGGAAATGGCGAAATTGGTAGACGCGCTGGATTTAGGTTCCAGTATCTTACGATGTGAGAGTTCAAGTCTCTCTTTCCGCACCATCTTAACTCGATGTAAAATTGTTAAACTTTGTTGGAGTATCGCCAAGCGGTAAGGCAGCGGGTTTTGATCCCGCCATTCCAAGGTTCAAATCCTTGTACTCCAGCCACTTTCTGAAATAGCGAAATTTGCTAGTTGCTTTGATTTAAGGCGACAGGCCTAAGTTCGATGTTTCGAAAACGCGAAAATGCCGAAATTGTCTAGTTGTCTTGAATTAAGACGCTGGATTTAGGTTACGGTAGATGAAGCAAAAAACGCCGAAATAGCGGAATTGGCTAGTTGTCTTGAATTAGACGCTGGATTTGTGTTCCGGTAGATGAAGCAGAAGTCGCGGAAATGGCGAAATTGGTAGACGCGCTGGATTTAGGTTCCAGTATCTTACGATGTGAGAGTTCAAGTCTCTCTTTCCGCACCATCTTAACTCGATGTAAAATTGTTAAACTTTGTTGGAGTATCGCCAAGCGGTAAGGCAGCGGGTTTTGATCCCGCCATTCCTAGGTTCAAATCCTTGTACTCCAGCCATGCGGAAATGGCGAAATTGGTAGACGCGCTGGATTTAGGTTCCAGTATCTTACGATGTGAGAGTTCAAGTCTCTCTTTCCGCACCATTCCTTCTTTAAAGTTATTAAAATTATATACTGCGGTAATAATGGACTTCACTGGCGCTTTTGGTTTAAGTCGCTGGATTTAGGTTCCACTAGTTGACGCAGAAAAGGCGGAAATTGCGGAATTGGCTGGTGGCTTTTGATTAAGTCGCTGGATTTAGGTTCCAATAGTTGACGCAGAAAACGCGGAAATGGCGGAATTGGCTAGTGGCTTTTGATTAAGACGCTGGATTTAGGTTCCGGTAGATGACGCAAAAATGCGGAAATGGCGAAATTGGTAGACGCGCTGGATTTAGGTTCCAGTATCTTACGATGTGAGAGTTCAAGTCTCTCTTTCCGCACCATATGACTCTTCCCTTGCAATTTCACTAAGCTTTCCAACCACCTGATTTTTCCTTAGTTTTAGTCTAACTTGTCGTTTTTATGTAAATCTTCTGACTTAGAATATTGCAAAACTTACCTGCCATGCGTACGCTCAGTTTACTTATGCTTAATTGTGTCTCGCTGCTCACTATGATCCAGACCCTGAAGAAAATCCTATTACTACCCTTGTTTTTACTTGGTACAGCGTACGCCAAAGACAAGCAAGCTGAAATGCCGCCTTTAGATCCGAGTTGGCAAGGTGAACATGCGATGGCGTTAGTGAACCAAGGTGCAAGCATCTTTGCAGTCTCCATACCCAGCTACAGCAAGCCGCACAGTGTACAAATCGTTTATAAGCTCGATAACAAAGATTTAGCGCTACTTAGCTTGGTGCGCGACGCACAAGTCGTCACAATAAAAACCAAACCTTTCAATATTGAACAGCTGATGCGCGGTGATGAGGTTAATGTCATTGCTGATGTTTATGATGGACATTTCCAAGAGGGTGGCAGCATGTTGTACGAAGCTACTACTTTGGTGTTTGCGGATAAGCTCTATGTAAGAGAACTTAAAGACTTGGCGCCCGCCACCCAGTTTCAGGAATATGATTATATTGAACTGGCGGAAAATACTCGTTTATATATTCATAAAATTCAGCAAAAGCCTAGTTTCAATCATATTTTGGCGGTAGAAATGACTGGTGTATGCCCACTAAAATTAAGAACGTCAAAACGGGTACCAAGTGAAGCGGAATTAATGCGTCATTTCTTTAATTGCGGCTCACTAAAACCGCTGTTTTACGATACTTATCAATTGCAGTAAGGTAACAAGACAAAACCGTTGGTTGTGATGGCTAAATACAATAGCAAAAGCTGTACAATATAATAAGGCAGTGCAATGGGCTAATCGCCCATCGCGTGCTTTAGCACTTGCGCCTTGAGCGGGCCTGCCTTATTAGCCACTTTGAGAACCAGCTCACGAAGCTGCTGTAACGGTTTTAGCTGATTAGAAAAGCCAAAGTAGCAGGCATCCATCATCGACATCATCAATAAATTGTCGCCACGTCGTTTCCTGGCATAACTCTTAAGCCCAAGCTCAGCACCTATGTCGGTCAAATCTAGACTACGAGTTAGTGCATCCACATCTTTAAAACCAAGATTAACGCCCTGACCTGCTAGCGGATTAATGGTGTGTGCCGCATCCCCCACTAAGACCACGCGGTTTTTAAAATAATGGTTAGCATGTTGCCGAGCAAGTGGAAACACCGCACTTTGCAGTACCTCAAAGTCTCCCGGTAAGGGTGGAAAGTGGGCAGTAATTGCCGCTTTTAAGGAATCCGGCGACAATTGTGACAATTGCTGGAGTTTGGTGCCCTCGTCATACCAAATTAAATTCGCATAAGGCGCTGACATTGGCAACAAAGCTACAGGGCCAGAAGGTTTAAACTGCTGCCAAGTTTCTAGCTGCTGTGGCGCATCAAGTTTAATTAAAATGCCCATACAATGCTGTTGGTACTGCCACCCTGTCACGCCGATATTGGCGAGCTGACGAATATGTGACCGCCCGCCATCGGCCGCGATTAATAAGTCTGCACTGAGGGTTTCTGAATCGTACTCTAACACCACGTGTTCAGCGACAAAACGCACTGCCTTTGCGGGCTTTGCAAACGCTTTGACGGTAATAGGCAAATCCGCAAACTGCTGCCAAAGGCTGGCCTGAATCAGTTTGTTCTCAACTATGTGACCTAAATGGGTGGCATTGACTTCTTCTTTATCAAAGCTGAGCACATTATTACCTGATTCGAATGCCGTTAAACGATGATAAGGGGCTGCTCGTGTTGCGCGTAACAATGGCATAGCGCCTAAACTATCGAGTAACCGCTCTGAAAAACGGTTGATCGCCGAAACGCGAATATCAATGCTGTCATCATCTAACACCTGCTGCGCATCAATTGGGGCCTGCTCAATTAGGGTTACTGCGCATCCTGCTCTCGCAAGACTGACCGCCGCTGCCGCGCCAACCATGCCGCCCCCTACTATCACCACCTTGTTTTTCATCAGCTAATTCCTCAGGATTTGTGCTACGGCTATTGTAACGAAAAAAAACCACTGCGGCAGGCTTTCCTACTGGCAATTTCACTTCAATTGATCCCAAAGGGGAAAGTAAAAAACTATACTTGGCTAAGTCGGCGTATACATATAAAATACGCGTCCTTTACGTTTTGCCTTTGTGGGCGAACAACCGTCCAGCGGATCGACGAATTGAAAACGAGGCTTTATTTCAATGGGTAAAAAACTGCATATCAAAACCTGGGGCTGTCAGATGAATGAATACGACTCCCAGAAAATGGCTGATCTCTTAGATGCAACCAATGGTTATCAGTTAACAGAAGAAGCGGAAGACGCCGATGTCATCCTGCTTAATACCTGTTCTATCCGTGAAAAAGCACAGGAAAAAGTGTTCCATCAATTGGGGCGTTGGAAATTACTTAAAGACGATAAGCCAGACTTAGTCATTGGCGTCGGTGGCTGTGTTGCTTCGCAAGAGGGCGAAAGCATTCGTCAACGCGCTCCGTTTGTGGATATCGTTTTTGGCCCACAAACCTTGCACCGCTTGCCAGAAATGATCAAACAAGTGCAAAACAAAGAAGGTGCTGTAGTTGACGTTTCTTTCCCTGAAATCGAAAAATTTGACCGCTTACCTGAGCCAAAAGCCGAAGGCCCAAGCGCGTTTGTGTCAATTATGGAAGGTTGCTCAAAATACTGTACGTTTTGCGTGGTGCCTTACACGCGTGGTGAAGAAGTAAGTCGTCCGTTAGATGACGTGCTATTAGAAATCGCGCAATTGGCAGAGCAAGGTGTACGTGAAGTTAACCTCCTCGGCCAAAACGTGAACGCCTACCGCGGTGAAATGCACGATGGCGAGATCTGCCACTTCTCTGACTTATTACGTTATGTTGCTGCGATTGATGGTATTGACCGTATTCGCTACACCACGTCACACCCAGTTGAATTTACTCAGGACATTATCGACGCCTATGCTGATATTCCTGAGCTAGTAGATCACCTCCACTTACCAGTGCAAAGTGGTTCAGACCGTATTCTTAACCTGATGAAACGCGGTCATATGGCGATTGAATATAAGTCGACCATCCGTAAACTACGGAAGGTAAGACCAAATCTAAGCATGTCTTCTGACTTTATTATCGGCTTCCCTGGTGAAACTACAGAAGATTTTGAAGCGACGATGCAGCTTATCAATGATATCGGCTTTGATATGAGCTTTAGCTTTATTTACTCAGCACGTCCAGGTACACCAGCGGCTGATTTACCCGATGACGTATCAGAAGACGAAAAGAAACAGCGCCTGTACATTCTGCAAAACCGTATCAATCAAATGGCACAAGACATCAGCCGTAAAATGATGGGTACCGAGCAACGTATTTTGGTTGAAGGCCCATCGAAGAAAAATCCGATGGAATTACGTGGTCGTACTGAAAACAACCGTGTAGTGAACTTTGTTGGCCCTCATTCTGTAATTGGTCAATTTGTTGATGTAAAAATCACCGAAGCGTTGCCAAACTCTTTACGTGGCGAGCTAATTCGGACAGAATCAGAAATGAACTTACGTAGGGATGTGGCGCCAGCAACGATTTTAAGTCGAGCTGCGGTGGAGCCACAGGCGGACGAATTAGGTGTAACTACCTTTACGCCGTAAACTAGATACCCCAATGAGAGCCATATCACACTCAGCTACGCGCATTGTTAATGATGCGCTACGCCTAGAAAAAACAAAACAGCAACCGCTGTGTGTGATTGAGTCAACCATGGGAGTGTTGCGCCAGCGAAAGCTGGCGTAGTTGTTATAGGATACTATTTTGAGTAGTCAGTTAAGTCATAACGAATTTTTTCTTGAACCCGCGGACAATGCCCGCCTAGCCTCCTTGTGCGGCACTTTTGACGAACATATCAAGCAGATTGAACGCCGTTTGGGTGTCGAAATTGCACATCGCGACAACTGTTTTAAAGTCACCGGACAGCCTCAACAGGCTAAAGCCGCTGAAGACATCTTAAAGTCTCTGTATGTTGAAACTCAGCCAATTCGCGGTGTACTAAAAGAACTTACGCCAGATGATGTTCATTTAGCCGTAACTGAAGCCAATGTGCTTGAGCAAGAAGCACCGAATGTGTGGGATAAAGAAGTTTTTATCAAAACCCGCCGTGGCGTGATAAAACCGCGTAATCCGCACCAAAGCCAATATGTCGCGAATATTTTGCGCCATGATATTACCTTTGGCGTGGGGCCTGCCGGTACAGGTAAAACTTATCTTGCTGTTGCGGCTGCGGTTGACGCGCTTGAGCGCCAAGAAGTACGACGTATTTTGTTAACTCGTCCGGCAGTTGAAGCGGGTGAAAAACTTGGTTTTTTACCAGGTGATTTAACCCAAAAAATCGACCCCTATTTACGTCCGCTCTACGATGCACTTTTTGAAATGCTGGGTTTTGAGAAAGTCGAGCGTTTAATTGAGCGCAACGTAATCGAAGTGGCACCGCTTGCCTATATGCGCGGTCGCACATTAAATGACGCATTTATCATCCTCGATGAAAGCCAAAACACCACGGTTGAGCAAATGAAAATGTTCTTAACCCGTATCGGCTTTAATTCTAAAGCAGTGATCACCGGTGACGTAACCCAAGTCGATTTACCACGCGGCGCACGCTCCGGCTTACGTCATGCCGTGGAAGTATTAAGTGAAGTGAATGAAATTTCGTTTAACTTCTTCCAATCTCACGATGTGGTGCGCCACCCTGTGGTGGCGCGTATTGTCGAAGCTTATGAGAAAAAAGAAGAGGCCGAACGTCTTGAGCGCATCGAAAAGCAAAAAATTCGTGATGCTGAACGTCGTCAGATGAATCACACCCCTCATCATAGCCAATCCGAAGAGTGAACAGCGTGGACATAAACTTAGACCTAGATTTACAACTGGCCTGTGAGTTTGACAATCTGCCAAGCGCAGCCCAATTTCAACTCTGGGCAGAAAAAGCTTTAGTTGATTATAAAGCTGAAGCGGAAATGACCATTCGCATCGCTAGTGCCGAAGAATCTCAAGCGCTTAATCGTGATTATCGTGGCAAAGACAAACCAACTAATGTGCTCTCTTTTCCATTTGAAGCACCGCCTGGCATAGAACTGCCATTAATCGGTGATTTAATTATATGTCCCGAAGTGGTGCTGGCTGAATCAGTTGAGCAGGAAAAGACTTTTCACGACCATTTTGCCCATATGGTCGTCCACGGTTGCTTGCATTTACTTGGCTTTGACCATATAAATGAGGAGGACGCGCTCGAGATGGAAAGTATCGAGAAACAGGTTTTAGCAGATTTGGGTATTTCAGACCCATATCGCGACGAAATTGAATAATACGGAGTAAGAAAAAGCAATGAGCGACGATAACTCGCAAAGTAGCCAGGGTTCTTCAAGTAAGAGCTGGCTGAGCCGCATCACCCAGTTGCTGCAAGGGGAACCCCAAAACAAAGAGGAGTTGGTAGAAGTCATTGCCGACGCTCAGGAAAGATCCCTGATTGATCCTGAGACCAAAGACATGATGCAAGGCGTTTTAGAAGTCTCTGAAATGCGCGTGCGCGACATCATGATCCCCCGCTCGCAAATGGTTACGCTTGACGTTGATGTGCCGATTGAAAATCAATTGGCTTTGATGATGGAATCATCCCATTCACGTTTTCCGGTGATCTGCGAAGATAAAGACCACGTTGAAGGGATCTTACTTGCCAAAGATCTACTACCTCTGATCCTAAACCGTGACGGTGCACTGCCTTCACTGCGTCAGTATTTGCGTCCGGCATTTGTGGTACCAGAGGGCAAGCGAGTTGATGCCCTACTCAACGAATTCCGCCAAAAACGCTACCATATGGCGATTGTCATCGACGAATACGGGGGCGTTTCAGGTTTGGTTACTATTGAGGACATCCTTGAGCTTATCGTCGGTGAGATTGAAGACGAACATGACGATGAGGATGAACTTCAGCAGATCCGCCAGCTGGCCAAGTACACCTATGTGGTGCAAGCGTTAACCCCGTTGGACGAATTCAACGCGTTTTTCAAAACCAACTACGACACCGATGAAGCCGACACCGTTGGTGGTATTGTGTTACATGCGTTTGGCCATATGCCAAGCCGAGGTGAAACAATTGATATTGCGCCACTGCAGTTTAAAATCACCAACGCTGATAGTCGTCGTATTTTGCAATTACAAGTGACAGTGCCCAAGCCGCAGTATGGCGACGATACCACTGACTAAGTTTTTGCGAAGCTTACGTGATCGGCATTTGTGGGCCGCACTCTTAGGAGGCGGCCTTTTAACATTTGCCTATGCCCCATTTAACCTCTGGCCATTACTGTTTGTTGGCTTAGGGCTAGCTTGTTACGCCACTGATCAGAACCATTGGCGACAAGTGGCAAAATATGGCTTTGCGTTTGGTTTTGCTTGGTTTGCCGCAGGAATAAGCTGGGTACACGTCTCCATTGCCGAGTTTGGTGGCTTACCTTTAGTAGTTTCACTGGCCTTAATGGCGCTGCTATGTGGCTATTTGGCATTATTCCCAGCGCTTGCATTTACCCTCGCCCATATACTGAGTAGCGGCCCAATCACACGCCTGCTCGCCTTAGTGGTTAGTTTTGCTCTCACTGAGTGGTTACGCGGTACGTTGCTTACCGGCTTTCCATGGCTAAGCTTTGGCTATACGCAAACCGATGCCCCGCTCAACTTGTTGGCACCTTGGATTGGCGAATTTGGCCTTACCTTATTGTGTGTCTTGCTGGCTGGGGCATTCTATCTTTGCCTTACTCAAAAACGTTGGCTACCGACTTGCCTGTTGGCGAGTCTTATTGGCATAGGGCTGTTACTTGCTCAGCATTCACCTAGTGCTGAATATTCAGGCAAAAAAATCAAAGCGTTATTAGTACAAGGTAATATCCAACAAAGCCTGCGTTGGGAACCTGAACATTTCTGGCCCACCATGCAAAAGTATCGTGATATGACACGCGTAAAATGGCAACAAGCTGATCTAGTGGTATGGCCTGAAGCGGCCGTACCAGAGTTGGAAGAAGTCGCGGGGCCATTTCTGGAATCTTTAGATAACGCCGCGGTGTTTAACAATACCGCCCTTGTCACAGGCATTCCCGATTATCAGTTTGATACCAGACGAGTCTACAACACACTAATAGTGGTCGGTAAACGGCAAGCTGAGGATACTTCTGGACAATACACCTACTTACATCGTAATCGCTATCAAAAACATCAGCTGTTACCTATTGGTGAGTTTGTGCCTTTCGAAGACTGGCTGCGGCCTATCGCGCCACTTTTCAACCTTGCCATGTCGTCTTTTACTCGGGGTGAGGCACAGCAAGCCAATTTGCTCGCCAATGGCCTGCACCTGCTCCCTGCGATATGCTATGAGATTGCCTTTGCTGAACTAGTAAGAGGTAACTTTCAAGCGGATTCCGACATTCTCTTTACCGTGAGTAACGACGCTTGGTTTGGTCATTCCCATGGTCCACATCAACATATGCAAATCGCGCGGATGCGTGCCTTAGAATTACAACGTCCACTTATTCGCGTAACCAATAACGGCATCAGCGGCGTATACGATCCTCTGACCCAAACACAGTTGACCATCCCGCAATTTTCAGCCGACACCTTGCTCGCTGAGGTTAAGCTCATCAACGGCTATAGTTTTTATAGCCAACATGGCACTACGCCGATTTGGCTGGCCATGGTGCTGTTAAGTGTAAGCCTATTAACACTGCGCGTTTATCAGTTGCGTTACCGCGCCAAGCCTAATCAATTAACCAGTTAATCGCAGCTCGACATAACCGAGCTGCGTATAATTCACTCAAGCGTATCCTGCCCTTGCACTAGATTGGGGTTTTTTACCAAATTTGGTGCATTCTCTCATTCACACCAACACCTTAAAAAATATTTAAACCACTGTTTTTATTTGACTTTAAATCTTGGCACAGATCTTCCTATAGCACTATGTCTGCGTATATCTACACGCAGTTACAAGCGAAGGAGACTGACTATGTACACTTTATATCAAACCTTATATCTACTTTGGCATTTAGAGATCTCAAGTTGGGATATGGACACCAAGGAGCGTTGCGATGAGTGAAGAAAAATTAAACTTAGTCCAAGCCGCGGTGGCTTTAGTGTTGCACGCCAACTGGTTGCCTTCCGAAGCAGCGGACAGATGTCGATTGCCAAAAAGAGTCGTTTATCGTGCTGTTCGCGAAGCACAACATAAGCCCTGCGACAAGCGCATAAAACTGCAAGCGGCGAAAGAGAAGTTACTCAGCAGCTTACAACAAATTGACATGGAACTGGCCGAACTATGAGTTTACATTTTGTGGTGGTGAAACAGCTAGAGCCAGTGCTCATCGGCAAACTCACCACCTTATTAGCAGAATGTGTCGACAGTGGCGCGTCTTTAGGTTTTTATCAGCCAGCAGAGCCAACTAGCTTAACCGAATATTGGCAAGGCCTATGCCATGACATTCTAACAGAGAAACGTACTTTGCTCGTGGTGTATAATGACTCTCAGTTAGCTGCCACAGTACAGTTGCACTATTGTCACAAACAAAACGGCTTACATCGTGCTGAGGTCGAAAAGCTCTTAGTGGCACCGCGTTACCAGCGCCAAGGTATAGCAACACAGTTGATGGCGAAAATGGAGCTACTCGCGCGCTTTAAAGGGATCAAGTTACTGTTCCTTGATACCCAAACTGGCGATAAAAGTGAGCTATTTTACCAAGCTTTGGGCTATCAACTCTCTGGCACTATTCCCGCTTTTGTTAGCTGTCATTTAGGGCAACTACACAGCACCAGCGTCTATTACAAGCAGCTCTCACAGTGTTTACCAAGTGCTGATGCAACATTACGACAGACCGCCTAGCTTTTGATCGTCACACTGCTAGGCAATTTACTAAATGCCACTACAGCGTCATTACGCTGTGCGATACTGAGCCCAGACTGACTTTCCCGATACCGCTGACAATAGCTGAGACTATCGGCATCTTGGGCATAAAAAGGTGACTGATGACGAAGTGGCTCCAACATAGTGAGCCAAGCACGCAGCACAACTCCTGGTGCTGGCGCTTCTGCACGCATAATACGCTCAGACAAAGTGAATTGACTACCCACCGCCACAGCTAACATATCGTCGTTGGCGGCTGCCAGCCAGCTCGCCCCTGCGGCATTAACACAAATAAGCGGAAAATAAGGCGCCAACGCGGGCAATACGGTATTGGCATAAATCTCAACTTGCCAATAAGAGCGGGCAATTTGCGCAAACAGCTCAAAGCTGGTGATTTGGGTAAAACGCGCATCAGCCAGCAACATCACTTCGACCCTTGGTTTATTTGGGTGCACAGTGTCATTACTTACATCTAAATACCATTTATCAACTAGCATGGCATTTTGGAAGTATTCATCACGCAATGACCCCCAAGCTTTATGCACTACACCACCGCGCTGCACATAGCTGGCGATTTTCCGTATTGCAGGGCATTCGGTCTTGGAAAACTCCATCAGCAGCAGTCGCTGTACTTCATCGCGAATTTCCTTGCAGCGTCCCAAAGGATAAGGCTTGCTAGCAAAATAAGGATATTTAGGCAGTAACGTGAGATCCGCCTTTAACCGCAACTTAGCTAAGCTGGTGTGCAGTGACACTAACTCTTGTGACGAAAACTCGAGCGACACGAAGACAACTCCCGTTTTGATAAAGTAACCATTTTGACTATAAAGAAAAAGGCCGAATAATTCGACCTTTCAAGAGTTTATAGATTTTCTAGGAAGTCTTCGTCAAAGTCCACTGGCTCTTCCTTAATCGGTGGTTTGCCGTCATAGACCTCAGACAACTGACGCTGAAAGTAAATGTCTTTCATAAACAGGTATGGGTCCAATGACTCGTTCAGCAGCTTCTCCTGTGGGATAAGCTGAGCACGCGTTTCGATAGACTTCAGCGCATAAAGCAAAATACTTTGCGGTAAAGAAAGCGCGATTTCTGGAAACACAAAGTTATCTACGACATCACCCGCCACGTTTCTAGAAGTATAAGGCCCCATGGCTGGCATCATGATATACGCACCATCATCGACTCCCCATACGCCAAGAGTTTGGCCAAAGTCTTCATCCGCGATTTTCAAGCCAAAACTATCAGCTACATCAAATAGGCCAAATAAGCCTAATGTGGAGTTGATAAGAAAACGCGCGACGTTAATCCCGGTATGCTCTGCTTTACCTTGTAAGGCAGCGTTAGCGATATCCGTTGGCATGGTTAAATTAGTAGTAAAATTAACCAAACCACGTCTTACTGGTACCGGCGTATACTCCACATAACCGACCGCGATAGGACGCAAAATATAGGCATCCAACACATCCATATTGAAATCGTAAATCGGACGGTTTAGTGCTTGTAATGGGTCACGCGGGTCTTGCTTTTCAGCCGGCACCGTCGCGCATCCTGTCATTACTATGGCAGCCATGGCCGCCAGCAACGTTCTAAGCATATTGCTTCCTTTCTTAATAAACACGACTGATTGTGACCTCGGTCACATTCTTGCCCGCTTGTAAGGTTACTTGGGCGCCTTCACCCTCCAACTCCCCAGCTTGTAGTGCCACGCTTTCATCCTTAGAAATGCGTGCTGTAACCATCACTTGCTGGTACTGCGACAACTTAAGTTCTGGCATCATGGCAAGGCCATCATCCAAAGTAACGCTTAGCGGAAATTTAAACTCATGCAACTTTGCAACGGCAAGCGGCATTTTGGGGCCATTGACTGCTTTGGCGAAGACAAACAACACCGCATTTTCAGGTACTTCCTTTACTAGCTCTGGTGCTAAAGTCACTTGCACCACAAGCTGTTTACTCGCCTCAGCGCTCTTTGGCTGGGTGCTGGCTATATGACCCTCTATTTCCTTAATACGTTCCGTTATCATAGCGTAACGCGGATCGTCCTGACCTAAACTTGCCAACAGCACTTCAAACGCGGTTTTGGCTTCTAACCAATCTTTGCGCTCATAGGCAATCAGTGCCAATAAGCTGATCGCGTCAATATTGCCGGGGTCATGCTGTAGCACTTTCGATAGCATCCGTGCCGCCCGATTAATATTGCCCTCTGAGCCTTCAATTAATAGCACTTGGCTATAATTAATCAATACATTGGGGCTATCTGGCGTCATCTGCAAGGCTTTCTCGAACGCTTGCATTGCCATTTCATAATCATTGATAGACATTGCCACACGGCCAAGCAACATCCAAGCCACGGCGTCATCGCCTTCTGCCGCGAGCTTAGTGCGTAGACCTAACGCAAAGGCCTGTAACTCATTGGCTGATAAAGGTTCGCCCTTTTGCATTACCGCACGTTCACCATATTCTGGTAATTTTTCTATTGCTTGATACCAGCTTTCAACTTGCTTGCTGTTGCCAGTCCAGTGATAAAATACCGCGCTAACCGCAAGCAAAAACGCCACGCCCGTTAAAGCGAAGATACGATTGTCACCACGGCTAGTCAACGCTTGCTCAGGTGCCAATTCGTTGAGTAACCGGCGTTTCATTTCAAGCACTGCTTCGTAGTGCACCAAAGTGTCCATGCGGCCTTGGCTTAACTCATCGTCAAGCTCTTTGCAGCGCTGCTCGTAAATTGCAATACGTTCAGCGTTGGCATCATGATCAACCCGCTGTACACGCTCACGACGTAAAAAGGGCGTCACCACAAATAGCACTGCTAATACACTTAACAGCGCAAACATTACCCACATTTCAGTCATTATTGCTGCTCCCGCTGTTTGTATTTAGCGATAAGCGCCGCCAATTTAGCTTCGTCACCGTCATTCCACTCTTGACGGCGTGCTGCTTTGCGTTGACGCAGCACAATAGAAATAAAACCAAGTATTACAATCAGCACAGGTAACACCCAAAGTACTATGGTCGCAGGGGTAACTGGCGGTTGGTAATGCACAAAGTAACCGTATCTATCTATCATGTAGTCGATGACTTCTTGCTTACTTTTGCCTTCGTTGACCAGTTCTAATACTCTGTCACGTAAGTCTTTTGCCACGATAGCGTCAGAATCCGCAATATTTTGGTTCTGGCACTTAGGGCAACGGAGTTCTTTAGTGAGTTCGGCAAAAGTTTGTGCGCGCTCTGGGGTCGCAAACTCATATTTGTCTTCGACTGCATAGGTAACTGTGCTTACCAATAACAGCAAAGTCGCAATAATTAACGCTCTCATGGTGTTAGCTCCTGTAAAACGGGGGCAAATTTACTACGCCAAACGCGTTCGTTAATGTCACCAGTGTGATGCAACAGAATTTTACCTTGTTTATCAACTAAGAAGGTTTCTGGTGCGCCAGAAACACCGAGATCCAATGCCAGTGTGCGACTGAGATCAAGAATATTAAACGCATATGGGTCGCCCGCCCGCGCTAGCATGCTGCTGACTTCCTCACGCAGTGCATTGACGTCGAACTTGTCACCAAAATCTGGGTCGTACGCCTGTTCATAATAAAGCCCGACGATTTTGATACCGCGCTCTCTAAGCTCAGTTAAATAGCCTAACTCAGCCAAACAGGTTGGGCACCAAGTGCCCCATACATTCATCAGGTACACTTCGCCGAGTAAATCGGTATGCTGCCAAGTTTTATTTTCATCCATTAAATCTGGCAGGCTGAATGCGGGCATTTCTTGCCCAATTCTGCCGGTTTGTAGCTCACGCGGATTACCAAACAGGCCCTGATAAAGAAATACGCTTAGCAGCAAAAATACACCAAGCGGCACCAAAGCTAATAATTTGCGGTTCATGCTTTAGCTCCTTGCGTTGCTTTTGACTCTACGCGACGGCGATAACGTTTATCGAGCAGAACTAAAAAGCCTGCTAGCGAAATCAATAACCCGCCAAGCCACATCCAACGTACATAAGGCTTGTGGTAAATGCGTAATGACCAAGCGCCATCGCTCAATTGCTCACCCAGCGCTAGATACAAGTCACGGAAGAAGCCATCATCAATTGCCGCTTCAGTCATAAATTGCATACCCACATCGTAAAGGCGTTTTTCCGCATGGAGACGCACCACAAACTCACCGTTTTTAGTCACGGTGACTTCACCGGCGTGACCACTGTAGTTTGGTCCACGAATGGTATTTACACCTTCAAAACGATAGTCGTATTGGTTCAGCGTGGCGATTTCACCTGGCTTCATACTGACATCTCGCTCGACAGAATAGGCTGAGGTTAAAGTCACGCCAGCAATCACAAATGCAAGACCTACGTGGCCAAGTACCATAGCCCAGTAACTGATGCCTAGACGTTTCATCCCTTCTGTCACACTATTGTGTAGTGCAATTTTTTGCAGTAAGTCAGTCAAAGTCGCAAGTGTTATCCACACAGCGAGTGCCGTGCCCATAAAGGTCAGTGGCGTAACATGGTCGTAACCACCGTAAAGCCAAGCTGCGGTTAAAATCAGCGCTAGCACCACATTCAGTAACCACTTTGGTGCTAACGTATCAAGTTTGTTTTGCTTCCAACGCAGCATTGGGCCAATACCCATTAATAAGGCAAACGGCACGATCAGAATAGCAAACATCTTATTGAAAAAAGGCACGCCAATTGAGATTGAACCTAAACCTAACTCTTTGTGGATCATAGGTAGCAAAGTACCAAGTAATACCACTAAGGTCGCCACCACCAAAAAGATGTTATTGAGCCATAAACTCACTTCACGTGAGGCAAATTTATAACGTCCTTCACTCACTACCTCAGATACGCGTAAGGCATAGAGGGTCAAGCTGCCCCCCACCACGACCGCTAGGAAAGATAAGATATATAAACCACGGTCAGGATCGGTGGCAAAAGCATGCACTGACACAATAATGCCAGAGCGCACAATGAAGGTGCCAAGCAAACACAAAGAGAATGCCGTGATAGCGAGCAGCACAGTCCAAGATTTAAAAATCCCGCGCTTTTCCGTCACAGCGAGCGAGTGTAATAGTGCCGTTGCTACTAGCCACGGCATCAGTGATGCGTTTTCAACTGGATCCCAAAACCACCAGCCACCCCAGCCCAGCTCTGAGTAAGCCCACCAGCTGCCAATGGTAATGCCTAAAGTAAGAAAACCCCATGCCGCCATAGTCCACGGGCGAGACCATTTTGCCCAAGTGTTATCAAGTTTGCCGGTAATAAGTGCTGCAATAGCAAAGGCAAACGACACCGACAATCCCACATAACCCATATACAACAAAGGCGGATGGATGATCATACCGGGGTCTTGTAATAGAGGGTTAAGGTCACGACCTTCTACGGGGTAATAAGGGAGTAAACGCTCAAATGGGCTCGACATCCACAGCGTATAAAGCATAAAGCCCACACCAAGGAACCCCAGCACACCAAGTACCCGCGCCCGCAGTACCCAAGGTAACGAGCGCGACATCAAAGCAACTAGCGCTGTCCAAGACGATTGCATGACTAACCAAAGTAAAATTGCACCTTCATGACCGCCCCATGTCGAGGTCACTTTATAGTACCAAGGTAATGTACTACTGGAATGGTGTGCAACATATTTAACGGTGAAGTCATCCACTAAGGTGACGTAAATCAAAATTGCAAAAGAGAACAGTACGAATAAACATTGACCAACGGCCAATGAAGGGGCTGCACGCATCAGGCGTAAATTACCGGTATGCGCTCCCCATAACGGAAAGATACACAGCAACAGCGATAGCGCCATGGCTAGTACCAAAGAAAAATAACCTATTTCTGGGATCATGCCTAATTCTCGCTCGCACCGTTAGTGTAGTATTTTGGCTTTTCGTGCTTAATGCCTTTGACTGCTTCAGCTACTTCTGGCGGCATATATTGCTCGTCGTGTTTTGCTAACACTTCGAACGCTTCAATCACGTTAGGTTCAATCAAATTACCTTGTGCGACAATACCTTGGCCTTCACGAAAGAGATCCGGCAAAATACCTTTATAACGCACAGTCACTAAAGGACCGGTGTCAACCAGCTTAAATTCCACGTCGAGAGAGCGTTCATCGCGTACCACAGAACCTGGCACCACCATACCGCCGATACGCAACTTTTGGCCGATAAAAGGCTTTTCCAGATCTGGGCCTTTACCGTTGATAAGCTCACTTGGGGTATAAAATAGATTGATATTTTCCTGCAACGCGTACAAGGTCAAACCAACGGCCGAGCCAATCCCAAACACCACCCCAATGAGGGTAAACATGCGTTTTTTACGTCTTGGATTCACGCTTTGGCCTCCTCACGAGCTTGCTTAATACGTGCTTCACGGGCCATTTGCTCGCGAATAGCGCTTTTAAGTTGTTTGCTGTCAAACCAAGAACTGAAGAAAATACCAAGTAAAATCAGAGCACAAGAGCCAAATGAAAGCCAAACGTAAAAACCATAGCCGCCCATGGCAAGAAAATCACTGAATGATGCAAATTGCATGCTTAACCTCGACTCACTAAATCACGTACCCATGGACGATGCTGTTCACACCGTAAAATTTCATTTTTGAGTCGCATCAACGTCACTACGCCCAAAATGCCAGCAAAGCCAACAATATTGATAAGTAGTGGCCACAGCATCGAAGGATCGATGGCAGAAGTATCAAACTTTGTGATGGTTGAACCTTGGTGTAAGGTATTCCACCACTCTACCGAAAAGTGAATTATCGGTAAGTTGATCACGCCAACAATCGCCAAGATACACGCAGCGCGTCCCGCGACTTTCTTATCTTCAAATGCGTGATACAAAGAGATCACGCCAAAATACAAAAACAATAATATTAATTCTGAGGTGAGGCGTGCATCCCACACCCACCATGCGCCCCACATAGGTTTACCCCACGCGGCACCCGTAATAAGCGCAATCGCAGTCATCGCCGCGCCTACTGGAGCAATGGCAATAACCGCCAATTCCGCGTTACGAATCTGCCATATCAAGGCAATGATGGCGGCAATCGCCATTGAGGAATACGCACCCATCGACCAAATTGCAGAAGGAACATGGATGAAAATAATCCGATAGCTGTCTTTTTGCTGGTAATCTGCTGGCGCATACGCCAATCCCCAGATCCAGCCAACCGCCACACAAACCACGCTTATCACCGCAAAATAGGGTAAAAAGGTATTACACAACTGATATGCCCTTTCGGCTTTGGCATAAGGATGTAACCATTTCCACATTTTAACTGACACTCACTCTTAAAGCTGACGATATGGCAAACGGTGCGGCAATGGTTGCTACGGCCAACATCGCACCTAAAATCGCTAACTGTCCACCGTACGCCAACGACATCATACTGGTATCAATGGCAGACGTAGCGAAGATTAATACTGGAATATATAAAGGCAGGACCAATAAACTCAACAATATGCCACCTTTTTGTAGGCCCACTGTTAGCCCAGCGCCAATGGCGCCAATTAAGCTCAGCAGTGGCGTACCGATCAGCAGCGTTAGGCATGTTGCACCTAAAGCTTGCTGCTCTAAATTCATTAATAATGCAAATAACGGCGATAACAATACCATAGGTAATCCAGATACCGTCCAGTGCGCGCTTACTTTGGCAATAACACTGAGCGATAACGGATAAGGAGAGGCGATCAATTGCTCCAATGCGCCATCGTGGTAATCATCCCGGAATAACTTATCGAGACCAAGCATAGTCGAAAGTAACGCGGCAACCCAAATAATTCCGGGCGCCATGCGCGCTAATAACGCCGGTTCAGGTCCAATCGCAAGGGGAAATAAAGTAATAACAATGACAAAAAACAGCAGAGGATTAAAAATTTCAGCGCGCTGACGAAACGCCAAAGTGACATCTTTACGATAAACCGCGGAAAATAATTGCCAGTAGGAATGTTGAGGCTGCATTACAGTCGGTACTCCAAAGACAAAGTGAGCAACTGCGCAAATTGTGCGGTTAAGTCTTGGTGGGTAGTTAATAAAATCCCGCCGCCGTTGCTTAGATGGGTTTGGAAACGCTGCTGCAGTAACGCCACGCCCTTTTTATCTAGGGCCGTAAATGGCTCATCCAAGATCCACAATTTGGCGTGATTATGCCAGAGCCGAACCAGCGCCACTCGTCGTTGTTGACCTGCGGATAAAGTCCGCACTGGAACATCTTCAAGGCCGACTAAACCGAGCTGCGCTAACAGTGGGTAAATCTCACCGTTATCCCGCACACCATGCACGGCCTGCCAATGGCGCACGTTTTCATAAGCACTTAATTGCCCATTCACGCCAGTTTTGTGGCCAATAAACAACAAGTTAGCGGCAAACTCATCATAGTTGTGTTGAATATCTTCACCTGCAAACAGCACTTGACCATCATCGGCTCGGGCAAACCCAGCAATAATGCGCAATAAACTGGTTTTTCCAGCGCCGTTTGGGCCTTCAACTTGCATGATTTCCCCTGCTTTTAGGGAAAAACTCAGTGAGTCAAATAAACATCTGTCTTGTTTTATGCAACTGACGGCTTTTATCTCAAGCAAACCTATGATTCTCTTTACCCAAAATTGGGCGTTAGTCTAACATAATGGTATGGTAATACGAATATTGTCATCCCGTCGTTTAACGAAAATTTGATTTAAAATAATGAATAAAACGCCAATATCGCTTCACAACCAAAGCATTACTGTCGATGTTGGCAGCACGCCAAGTCAAGACACTAAAGTTCTTAGCGAGCTCAGTAAAGCGGGTGAATTTTCTGCCCGCAATATAGTGGCGCAAGATACTATTCTGCAAATGGAAGTAGAGCTTGATGGCCGCTGGCAAAAGCTGCGCCTGACGCTGAATACGCCCGTGGAACAAAATACCCAATTAAGCTCAGCGAAAATTCAAGTTGGTGCCGATGGTAAACAACTCACCATTAGCAGTGCACCGCAAACCTTATATGTCACAGATCGTGAAGCCATAGTTAAATTACTGCATTTTTTACAAAGTGGTGAAACCCAACTACCAAAGCAACTGCCCGCTGAAATTAACCGCAATGGTCATTTAGTGCTGAAGTCCTTAGGTTTAGAATTGGCGTTAGACAAACAAACCTCAGCGCTGTTACGCCAAGAAGGTCGGCTTTTCGCTACGCTACAGGCTACCAGCTCTGGCTTGCAAGTGAACTTACAAAATACCTTTGCCGATGTGCTGCATCGCAGCCAAATTAGCTATGGCGGACTCGTGAAACAATTGAGTCAGCAATTCCCGCAACTGATGGCTAAAGTCGAACAGTGGCAGATGCTTGTCCAACATAGCCGCGCCACAGTACCGGCGTTAAAACTGCCAGTGAATACCCCGCAAGAGCTGGCCGGATTAAAAGAGTGGCAAACCTTGCGGGTAAAACCATTTAACCAAGTGTTGAGTTTGATTAAACCCCAACTGCAGTTTAGTGCTGAGTTAAAAACCAGTCTCAACCAACATTTACCCGGTTTAGTAAAACCAAGCCCAGTAATTGCGCCTGCCACTTCAGCTTCTAATCACTTATTGGCTTATAATAAACCTTTATCAGAAGTGAGTTTAAGTGAGATAAGACAAGCCGTTGCCGAGGCAATCAAAACTTGGGTGAATAAACCTTTTGCAGCTTTACCACAATGGTTAAGTACTGTGCGACCAAGTAGTCAGAAAGATTCAGCTACACTCGCAAAACCGCTCACGCCTGACGTATTAACACCGGCAGCTCAACCCTCAGCTTCGTTCAAAAAGCCGTTAGATACCAAAACCGTAGCTAATATGGGTAGTGTGCCAAAAAATACTGAACAGAGCAGCCAACCCGAGTCAACCTCAAGTAGCATAAACAAACGCACACTTAGCGCAGCATTATGGTTACAACCGCCCCTATTACCAACAGCACCTGCATCGAGCACCGCATTACCTGCAGCGCTGACTAAATTGGCGCAAAACGCACCGCTTTTGTCATTACTTTTGGGCATAAAACAACAGTTGACTCTAACAATTGCGAGCGCACCTAGTGCTCAACCAGAGCGCGCCTCACCACCTGCCACACCACCAGCAAAGTTTGTAGATAGCGAACTACCTAAGCCGCAAACGCCCAGCGCCACTAAAGCGACAGCTAAAGACACAGTCCAATTATTAACGCCGCTGCTAACCAAAACGCAGACGCAAGCCGATAAACCCGCCACCATACCACCCTCTTTAGCGCAGCAAGCAACAGCAACGTTTGCAGCCAAAACGAGCAACGAGATAGCCGCTTTAAATACGTCAGCACAAACCCTCCAGCACAGCACGCAAGATACAACAAAGGCAACTGATCTGGTCAAAGGTATACCGAGTTGGCTGCTAGCAACAACGAACAAGCCCCAACAAGGTTTAAGCCAATTAGAACAAAAACTATTGGAGCCTTGGTTTAAAGCAGAAAAGTCAGCCGAAAGTAACCCTGCAAAACAATTAAGCGCAGCGCTCAACCACCTCCAGCAACATGAGGAAGCTTGGCCTGCCGACTTAAAACGCCTAATCAATCAAGCATTCAGTCGGATGTGGGATGAGCGCACTATTCAGCCTATGGCGGTTGGCCAACATTTACAGCAAGTTTTCTCACCGCAAGCTCAATCTAGCCCAATATTGCAAGCCTTAGACAAATTACTGGTGACTTTTTTAGCCGCGCCCAAAGCGCTGGCAACCACGCCAAACCAAGTAACCCCTGAGCAACGCTTGGAAGCGCTACTCAATACGCTCCTGCCACAATTTAAGGCCAGTAACACAGCGCAGCTACAACAAGCACTGCAAAATGCCAGTTTGATGCAAGGGCTAAGTGAGGAGTTGGGTAAAATCCACCAAAGTTTTTCGCAGCCGCAGATCTCACAGTTGAATCAGCAACAAACCAGTGAGCAAACATTACTTGTTCATCTTTTTATGCCAACCAAGCAAACCTTGCCGCAGCAGCAAACCGAACTGCAAATCGGCAAATACAAAAAGCCTGCTAAAGCCCATCTGCCTGAAAAGACGGTATGGTTTATTCGGCTGAATTTTGATTTACACCCGTATGGTAAGTTGTCAGCACAAGCTGAACTGATGGATAAAGCGGTGGACTGTGAACTGTTGGCCGATAACAACACAGTTAAAGGCATGGCTGAGCCGCATCTTGGCGCACTGCGCGCTAAACTCGCACAACACGGCTTACAAGTTGGTGAGATTAATTTGAGTGAAAACCCAGAGCAAGTACAAGCGTTTTATAATAGCCACGCGATTGTTAACATTAAGGTTTAACGCATTATGGATACGAGTAAACAAAAGTCCGCTATTGGCCTGCTGTATGAAGCAGGTAAGGCGCCAGAAGTAGTATCAAAGGGCTTTGGCGAATTGGCCGAAGAGATCATTGCTACCGCCAAAGAGC
Organism: Pseudoalteromonas fenneropenaei; assembly: GCF_042643375.1. Classification (NCBI taxonomy): domain Bacteria; kingdom Pseudomonadati; phylum Pseudomonadota; class Gammaproteobacteria; order Alteromonadales; family Pseudoalteromonadaceae; genus Pseudoalteromonas; species Pseudoalteromonas fenneropenaei. The sequence goes on from NZ_JBHRSD010000010.1 coordinate 89,540, forward strand.
GAGGCATTTTAGTCCATCAAGATGAAAGCCTGATGCAAACCTTAGTGCAATTACAGCTTCACGAGCAGATCCCTCGTGAGTTGTACTATGTTATCGCTGAGCTGATTGCCTTTTCTTATATTATGCAAGGTAAATTCCCACCGGGTTGGCAAGGGTTTAGGGGTAAACTGGATATTCGCGCCTAGCCATTGTAGTACCTCTAATAGCTTTCATGCTCGTAGTTAACATTGATACGGTTCGCGGCGGATCTTAGCTTTGATGTCAGTGCTAGAAATACTTGGCGTTTTAGGCGCAAACATAACCGTAATATCATCATCCTGCAACGCCTCTGCTAAGCGTTGCCATTGCTCCGCGCCCTGCCATTGCTCACCTACCACAATTTTATTGATGCCCCACGCTTTTATCCAAGCACAAGCAGCAGCTGTTTCTTTGATTGGGCAAGGTAAGAGATAGGCCTCTTTCACAATCGCCAATGCGCGCACAATCGCTAATCGCTCAACTTGATTAATAATAGGCAAAGCCTGTTTTTTGGCTAAACACACCGCATCCGGCGCCACCGCTACCAATAACTCATCACCTTGCGCTTTAGCAAACGCCAAATAATTCAGATGACCAATATGAAATAAGTCGAATACCCCCAGCGCTAAACAACGCGTTATGAGAGGTTGTGGTTGCATGATACTCATACTGCGTGCTCTTGGGATTGTGCTAATTGTTCAAGCGCTCGTATGAGCGAGTCTTGCTTATCTAAAAAGGCAACATTGGCTAGGGTAAAACGCAGTTTTGCCCACTGTCGTAATAACACCAAACGGTATAACCTAGCGTACAACAAACATTGCGTTAACAGCGAAAAGTCGCGGATATTGCGTGCACATAGCACAGTATCGAATAAAGGCTGTGGGGTTTGCCAATCACCATAAAGCGCCGTTAAAAACTGCTGCGGTTGCTGCAAATGCCACACCATACCAAACGGGGTGCGTTTATCCGTTAAGTGAATAGCAGGATATTCGGTAACACGATTCCAACTAAATGGCATTTCGCTCATCCAAATGCCTGCAATGGTGGTTTGCGTACGCGCATCGACCGCAAAACCGCATAAATCTAGCGTGACACCAGCAGCATGAATAAAACAGCGTGGATTAACCAAGTCATAAGAGCGACGATATTCTTGCCAGCCTAAAGCTTGGAGCACACCAATTGCCTGTGACATTTGCCCCCAATCCACACCGATATCAATATCTTTATCGTTGGCTAGAATGCGCCCTTCGCGTTCAATACCAAGTAAACTGCCTGAGGTCGCAAAGGATTTCACCCCAGCTTGTCGCAGTGCAACTAAGGTCTGCCACAACAAGGTTTCATGGATAGTGGTGTCAAATTCTGCCGCTACCGGCTGCTTGTAAGGGATTGTTGGCGGGTGCTGCAAAAGCGTCGCGAGCGCATCACGATAACAAGACACTGCAGCGCTCAATTCACGCTTTTGTTGATAACACAATCCCAGCAGATGCTTGACTTCACTCGCGAACGGCTGGGACTCAAGAAAAGCTTTTAGAGCAGCAATATGCTCTTTGCCAGTACCGGCAATCAAGGCAATTTCGGCTAAAAAGCAGCGCGCGACCAATTCGCAGCTTTCATCCTCAAGCAATAAAGTAAATTGTCGTTCAGCTGCAGTAAAATCGTTACTTTGATACAGCGTAATAGCGGCCTTGAGGCTACTTGGTAATTGTGTTAACTGACTTTCTGACACGTTTTTCCTTCACAGCGTAATAAGATTAAAGCGCTCTAACTATCTTACACACCTGAGCTAAAGTTGTATCTGTTATTGTCAAAGGAAGAGTGCAAGCTGGCGCCACAAGCACCCGTTCAAGCGCAACCGCTCGCCCAAGCTCAGTGAAGAAATGCACTATCTGCGAATAACTTAACGGTTGCGGTCGTAACAAACAATCCAGTAAACCGACAAAAGTCAACTGAGTAAAACGTGCAAGCAAAGCACCTATCTGCACAGGATGCTGATAATGCTCAGCCGATACGAAAGCGAATTTGCCACTGGCAAGGTAATCAAAATACACCTCGCCCGCACTGTGATAGTGAATTAAATGCTCTGTGCCACTTAGGCTTGCAATACATTGCTGGTCATAATGCGCGACATGCTTTTTAAATTGTGGATAGCGACAAAACTCAGCACTGGCGTGAAAGCTACAGTAATAAATGCGCACATTTCGAATGGTTTGTAACTCCGCAATATATTCACAAGTAAGTGCAGTTAAGCGTTGCAGCATGGCGCAATTCTCAGCTAACGCTAACCCTGCAATTGTCAGCTTGCCCGCCAGCATGGAATTGAGACTATAAAGTGGTGAATAAACGGTCGCAAAACTTGGGGTATCTTTACAATCAGGGTTGGCGCTAATACGCCGATGTGCTGCGAGGTTGGTTTGTAGTAACTGGCAATCATGCAACGTACGAGGATTAGGCTGTGCCAACAAGGCTTTGATATCAAAAGCTGAGGTATTTTTAGCGTAGGAGCCTAAGCTACTATTTTGCCATACGCGGCGCACCCCAAAAGCTTCACAGAGACTATTACTATTGCAACTGACTTTAATAAAATCATGCTGATGAATGGACTGATAAGCAACAATGGCCGCTGCCAATTGGTCAGCAATGTGATCTTGATTTGGCCAATGCCGCCATGCTGCAACCTGCAAACGCGCTCCCTATCGCTAAACTAACGATCACTCAATGTGAGTCCGTGAGAACATCAATAGCGTCAGGAAGATAGCAAAATGCCAAATCTGCCGTTCGCGGTGAATCGAAGAATAGTACCTTAGGCACTCACTTAACCGCCTTTGTTGTGCAGCGTCATCAATAACTCAGCTTCCGCTCTAGGTAGCTCACATTCACGCATGACTTCTTCTATGTCTGCACCGAGTTCTATCATTTTCACCGCGCGAGAATAGATCCGGGCATCGGGGTCGTCGTACTTTTGTGCCGACAGCGCTTGTGCAAGTTCTTGCGAACCCTGCTCACAAGCCACAATGCGTTTACTCATACTCAGCACCCCAGCCCGCACCTCAGCAATTTCGCTACGCAAGATCTGGAGCTGCTGTGCTAACGCTTCATTATGCTTATGTTGCTGGATAATTTGCTTGCGCTGCACGTCAGTATTTTTGCGTGCAGCATAAAAAAGCCCCAAGCACACACAAGATAAAGCGCATGAGGCTACCAATAGTCCAATAATGATCATACTGCTTGGATCTATATTCACGATTTAGATGTGGCTCAACTCGTCCCATTCATCGTCAGTGAGCAACTTGTTAAGGTCAACCAGAATTAACAACTCACCTTCACGGTTTGACACCCCTTGGATAAACTTAGCGCTTTCCTCAGTGCCAATATTCGGTGCACTGTCGATCTCGGAGCTACGTAGATAAACTACTTCAGCAACGCTATCTACCAAAATACCGATTACCTGCTTTTCCGCTTCAATAATCACAATCCTTGAGTTATCAGTAACTTCAGCACTTGGTAAGCCAAAACGGGCGCGCGTATCAATAACGGTAACCACGTTACCACGCAGGTTAATAATGCCAAGCACATAATCCGGTGCACCCGGAACAGGAGCAATCTCGGTATAACGCAATACTTCTTGCACCTGCATTACGTTAATACCATAGGTTTCCGCTTCTAATTTATAGGTAACCCATTGCAATACTTCATCGTTACTATCGGCATTTTTATCTGCTTTTAGTAGTCTCTCTTGACTCATGGCTTAGCTCCAAAGTACAAACTAGTTGAGCACTGGTTGGCAGGTCAAACAGCGCGGCTGTCGAGGCCTTTTTCCAACAAGTGAATTAAACTTTCTACATCTATAAGCGCGCACATCTTTTCTTTTATCACGCCTGCAAGCCAAGGTCGCTTGCCTGCCGCTGTGCGCCACTTCACATCATCTGGATGTAAGGTAATGTTATTTACCAATTTTTCTGCTGACAAGCCCCACGGGCTGTCACCAAGCATAATTAAATACTGATAATTGAGCTTATCAGCCAATTCCGGTGTGTACTTTTCTGGCATAACCCAACGAGCAGTATCAATGACACTGAGTTTTTCGTCGCGGTTAAGCATCACACCTTGAAACCACTTTGGCTTGCCAAACAACTGATTAATTTCACCAAGCTGATGGATACCACCTAAGGCTTTAAGTGGTACTGCCAAAGTTAAGCCCGCCACTTCAAAAAACAGTGCTTGAAACTGGCCATCAAAATATTCTTTACGACCATTAAGTACCGCTTCTGGTTCTAGCTGCGGTAACGCTTGCTCTGCAACTTGTTCTTTGATGATAGTACTATTTTGCTGATCCTCAAGCTCTTTTTCGATAACTTCAGGACGAACTCGTGGTTCATCGACAAACTCTTTAAGGGCTGGTGAGTCATGCTCTAATACACTGCTACTGAGCTGCGCATCAGGGATGTCGGGATGAACTTGCTGTAATAACTTGGCAACTGGGGACAGTTCAGCGGTTGGGAGTTGATGTGGCGTAGTTGCAACCACCTCAGCTTGAACTTCAGGCTCTTCCTCACTCAATAGCGCACTCAAGTACTGCTTCATCACTTGTTCGTTGGCGAAAAGGTGCTTGCTCATGGTGTTAGCCTAATTGCTCCAAATATTCTAATAACGCTTTATAAGCATAGACACCACGAGATTTAGGACAGTACTCAATAGGTACTTTCTGCATCAAACTGGCATCTCGAAATTTTGTATCCACCGGTATCACACCCGGCCAAACCGCCTCTTTGTAAGTTTCCAGTAACGACTTGTAAGCCTCTAAGGAAGCTTTAGTACGTTTGTCATACATAGTCGGAATAATGGTGTACTGGTATTGCTTACTCTGTGAACTTTGCATCAACTCCATGGTGCGCATCATGCGATCAAGCCCTTTAAGTGCCAAAAACTCAGTTTGCACCGGCACTAAAATGCGTTCACTAGCAGCCAAGGCATTGATCATCAGCACACCCAATACTGGTGGGCAATCCAAAATCGCATAATCATAATGGTCGCTGATTTTAGCCAATGCTTTTTTTAGCAACAATCCCATACCAGATTTTTGCCCCATACTGCGGTCTAATGTCGCAATCGCCATAGTGGCGGGTAAAATATCTAGGTTTTCAATGGTTGAAGGACACAAAGCTTGCAAAATTTCTTCACTGGCCATTTGCGAGCCACGGGCAAAGATATCGTAAACACTGACTTCCAGTTCTTCAGAATCGATACCAAAGTAATAGGTTAACGAAGCGTGCGGATCTGTGTCGATAAGCAGTACCCGCATGCCTTGTAACGCCAAAATACCACCTAGGCTAACGGTTGTAGTAGTTTTCCCTACCCCGCCTTTCTGATTTGCTACCGTCCAAATCTTCACAACTGTAAACCAATCCTTAATCCCGTCGAGTTGTTCCACCTTAACACGCTTGACTACTCGGCGTTAAGTGCATCACGCTGTTGTTTTTATCATTATGCGCAGCCGACTTCTTTACTGATACGAACTGCAAAATCTTGTAACGGCAAACTTTCTGTAGATAGCCCAGCATTCGCAACGGCAGCCGGCATACCATATACCACGCAGGTTTTTTCATCTTGCGCCCAAATAGTTGAACCAGCCTGTTTTAATAGTCTCGCGCCATCACGACCATCCGCGCCCATACCGGTTAATACCACAGCAAGGACATCGCCATGATAGGCTTTAGCTGCACTGGCAAAGGTCACGTCAACACTGGGTTTATAGGTGATACGTGGGCTGTCGTCTTCAAATACGCGTAATGTTTTGCTGCCGCCACGTGCTTCAACCAACATTTGCTGGCCACCTGGAGCTAAATAAGCCACACCTGGCATTAAACGGTCACCATTTTCAGCTTCCTTTACCTTTATTTTGCATAAGGTATTTAAACGCTGTGCAAAGGCTGGTGTAAATGCCGCGGGCATATGCTGAATAAGTAAAATTGGATGTGGGAAATTGCTAGGTAATTGCGTCAAAATGGTTTGTAGTGCAACTGGACCACCCGTTGATGTGCCTATTGCAACTAATTGATATTTTTTCCCTGATGCCTTTGCGCTTACACTGCTACCGCCTGGGGCCGTTGCTGAGCTACTCACCGATGTACGGCTAAAGCTACGATCTGGCTGTGCGATAGTGCTACGAGTAGTTGTTGGACTAACACTGGGTGCTGGCGTCACAGGGGCTGGGCTGTAAGTCGGTCTGGTATAACGGCTAACACGGCGCCGTCCAATTTCTTTGACTTTGGTTTGTAAAGATTTAATTGCCTCTTCACTGTTGCGGGCGATATCTTCGAACTTCTTCGGTAGGAAATCAACCGCACCGGCATCTAGTGCATCTAATGTGGCACTGGCCCCTTCACGGGTGAGTGAAGAAAACATCAAAATCGGTGTTGGTGTTGCCTGCATGATTTTCTTCACCGCACTGATCCCGTCCAGCACCGGCATTTCAACGTCCATGGTGATCACATCAGGGCGCAGTTGCGCCGCTTTTTCAACCGCTTCTTGTCCATTAACCGCATAATCAATAACCTTGATTTCAGGGTCTTGTTCTAATATCTCTGTGACCCGGCGACGGAAAAAACTTGAGTCATCTACAACTAATACTTTGACTGCCATTGGCACGCTCATTTTTAACAATTCAGATCTAAAAAGTGGTGCACTGGGCACCACATCAATACTTGTCTATCAGTATTTTCGTGGGGTCTTTACCCCTACCTGCTGGCGTAATGTTTCAGTAAGTTTGGTACGTCCAAGATCAATGCTATACCACCATCAGAGGTGATTGTCGCGCCTGCCATACCAGGAGTCCCTTGTAATAGCGCATCAAGAGGCTTAATGACCACTTCTTCTTGCCCTATCAACGAGTCCACCACAAAGCCTACTTGTTTTGTGCCGATTTGCACGATAACCACATGACCTTCAGCTTTACGCCGCGAACGGTCGGCACCGCGTTTCAACCAATGTTCTAAATAAAACAGCGGGATGGCTTTGTTACGCACGATAATAGTCAGCTGTCCATCTACCACGTTAGTCTTAGTCAAGTCCAAATGGAAGATTTCATTCACCCCAGCTAATGGCAACGCAAAGGTTTGTTGACCTACAATCACCATTAACGTTGGCAAAATAGCTAATGTCAGCGGTACTTTAATTTCTAGTACCGTACCTACACCTAATTGCGATTGGATGTTGACTGAACCATTCAGTTGCGCAATTTTGGTTTTAACCACATCCATGCCAACACCACGGCCTGAAATATCTGAAATCTGTTCTTTGGTCGAAAAACCAGGAGCAAAAATCAGATTGTACGCTTCGGTATCAGATAAGCGACTTGCTTGGTCAGCATCAATAACGCCTTTTTGCACCGCAATTCTCTTGAGCTTTTCTGGGTCCATCCCCGCGCCATCGTCGCGGATGGTTAGAAGTATATGGTCACCCTCTTGCGACGCCGATAATGTCACTGTACCTGTGCGGGGCTTGCCTGCAGCTTCACGGACACTAGGCATTTCAATACCATGATCAACTGAGTTACGAACCAAGTGCACTAATGGGTCGGCCAATGCCTCAACTAAGTTTTTATCGAGATCGGTCTCTTCACCTTCCAACACCAAATTGATGTCTTTGCGTAAACTACGCGCCAAATCACGCACTACGCGCGGGAAACGACCAAATACCTTTTTGATAGGCTGCATGCGGGTTTTCATTACCGCACCTTGTAAATCTGCAGTCACTACATCTAAGTTAGAAATCGCTTTGCTCATGGCCTCGCTACTGGCGTTTGACGCCAAGCTGACTAAACGATTTCGCACCAATACTAACTCACCGACCATGTTCATGATCTGGTCTAGACGTTTAGTGTCAACTCGCACTGTGGTTTCCGCTTGCGCTGCAGGGGCCGCCTTTTTAGCTCCACCAGCTGCTGTCTGGCGCGAATCAAAATCGTCATTATCCATCGCTGCGGCTGGCGCAGGGGTTGGAGCTGGTTTTGGGGTTGGCTTAGGCGCTGGAGGAGTTGCAGCTTTTGCCGCTGGTGCTGGTTTTGCCGACTCAACCGGAGGTTTAGCGGCAGCTTCCTCCTCTACCGAGCGAGGCGCATTGCCTTTACCATGCAGCTCATCCAATAAGGCTTCGAACTCGTCATCATTAATGTCGTCGTCACTACCACTGCTAACTGGTTTGCTTTCTGGGGTAGGGATAGGTGCAGCAGGTTTAGCGTCCTCAACAGGTTTTCCAGCTTCAGCAGCCGCACCAAACTTACCGACGCCGTGCAGCTCATCAAGCAGTTTATCAAACTCATCGTCAGTAATGTCGCCATCGTCATTACTTGTAGAAGTTTTACTGTCAGTACCTTGCGCAAGGTTAGGTGCTTTACCCGCACCATGCAATTCATCTAGGAGTGCTTCAAATTCGTCTTCGGTAATTTCGTCAATCCCGGAATCATCACTTACTAGCTGTTTGGCTTCTGATTGCGCGTCGAAAAATATGTCGTCATGCTCAAATGGGTCAGCTTCGACTTGAGGCGCAGCTTGATAAACTTCTTCTGGCTCTTCTGATACTGCATGACGTTCGTCTTCAGATTCTGGTTTGCTTAAATCATGAAGTCTTTCTAGTAAGGCAGGATCGGCTGGGTCTGGTTGCTCACGGTTCTGAATATGCGCGAACATTTCATTGATAGTATCTAAAGCTTGCAGGATAACGTCCATCAACTCAGCATTAACGCGGCGTTGACCTTGACGTAGGACATCGAATACGTTTTCCGCGCCGTGGCAAGCATCCACAAGCTCGGTCATACTAAGAAAACCTGCGCCACCTTTTACGGTATGGAAGCCACGGAATATGGCATTGAGCAGCTCTCTATTGTCGGGATTATTTTCCAACTCAACCAATTGCTCGGAGAGCTGTTCTAATATTTCGCCGGCTTCTACTAGAAAGTCTTGTAATATATCTTCATCGACTTCAAAGCTCATGCACCTACTCTCCTATCAGAAGCCCAAACTGGATAGCAAATCGTCAACCTCATCTTGACCAGAGACCACATCTTCACGTAGTTCTGGATTAATGATTGGTCCTTCCGGTCCCGACAGCTCATCTGGTTGTGATTGCTCACGGACCTGTTCTGTTCGTTTTTGTTTTAATGAACTTACATCCGTAGTACCAAACACCGTTAGGAGATGGATCAAACTATCTTCAACTTCTCGCACTAATTCAATCACGCGTCTAATCACCTGACCAGTTAAATCTTGATAATCCTGTGCCATCAGCACATTGGTCATCAACATTTGTAATTCGTCAGTACGATTAGGTGAAGATTGCATAAAGCGGTCAATATCATGACATAGCGCTTTAAACTCGCCGAGTTGGATATCGCGATTCATTAAGCGATCCCAAGTGGGTTTGATATGCGAAATATCTTCAGCAAGCTGTTGTGCAAGAGGGAGACTGGCTTCGACTGCATCCATGGTCTTATTTGCCGCGTTTTCAGTCATTTCCATCACATAATTTAGACGTTGTTTAGCATCAGGAAGCGCTTCTGTCGTCAAATCAGCTAAGCGAGTATCCAGTTCAAAGTTTTTGAGCGACTCATGTAATTGGCGGGTTAATTTACCGACTTCGGCAAATAACTCTGACTGCTCTTTACTGGCAGCCTCCATAATGAGCTGATCTGCTTTTTGTTGTTCACCTTGCTCTAGATATTCAACCAGTAATCTGGCTTGCTCAAGACTGATCTGAGGCGTTGCACCTACCGACATAAGCCTCTCCTCTGGTTATTAGCCTAAACGCTCAAATACTTTTTCGAGCTTCGTTTTTAACGTGCCCGCAGTAAATGGTTTGACAATATAACCATTCACACCCGCCTGCGCTGCTGCAACGATTTGTTCTTTCTTCGCTTCTGCAGTAACCATCAGTACTGGAATGTGCTTTAATTTTGCGTCAGCACGAATTGCACGTAGCAGGTCAATACCTTGCATCCCCGGCATGTTCCAATCGGTTACCACGAAATCAAATTCTTGATTTTGCAGCATTGGCAGGGCTGTACTACCGTCATCGGCTTCGTGAACATTTGTAAAACCTAAATCTCTGAGCAGGTTTTTGATGATTCGACGCATCGTCGAGAAATCGTCAACCACGAGAATTTTCATGTTCTTATCCAAAACATCCTCCAGTGAGGTTTGAACCTATTTTACTTGTAAACTTAGTTGACCCAGTCATTGATCTTCGCTCTTAAGCGAAGCATTGCCTGGCCATGAATTTGGCTAACACGAGACTCACTTACATCAAGTATCTGGCCGATTTCTTTTAAATTCATTTCATCATTGTAATACAACGACAATACCAGTGCCTCACGCTCGGGTAAAGTTTGGATCGCATCGATGAGTGATTGGTTAAAGCGCTCATTTTTAACGACATTATACGGTTTGTCCAGTGTCAAATCCTGATCTGCCGTGGTAATGACGTCCTCATCAACACCAAGATCCTCAATTCCCAATATTTTGCTGGAATTTACATCCTGTAAAATATGATGGTACTCATCCAGACTAATATCAAGTTTTGCAGCGATTTCAGTGTCTTTTGGCTCGCGACCAAGCTCACCCTCAAGCTCGGCGATGGCTTCTGCGACCATGCGATTATTGCGATGCACAGAGCGTGGAGCCCAATCGCCACGACGAATTTCGTCCAGCATGGCGCCGCGAATGCGGATCCCAGCAAACGTTTCAAAACTGGCGCCTTTAGTGGCGTCAAAATTTTTGCTCGCTTCAATCAAGCCAATCATACCGGATTGAATTAAATCATCGAGTTGCACACTTGCGGGCAAACGGGCAATGAGGTGACAGGCCACTTTTTTTACCAGTGGCGCATGACGCTCTACCAATAACTGCAAGTGATTCTCTGTCTGATACCCCATGGTTTTAGTCACCAATACCATACCTATCCATTAACAAGTTGTTCGATAAAGAACTCTAAGTGACCGGACGGTTGATGTGGAATGGGCCATTTTGCCGCCTTGCTAGCGAGGCCACGAAATGCCACTGCAGCAGGCGAATTTGGAAATAACTCAACGATGGTTTTTTGACGGCGTGATGATTTACGCATATTTTCGTCAAATGGGATCGTTGCTACTAACTCCAAAGCCACGTCGAGGAAACGATCAGTCACTTTGGAGAGTTTAGCAAATAATTCCTGGCCTTCACGGAGACTACGCACCATATTGGCCACTATTTTAAATTTGTACACGCCGTGTTCACGGCTCAGCACTTTAATAAGCGCATACGCATCGGTAATTGACGTAGGCTCATCACACACCACCACCATCACATCTTGCGCCGCTCGCGAGAAGCTCAACACCATGTCGGAAATCCCCGCCGCGGTGTCGACGATAAGGACGTCAAACTCAGTGTTAAGTTCGCTAAAAGCGCGGATGAGGCCAGCATGTTCAGCAGGTGTCAGCTCAACCATGCTTTGCGAGCCTGAAGTTGCAGGCACAATTCTGATGCCAGCTGGGCCTTCAACTAAGATTTCGTCCAGCTCACACTCGCCAGACAAAACGTGGGATAAATTCTTTTCTACGCGCAGACCGAGCATGACGTCACAGTTAGCAAGACCCAAGTCAGCATCGAGTACCAATACGCGATGGCCCTGTTGTCCCATGGCAATAGCCGTGTTCAAAGACACATTGGTCTTTCCGACTCCGCCTTTACCGCCTGTCACTGCGATGACCTTGACGCCGTGGTTTTTCTTTTGATTCATTCTACGCAGACCACTTGCTTGATCTAATACTGTGTTAATCATACATTCCTACTGCTTGAGACGCCACCGGTACACGTCTCGAATGTTGAGCTTTTGAGCGTGCCAGGAACAATTGCTCAGCCTTTTTGATGAGTTTTTCCGCATTTGCCACGCGAATATCCTCTGGCACTCGCTGACCGTTGGTAAGATACCCTATCGGCAAGCGATTTTGAATCGCAATACTAATAATCTCGCCCAAACTTAGACTTTCATCAAGTTTAGTGAAGATACAACCGCTTAGATTAACTTTCTTAAAGTGACGCACAGTTTCTTGCAATACGTTCATTTGTGCTGTGGCACTTAATACAAGATAGCTGCGAATATCCACTCTTGCATTCTTCATTAAGGTATTTAATTGCTCAGTTAAGCGTAAGTCTCGCTGACTCATGCCTGCTGTATCAATTAAAACTAAGCGCTTGTTACGTAAATGATATAACACTTCTGACAATTCTTGTGCATCTTTTACTTGTTTTACTGGGCAACCAATAATACGACCATAAGTAGCGAGTTGCTCATAAGCGCCGATACGGTAAGTGTCGGTAGTGATAAGCGCCACATTTTCCGGACCAAATTTTTGTGCACCCAATGCTGCAAGCTTAGCAACAGTAGTTGTTTTGCCTACACCAGTTGGGCCAACCAGTGCAAAAACACCGCCTTGGCGTAAAATTTCATTGTTGGTGGTGTGTAGTTGATTCTCAACCATACCAAGTAACGCATTCCACGCTTCTTTACGTGATACGTCATCAGGGATAAAACATGCCATTTGGTCAGCAACGTCTTCGCTTACACCCATACCTTTTAAACGGTCAATTAAACACGCACGAGTTGGGTCGCGACGCGCTAAGTCTTGTTGCATCAAACCAGACAATTGAAATTCAAGAAGTTGACGGATAGCGTTCATTTCTTCACGCATTTGTGTCATTTCATTGCCTGCTGCGCCAGAATTTTGACGAGTTGGCATTTCATCACCAAAATCACCGTCTAAATCGTCTTGCATAGCAAAATTTGCCACAGGCGCTTTTGCTGCTGGACGGGTAGCGGGTTTGCTAAAAGCAGGGGCTGCTTTTGGCTGATAAACTGACTCAGTGTTGATACCAGATTCAGAGAACATAGACGCAAGCTCAGGTGAACGCGGACGAGCTGTTTGTCTTTCTAATAAGGCTTGTAATGAGTCTGCCACTTTTGCTTGTGGTTCAGGGCGAGCACGCATTGGCTCAGGACGAACAAAGCGTGGCGCGGCTTCAGAAGCGACCTGTGCTGTTGCGCGAGGCGCTTGTTGTGCTGGCTCAGGTTTAGTAGTTGGGGCACGGTCATTGTCAACAGCAGCAACGATTTCAACACCGTCCGCCAATTTCTTGTTTGACATGATCACAGCGTCTGCACCAAGTTCTTCTTTCACTTCTTTCAAAGCTGTACGCATATCTTTGGCGAAAAAACGTTTGATCTTCATATGACAACCCCTTACTCATTAATGCTGTCCAACTGAGCTGACTATCTTGATTTGTCTCTCCTCTGGCACTTCTTGATACGACATCACACGAAGGCCTGGGATGGTATGTTTGACAAATCGTGAAAGCACGCTGCGTAACATTCCTGAGGTTAATAAGATTGAAGGTTCGCCTAGCATTTCTTGCGTTTGATGGGCTTCTCTCAGTGAGTTCTGAAGCCGCTCAGCAAGGCCTGGTTCGATACCTGCACCCTCATCACCTGCGTTCTGAAGTGAGTTATGCAACATCTGTTCCAACTCAGGCGCCAATGTTATGACAGGGATTTCATTATTGTTGCCAACGGCATCTTGAACTATCAAACGCCGCAGTGAAATACGGACTGCAGCCGTGAGTACATCTGGGTCTTGGCTGCGTGGGCCGTACTCAACTAAGGTTTGTACAATTGAGCGCATATCGCGAATTGCCACCCCTTCATTGAGTAAATTTTGTAAAACTTTAACGATAGTCGTAAGCGGTAATACATCTGGTACTAAACCTTCAACCAAACGTGGGTGACTCTTAGCTAAAATATCTAGTAGGTTTTGCACTTCTTCGTGACCTAAAAGTAACGAGGCATTGTTGGTCAGTAATTGGCTGATATGGGTTGCAACCACAGTTGCTGCGTCTACTACGGTATAACCTAGAGATTGGGCTTCGTCTTTCTGATCTGGTTTAATCCATACCGCATCAAGACCGAAGGCAGGATCTTTAGTCGCGGTGCCTCTGATCGGACCGAATACTTGACCGGGATTAATTGCCAGCTCATCACCATGCTTAAGCTCACCTTCACCCGTCCCTACGCCCATTAACGTAATGCGATACGCGTTCGGATCAAGTTCAAGATTGTCGCGGATATGCACTGGTGGCACTAAGAAGCCTAATTCTTGCGATAACTTTTTCCGCACGCCTTTAATACGGCTTAGCAATTCACCGCCTTGAGCTTGGTCAACTAATGGAATTAAACGATAACCTACTTCCAAACCGATTACATCAACGGGTTGTACATCGTCCCAGCCCAATTCTTTGTGGTCTTGTTGCATCGTTTTGTTCGCTACTGAGCCACCTTTACTGGTTTGCTCGGCTTCTTCTTGCGCGGCTTGGGCTTTTTGTTTTTGTAAGAAATAACCCAGATAAGCTAAAAATGCCGCAAAGCTTAAAAAGGCTAAATGTGGCATTCCAGGCACAATCCCCATCACGGCCAAAATACCGCTGGCAATAAACAGTGACTTTTCATTGCCTAGCTGATTCTTAACCTGCTCGCCCATATTTTGTGAAGCGTTTTCACGAGTAACGACAATTGCAGTTCCGATTGATAGTAATAATGAGGGTATTTGCGCAACCAAACCATCACCTATGGTCAGCAAAGTGTAGACTTCCATGGCACGGCTAAACGATAAACCGTGCTGGATCATACCAACAAATAGGCCACCAATGATATTGATAAACAGAATAACCATACCAGCAATGGCGTCGCCTTTTACGAATTTACTGGCACCGTCCATCGAACCATAAAAATCAGCTTCACGGGTCACTTCATCACGGCGCGCACGTGCTTCATCGGCGGAAATAAAACCCGCATTTAAATCAGCATCAATGGCCATTTGCTTACCCGGCATAGCATCAAGGGTAAAACGAGCTGAAACTTCAGAAATACGACCAGCACCTTTGGTAATTACGACAAAGTTGATGACCATCAAGATGATAAAAACGATTAAACCTACCGCGTAGTTGCCACCAATAACCACCGAACCGAAGGCTTCAATAACTTTCCCTGCGGCATCACCACCATTATGCCCTTCTAGTAGTACCACGCGCGTACTCGCGACGTTGAGCGCCAAACGCAGAATTGTCGCGATAAGCAGCACCGCTGGAAACATACCGAACTCAAGTGGCTTCATGATGTAAACGGTAACTAACAGTACCACCAGCGCCAAAGCAATATTAAAGGAAAACAGCACATCCAAAAGGAATGGTGGCATAGGTAAAATAACCATGCCAAGCGCCGCCAAAACGACTATGGGGGTACCAATGCCTTTTAGATAATCACTGCGATTTTCTTTTAACTGATTTAAAACTGCTTTAAAATCCATAAGTTATCTATTGCAAAAAATTGACGCATTCAAGTAAAAGCAATTACTGTTCCAGCTTACTAACTCGCTAGTGACGCAAGTCGGTTGGGATGGGTAAGTTTTTACTCAACGGAGTTGGACGACGACCGCGCCCTTTCTTAAATCGCTTCAGCTGAAACACGTAAGCCAGCACTTGGGCCACAGCAGTAAAGAGTCTATCTGGAATTTGGTGACCAACTTCAGTGGTATGATACAGCGAGCGCGTCAACATTGGCGACTCAAGAATAGGCACTTCGTTACCGATGGCAATTTTGCGAATTTGCATCGCCATTTCATCCACGCCTTTAGCCACCACAATTGGCGCACCGGCTTTATCTGTGTCATATTTTAATGCGACGGAATAATGGGTTGGGTTCGTTACCACAACGTCAGCATCCGGCACAGCTTGCATCATCCGCCGCTGCGACATTTCACGCTGGGTACGACGGATCCGCGCTTTAATCATGGGATCACCCTCAGAGTTTTTATACTCGTCTTTGACCTCTTGCAGCGTCATTTTTAATTGTTTGTGGTGATTGTAGCTTTGGTAAGGTGCGTCGATAGCGGAGATAATAATTAAGGTACAGCTCAGCGCCAAAAACATCCATGCTAGTATTTCTAACGAGTGCAAGACACTACTGGGTGGCGTTTCAATACTTAAATGTAAGATTTCATCGAAATACATCTGAATAAGTAAAATCGCAAATCCCGCCACCAGCACAAATTTAAGGATGGACTTTAGCAACTCAATCGCTGCTTGGGGGCCAAACATGCGTTTAATCCCCTTCATTGGCGACATTTTACTGGGTTTAGGCGACGCCGCCTCCCAGCTAAAGTTAAAGCCACCGAGTAAGGTATTACCCACAATACCGGCTATCGCGATAATGAAAACAAACATCGCCATAGGAAAAATGAGTTCGGAAAACGCTTCACCCCACACCGCAAACATCTTCGTGGTGTCATAGGTCTCATTGCGATTAAGAGAAAGTAAGCGCCCCATAACATTATAAAGGCCTTTGGCAATAGCAGGGCCGTACATTAACAGCGCAATAGCGGAAAAGATCAACACGAAGGTGGTACCGAGCTCTTTTGAGCGCGCTACTTGACCTTTTTTACGGGATTCTTCAATTTTTTTCCCCGTGGGTTCTTCGGTCCTTTCTTGTCCTGAGTCTTCCGCCACACTTCACTCCCAGCGAAAACACGATATCACTAAGATGTGTATCGCAAGTCAATTAACGGTATATTAGGCATTGTGCGGAAAAAGTTATAATGAACAACCAATCAAGCCGCACATTAGCTCCACCATTTTTAGCCATTGGAACTCGTATTGGACGATAAAATTGCCCATCGTCGCCCAGATAATAGCTAAGCCTGCAACTAAGGTAAACGCAAACCCCACTGAAAAGATGTTCATTTGTGGCGCTGCTCGCGTCATAATCCCAAAGGAGATATTGATCACCAGCATTGCAGTCAGCGGCGCCAGTGCCAATGCCAATGCTGTAGTAAACATCCAACCGCCCCAGGTGACGATATCCCAGTAACTGTCAACCGGCCACCATTCCCCCGTGATAGGAATAGATTCAAAGCTATAGACCACCATTTGGATCATCATCAAGTGACCATTGAAAACGAAAAATAGCAAAGTCGCGAGGATTAGATAAAACTGGCCGACCGCAGGCACACTCAAACCATTTGCTGGGTCGACTACTGACGCAAAACCAAGGCCAGTTTGCATTGCCAACACTTGGCCGGCGATAATAAAGGTATTTAATAACAGGAGCGAAGCAAAACCAATTGCGATGCCTATCAGCATTTGCTGCAATACCACAAATACCATAGCAAGAGAAAAAAGGTCGGTAAATTGTGACTTAGGTAGTACGGGCACCACTGCAAACGTCGTCACCACAGCTAAGGCCAATTTAACACGGCTTGGTACACTTTGCGCGCCAAGACCTGCCATGACCATCATCATCGAGCTAATTCGCACCAGTGGTAGTAAAAAATCACTCAGCCACTGAATAACTGTTGCGAGGGGGAATTCCATTGGTTTAGCCCGCGATTTCTGGGATCAACATTACTAGATGATTGAAAAAGTCCATCAACTCCTGAGTCAACCAGTGGCCACCCACAATCAATGCCACAATAGTAATAATCAAGCGTGGTAAAAAGCTGAGCGTTTGTTCGTTAATCGAGGTCGCAGCCTGAAACACCGCAACTATTAGACCCACTATCAGACCAGGGACAACAATGGCAGAAACCAGTTTAATCACCAGAAACAGTGAGTCGCTCAAAATATCGACAAATACTTCTGGTTCCATCGCTACACTCCAAGCCCAAAGCTACGAGCCAATGTTCCCATCACCAATCCCCAGCCATCGACCAGTACAAACAACATAATTTTAAACGGTAACGACACTATCATCGGTGAAAGCATCATCATACCCATGGCCATCAGCACGCTGGCCACCACGAGATCGACTATCAAAAAAGGAATGAAAAACATAAATCCAATAATAAAAGCAGTTTGCAACTCACTGGTCACAAACGCTGGAATTATTACAATAAACGGTGTGTCTTCAGGTTTATCGAGTTGATCATAACCAGCAATTTTAGCAAACGTTTCTAAATCTTTAATGCGAGTCTGTGACAACATAAAGGCCTTTAATGGTTCTTTTGCTTGTTCTAATGCCTGAATAGAAGTCAACTCTTCTTTTAGATATGGCTGCAAGGCCTTATCGTTAATCTGGCTAAAAATTGGCGCCATGATAAAAAAGGTTAAAAACAATGAGATCCCAACCAAAATTTGGTTTGACGGTGATTGTTGCAAACCAATCGCCTGACGCAAGATCCCAAGTACAACGATAATGCGGGTAAATGATGTCATCATAATCACAGCTGCTGGTATAAAACTCAGCGCAGTCATTATTGCCAACACTTGCAGTGTGACAGAGTAATCTTGTGAACCGTCTGGGTTTGTAGTCACGCTAAGCGCTTCAATCCCTTCTGCGCTTGCATCAGGAACAAACCAAATCATCCCAATAAGCAATATAAGTTTCAGTACATTATTCATTTTTGTTATGCGCACGTTGAAGAAGTTTAGAAAAATTCTGCGCTAATGGCGGCATGGCATGTTCGGGTAACGGCTGTTCAAGTTGATAAAGATAGTTAATGCTGTTTGCTGTTACGCCCAACAGATGCTGCTTATTGTCAATCTCCACCACCAGCAATCGTTCCCGATTACCTAAAGGCATGCTACGAATCACTTTAAAATTTTCCGAGTTGCCAAGATTTGGGTTAAGCCGTTTCATCAGCATCGCCATAGCAACAATTAAAATCACCACAGCGAATAGCGAAAGCAGCATTGAAACCATATCGCCCATTGCGACTGCTGGCGCCGACGTAGTGGCAGAGGCAACAACCTTGCCACTGCCAAACATCGCAACCAGTAAAAATGCTGCTTTCATCGTAACTTTTTAATACGTTCGACCTGACTGATGACATCAGTCAAACGGATACCGAACTTATCGTTTACCACCACCACTTCACCATGGGCGATAAGCGTGCCATTTACCAATACATCCAGAGGCTCGCCAGCGACTCTGTCCAGTTCAACCACTGAGCCTTGGTTCAACTGCAGCAAGTTCCGGATATTAATTTTCGAGCGACCTACTTCCATTGAAATGGTCACTGGAATATCTAAAATGGTATCGAGTTTGCGGCGCTCGTCATGACTGAGTTTCGACCCTGATGCACCAGAAAAGTCTTCTAACTCTGCCACTTCCGGTGAGCCTTGCTCTGCCTCTTCGGCTTCGGCAAGTGCTGCTGCCCATTCGTCCATCGTATCTTGATCATCACTCATAAATTCAAACCTTGTTTAAATGCCTGTTACTACCAATCGAGGTCGACGCCTTCCGATAAATGTAAATCTTCTTCAAGTTCAGCCAGTTCAGCATCGGAATCCAGTTTCTTGCCGCCTTTGGTAAAGACATGCAACTCAGATTTAACCGACTCTGGCCGCTTAATTTTTTCACTGATTTGTAACGCCACAAAATCTCGCGAGCGACCCATTTTCGCTCTAAAGGTGGGTAATTCTTCAATAAATACCGTAATATGCTCAGGCATATCAACGGGGATAATATCGCCGGCTTTAAGTTCCATAATCTGTGCCAGCGACAGTTCCAATTCCAGCAATTGAGTGGAGAGCTCTACTTCCACATCCATTATCTCATCGCGTAGCGCCTTACTCCAACGTAAGTCGGTATCTTCTGTATCCGACTGTACCCCCGCATCCAATAGTTCGCGGATAGGTTCGAGCATCGAATAAGGCAACGAAATATGAAAATCACCGCCGCCGCCATCGAGCTCAATATGAAACGAGCTAATTACCACGACTTCAGTAGGGCTGACAATGTTTGCCATCGCGGGGTTAACTTCAGAATCTAAGTACTCGAACGACACGTCCATGACTGGTGCCCAAGCTTCTTTGTAGTCCTCAAAGATAATCTTAAGCAACATTTGTACAATTCGACGTTCGGTAGGGGTAAATTCACGGCCTTCAATTTTGGCATGATAACGACCATCACCACCAAAAAAGTTATCAACCAAGATGAACACGAGTCGCGCTTCCATGGTGATAAGGCCTGTGCCTTTGAGCGGTCTAAAACGCACCATGTTGAGACTGGTTGGCACAAATAGCGTATGGATATATTCACCAAATTTAAGCATTTGTACGCCGTTGATAGACACCTCAGCGGTGCGGCGCATCATATTGAACAGGCTGATCCGCATATGACGAGCAAAACGTTCATTGACGATTTCCAACGTAGGCATTCGTCCACGAACGATACGGTCTTGCGACGAGAAATCGTATTGAAGGGCTTTGGCATTGCCTTCCCCGTCGCCATCAGAAATGTCGTCCTCTTCAACTTCATCAACGCCATGGAGTAGCGCGTCAATTTCGTCTTGAGATAATAAATCGCTCACACTTGACCTCTGTTCTTTTTACCTTTGAGGTAATTACTTCAATTGTTTGCTTCGGAATTTGCTTAATAATTCTGCTTTAGCAAACCCAGCGTAGCCAAACATTACTGCATTACAAAACCGGTGAACAGCACCCGCTCTACCACTTTGCTACCTTCGACATTTTGTAATGCTTCTTGAACTTTATCCAATGCCGATAAGCGCAAGGTTTCTTTACCCGCCGTGGTACTCAATTCATCGGCTGTGGTAGTAGAAAACACACTCAGTAGCGTGCCTTCGATCAACGGGATATGCTTCTTCGCGACTTCTTCGTTTACTTCACCACGAACTAACAGCTGTACTTTAATTTGCACAATACGGTCACGGCTCGCACCAGGCACATTAAACACAAAGGGGCGCGGCATCGCGACATAAAGTGCACTGCCCATTTGGGCCGCGTTACCACCACTACTACTTTCAGCACTTGCCGATATTGGCGCTTCTTCAGCTAAGGTTTCTGCAGGCTCATCAGAACCAGATAGCAAGAAAAATGCAACAGCAGCGCCAATGACAACAACAGCGGCAGCGATAATAATGATGAGTTTCTTCTTATTACCACCGGTTTCTTCAATTTCTAGGCTGTTGTTTTCTTCAGCCGCCTTTTTCTTTTCTGCCATCGTGTCTCCTTCGCTGCCCCTCAAAAGACAGCTATTAAGCGTAGTAATCTATTGCCGAGCTTGATGTTTTTGTTCTTGCCGGACTACTCTCTTTATTTTGCGCTTCACCTTCAGAATTAGCAAGCTTTGCACCGCCTTTGCCTTGGCTTTGCTCATCGTTTTGAGCGTTTCCGCCTGATCCTTGCTCAACTGAACTCTCACCAAGATTAATCCCTTGCTCAGCTAACATTTCACGTAAACGCGGTAGTGATTGCTCTAAAGCCTCTTTGGCTTGTTGGTTTTGCACCACAAAACTCACTTGGGCTTGCTCTGCGTCAGTGCGAATACGAATTTGCATACTGCCAAGCTCTGGGGGGTCAAGCCGGATCTCCGCTTCTTTATTGTTTAGATTGAGCATAGCTGAAACTCGCTCATTGAGCTCCTTAACGGCATCTTGTCTGGCTAGTTGTAATGCTTGCTGCATCGCAGGGTCCTGCGCTGCCTTTTGGGCACTTAGTTGATTGTGTTGCTGCACTTGATGTAACTGCGCAGTGTCAGCTTGCGCTATCAGCGTTTGTTCCTGACGTTGCACTGAGTTTGTCGCGCCAAGCTCACTCAATTGCTGCATAAATTGCGTCACCCGGTTTTGACTTTGAGATTGCTCGATAGCACCACGCTCTAATGGCTTGCCGCCTACTAGCAGAGCCTCTTCTACGCCTTGGATTTTCTCAGGTTTAGCAACGTCTTCGGCTTTGTTTTCAGCAAGACCATGACTGTCACTTGTTATTGCATCTGCGGACTTATCGAGCGAACCACCACGGTTCGATTTTACTTGACCAGTTACTGTTGATGACGCTCCTCCCGCTTTTGGCGTCGCTGTTAGCTCAGCGGCTTTGGGCATTTCAGCGCTCGTTGCTATGGCCTTATTAGCACCTGTAGCAGCATTTAAGTCAGATGCCGTCAGTATAGCCTTTTCACTGCGCTCTACATTCGACAGCACTGAGGCGGTTTTGTTGATACCGTTCGCGACAGGAGGCATTTTCTCCGTGGCTGAGCCGCCATCAACCAGTTTATCGCTTTCAAGCGCTGGCTGTTCGCTGTGTTCAGTTACGTCTTCTGATTTAGCGTTAAGAAAGGCCTGCGCGGTATTATCAGCACCTTGCTCTTTTGTTGTAGGCACATTGCTAATCGTCAGTTTAGCTTGCGCTTGCGTGAGTAGTTGTTCAACGGCTGCAACTGCTTGCGCATTCATTTCGCCTTGCTTAAGTTGCTGTTGCAAAAGACTGGTTACTTGTTTTTGTTGCTCTGGAGTTAGCGCTGCAAATTCGGCCTGCAATTTGTTTAGGTTGTGCTCAAGTTTTGCACTTGCAATTGCGGTACCTTGCGTTTTAGTTTCATCTACTTGATTTTGCGCCACTGTTAAGCCTGAAGCGGCTTTCAAGGCAGTATCGTCGCGAGCAAGTTTGGTTACAGTAAGCTGCTCAGTGACTTTGGCTTGCCCTTGCAACTTTGAGTTGGCAACGGGCAACTGCGAAGTTTCTGTTTGCGCTGTAAGTTCAGAAGCTTGCTTGGATGTTTCAGTCAAGCTTACTTGCTTATCGACGCTCACTGCACTAGATGCAGTGCTAAGTGATTTAGCGATGACCGGCGTGACCTTATCATCTGATGTCGATAGCACAGTACCTTCACTGCTACTTTGCTGAGACTTCAGCAGTTTTTCGACCAGTGGGGGTGTCTTAGTCAGTGGCAGCTCATCGCCAGCCACCTTTTCACTGCCACTGATTGCGTTAGCTGATGCACTCGTTTCTAACGAAGCGGGTGGGTTCGACTGAATCGCTGCCGCGTCAATTGCAGCCCCGTTATCAGCACGACTAAGCATACTTTCAGCAGCATCGCTCGTTTCTTCAGCACCACTGCGAAGTGCTGATTTCACTGCCGTACTAATAGTGGTTGCTGCTTGCAAAAAGGCCAACAGGTCATTGCCAGTTTGTTCGCTGCTTTCTTGCTCTTGGGCATGTTCAGCATCTTGTGACTCGCTTCGATATTGCGCATCTAAGCTTTCAGCGAAACGCTCTTTGAAATCTGAGTGTTGCGCCAGTTTGCTACTCGCGAGATCTGCATCTGCTGCTTGTGTCTCGCCACGCAATTCTTCAAAAGACGCTTTTTTACGTTCTAAAAACGCCATCTTATCAAAGTCAGCGCGCTCTAACTCAGTGGCAAATAACCCAGTTTGAGTGCCTTCTTGCGGCTCATCCTGATTATTTCCCGGCAATTGCAGCGTTGCTTTTGACGCTTGTAGCGCAGCAGCCATGACCATAGCTCACCTCATAGTTCAAAGCGGCAATCTGTTACCGGAAGGCCGCAAATTTGGGGTTAGTTCAACCGAAATCACACTTATTGTTAGATACTAAGCAATATCTAAACCAACATTGTTGTTAGACCGCCATACGGCGCTGAAAAAATTGGTTAGTGGCAAATTCATCCAGCATTTTTTGCTCAGCTTTAGCCATTTTCTGCTGTGCTACCAAAGCTTGTTTCTCAATTAATTTGGCAATTGCTTTGGTCTTAGCTTGTTGTTTAAGCCACAAATTACGCCGCTGATCGACTACCTGCCGTGCGGTGCTCACCACTCGCCCTTGCTGCGCAATTGCTTCATCAATTTTATTAATAAAAGAATGATACTGACGAAATGCTGCACTACTCAGTCCATGCTGGGCTTTTTCCTGTAGTTGCTGCATATACTCTAAACGAAACTGACTAAGCCCTTGTAATTTTTGCTGATTATTACGAAAGTGTTGCTCAGCTTGGACAAAATGACGGCGTAAACCTTCTTCCTTATCGCTTTCCAATTTGAGTAATAGATCGAGTTTGTTATTTGCCATTAGCCTTGTCCTAATAATTGAGCAAGCCCTTGCAAACAGTCGTCGTAAGAGATGACGTCCTTCATCCCCTGTTGTAGAAATTGTTTGATGCGCGGCATCATTTGAATCGCTTGGTCTAACATCGGGTCGCTGCCACGTTGATATGCGCCTAATGTAACCATATCGCGGTTTTGCATGTACAAAGAATAGATCTGTTTGGCGATACGCGCTTGCTGCATATGGGTGGGCGAAACCACTTGCGGCATTACCCGGCTGATGGATTTCTCAATATCTATTGCCGGATAGTGGCCGCTGTCAGCCAGTTCACGAGAAAGAACTATATGGCCATCTAAAATAGCCCGTGCCGCATCGGCAATCGGGTCTTGTAAATCATCACCTTCACTTAATACAGTGAAAAAAGCCGTAATTGAACCTTGCCCTTCACCACCATTACCAGCACGCTCAACCAATGCTGGCAACTTAGCAAATACCGACGGCGGATAACCTTTAGTCGCAGGTGGCTCACCTACTGCCAGCGCAATTTCCCGTTGAGCCATAGCATAACGAGTGACTGAGTCGAGCAGCAAAAGTACGCTCATGCCCTGATCGCGAAAATACTCAGCGATAGTGACGGCACTTTCACAGCCCTTTAAGCGCATCAAAGGTGACGCATCTGCCGGAGCTGCCACCACCACCGAGCGTTTGCGCCCTTCTACGCCAAGAATTTCTTCAATAAATTCTTTAACTTCACGGCCCCGCTCGCCTACCAAGCCAACCACAATGACATCCGCTTCACTACCACGTGTCATCATGCCAAGCAGCACAGATTTACCCACACCACTACCGGCAAACAAGCCCATACGTTGGCCTTGACCAACGGTAATAATGCTATTGATCGCTCTCACTCCGACATCAAGTGGCGAATCAATCGGTCGACGGGCTAACGGATTAATAGGATTGGCAGCAAATTTCAAATGGGCTTCAGCATTTATCGCTCCTAAGCCATCGAGCGGTCTGCCGAGGCCATCGACCACTCGGCCGAGTAAGCCCATGCCAACTGGCAAGCCTTCTTGATGCACCACAGGCACTACGCGCGCGCCTGGCAATACGCCAGAAATATTGTCATTAGGCATTAAATACAAGGTATCGTCGTTAAAACCTACCACTTCAGCGTCAATCATGCCGCGTATGGTTTCAATTTTACATTGACTGCCAACTGGCGCGCTCAAACCTCTGGCTTCCAGTGTTAAGCCAACCACACGGGTCAAACTACCCGCTACGGCGACCGGAAACGGTTTGATAAATTTGTCATAACGCGATAAACGCTGCGCAAGTGGTGTTGACGAATAGGTCATGAAGTTTTGACAGTGGTAATTTAGATACCACTGTCATGCAAGAATGTGTCCAAAATTTCTTTAATGCGGGTTTTGATGGTCATATCAATCGAAGATTGCGGGGTTTTTACTTCGCAACCACCGCGCTGCAAAGTGGGTTCTGGTAGCAATTGCCAACCTTGCGCAATTAAATACTCATCACCATAGCCTTCTTTCACTAGCGCTAAGTCTTCCGGATGTAAGTGAATGCGTACTTTGGCATCGTTCATCGGTAAAGCATCAATGGCTTTTTTCAGCGCCTGCAAAATCAGTGTAGGATCTAAAGCAAGTTCTCTAAATAACACAGCTTCAGCCAGCATTGCTGCCAATTGTACCAATTGTTTTTCGGCCTGCTCATCAACTTGCTCAAGTGGTTTATGTAGCGCGTCAAATATTTGGCTAAGCGCGGTAAGCTTTTCTTCAACCAATGGCTTGGCTTCATCAAGCCCTTGCTGACGACCTATCTCCAGCCCTTCTCTAAAACCGGCCTCTTTGCCCTCACCATGGCCTTTATCAAAACCATCAATATAACCTTGTTCGTGGCCTTGTTTTATCCCTTCCTGATAGGCATCTTCACGAATTTGCTCAAGCTCTTCTAAAGTTAGCTTGGGAAAATCTAATTCTTCTGGTGTTTCAGCGACTTCCTGCGGCGCTTCTTTTTTGCGATACAGCTCTTCTAATGGTGTTCCCATGGCCGTTGAACGGCCACGGATCTTGCGCTCATCATGTGCAACATCAGGAATAGGCCAGTTTTTCAGTAACTCTTCCACTGATTCATCGAGATGAATTGGGCGACCACGGTATAATTTAGGGTCTGTCATGGCTTACAGGAACTCCTCGCCGCCACCGCCGCCGAGCATGATTTCACCGGAATCAGCTAGACGCCGGGCGGTCGATAAAATTTCTTTTTGCGCGGCTTCTACTTCGCTGATCCGCACAGGCGGCATAGCCTCCAAGTCATCTGCCAACATTTCAGCCGCACGTTTTGACATGTTTTTGAGGATCTTTTCTTTTAGTGCATCGTCTGCACCTTTCATGGCTTTCATCAAGACATCTTGCTGGACTTCGCGCAAAATAGCTTGAATACCACGGTCGTCAACATCCAATAAGTTTTCAAACACAAACATAAGATCTTGAATTTGTTGCGACATTTCTTCGTCGTGCTCGCGAATTGAGTCCATCAACTGACCCTCGATATTGGTATCGAGATAGTTCATGATGTCTGCAGCTGCTTTTAAGCCACCCATTTTGGCGGCTTGCGCGCCCGCTTGACCAGCAAATTGCTTCTCCATGATCTCGTTCAACTCTTGTAGTGCAGCAGGTTGAACTTCTTCTAAATTGGCGATACGCATCATCAAATCTAAACGCACTTTTTCAGGGAATTGCGACAGGATCTCAGCCGATTGTTCAGGCTCTAAATACGATAAAACAATAGTTTGGATCTGCGGGTGTTCATTGCGAATGATATTCGCAACTTGTTTCGAGTCCATCCATTTCAACGAGTCCAACCCTTTTGCACCCGACCCCATCACAATCTGATCAATTAGGCTTGCCGCTTTGTCTTCACCGAGTGCTGCGGTCAAGGCCTTACGAATAAACTCTTCAGATTGGAAGCCGATGGTACTAAAACTTTGGATCTGCTCAATAAATAAATTGTGTACTGCGGCAATTTTAGCCTGCGACAAATCATCAAGTGAGGCCATCGCCATACCCACTTTCTGTACTTGCTTAGGCTCTAAATGCTTGAGGATTTGCGCTGCATCTTCTTCTGTTAAACTCAGCAACAAGATGGCGGCTTTATCCACGCCATCAAGCTTGTTTACATCAAACCCTGCGGAGATTTTCTTATCTTCATCACTCATCTTCGGTCAACCACGCTTTCACTACTTGTGATGACAATTCAGGTTCATTGGCAACCAGCGCACGCACCGCTTTGAGCAAGTCTTCATCACCGTGAAGATCTGGCAGGCGTAACGTACCATCTGAGCTAAAGCCAACTGCCGAGGCATCAAATTCCGTATTCAACATATCTAAGGTGCTATCACCAATATCAACGCCAGCAGTCAAGGCATCCTCATCATAATCCTCAAGCGTATCGTCTGGGTAGATAAGGCGTTTTAGCATAGGTCTGACAACGGCAAGGATAAGTACTATGATGACCAAGGCACCCGCACCTAAGCGCGCCAGTTTGACAAACCACTCTTGCTCCCACATCGGTAATTCGGCCACAGCGGTTAAATCCTCACGGACAAACGGCACTGTTACCACTTCCAAAGCATCGCCGCGCTGCATATCAAAACCTATTCCGCCTTGTAATAAACGACGAATATTGTTGAGTTCTTCCTGCGCACGAGGCGCCATTGTGGCTTTGCCATCTGCGCCAGGTGTTGGAATATAGTCAACTGCAACTGACACACTGACACGGCGGATCACACCTGTTTGCTGACGCTTATGCGAAATCGTGGTATCCAGCTCATAGTTACGGGTCGCTTCTTTTTGCGAGCGTGATGAAGCACTACTGCTGCCATTACCGCCATTTGCGACTTCTGGAATATTAGAATTAACTGGCGGCTGATTGGTTAAAGCCCCTGGAATACCTGCTGCAATACCACCAACGTTATTCTCTTCAAAAGTGGTTTCACTACGTACTGCTGGTAAGTCCGGGTTATAGCGTTTTTGGGTTTCTTCAACCGCGCTAAAATCCATCGTCAAGTCAACTTGCGCGGTATAGTTACCAAGGCCCACTACAGGAATAAGAATGCTGTCGATTTTCTCTAAATATTCTTGCTCGCGCTTACGTTCAATTTCGTATTCTTTACGAGTACGTGCCGATAAGGAATCCTGAGAACCCGAGTTCAGTAAGCGACCATTTTGATCTGTCACTGTGACCCGTGAAGGCTCTAAGCCTTGCACTGCCGAAGCTATAATATCGACGATAGAATCCACTTCTTCGCTGTCTAGCACTTTGCCACGGCGTAAAGTCACGACTACAGTCGCAGAAGGTTTCTTCTCCATGCGCGCAAACACGTTTTCTTTGGGAATAGCCAGTAACACTTTGGCACGCGAGATAGATTGTAGCTCTTCAATGGTTCTTGCGAGCTGCTGCTCGCGGCTGTGTTTCAAGCGCTCACGCTCAAGCCGTTGACTGACACCAAAACCCATATCCTGCATAAGAATATCAGTACCATTATTGGGCTCTTGGGTTAACCCGTCACGGGCCATTTTTAATTTGATACTTTGATACTCAGTTTCAGGTACCATAATGGTGTTACCGTCTAACTGATAGTCAATTTTTTGTGCATCAAGGAAGTCTAGGGTTTTGATCAGCTCCTCGGTCGGATATTGACCGAGCGGACGCATGTCAGGCTGGCGAGCCCAAATGATAATAAAGATGGCGATAGCCAAACAAATTGCCAGTGCAATGATCAATGTGACCTGACGCAGCATATCAACGCCGCTGAGCGCACTCAGATAGCCAGATTTCTGTTCTTGTTGCTCGCCTGGACCGTCTAGTGAGTCACTCCCACTATCGGTTAATGCCAGATCGGTTGATTGCTTTGTTGCCACAATGTCACTCCACTACCAGATTAAACTGGCATGCTCATGATTTCTTTATACGACTCTACTAGTTTATTGCGCACTTGCACAGTTGCTTCAAATGCAACAGATGCTTTTTGTGACGCAATCATGACTTCAGCAAGCGACACGCTGCGATCGCCCATTTCCATTGCTGTCACTTTGGATTTTGCCTCTTTTTGCAATCCATTTACAGTATTAATCGCATCTGCCAATAAGTCACCAAATTGATTGGTGGAAGAAGTCTGCTGCGGGCGAATGGTTTCCATACTTGGACGGTTACGCGTCGCTTCTGACGCCATTGCCTGCATTTCTTGAAACAGTGATGCTGCCTGAATGTTCATGTTAACTACCTCGGCCATCTAAGATTACCTTAAATAAAGCAGAAAACATGCCAAAAATTATACATTAATTTTCAGTAAGTTAAACATAGAAAATGACAGAAGAGTCAGTGACAAAAAATTGGCGAGCAACTGCTCGCCAATCTGAAAAGGAAGGGATTAAGCGGGAACGGGTAAACCTAAATCGCGCATTTTGGCCAGTTTATAGCGTAGCGTTCTTGGACTCATACCGAGCACTTCCGCCACCTCTTTGCGTTTACCACGATAGCGCTGTAGCGTATCTAAGATCATTTTGTGCTCTTTATCTTGCAGCTCATCTTTGTAATTAAGCGTGGCAAACTCACTGTCTGCCTCGTCAAATTCCTCATCAAGCTCACTACTAAGCACCCACTTAGGTAACTCTTGTGGCTTCTCAGCATGACTCACAGCTTGATTGGATGGCATCGCTGGCGTGTCATTGGTCGCAAACACTAAATTCTCAATAAAGATGTCATCCGCGCTAATGATCTCGCCACTTTGCAGAATCAAGGCACGTTGGACAACGTTATCTAACTCACGTACGTTGCCGGGCCACGCATGTTCAAGCAATTTTTGCTTCGCCGCCGCTGTTAGACTCGGCGCTGGTTGTCCGGCTTTTTGACAGTGACGCACAATCAAATGTTCAGCCAGTACCACAATATCTAACGGCCGTTTTGCCAATGGCAGCCAAGTGAGCGGGAATACGTTCAAACGATAATACAAGTCTTCACGGAACTTACCTGCAGCTACCGCTTCTTTTAAATCACGGTTACTGGTTGCCAACACGCGTACATCAAGCTCAATGGTTTTACGCCCACCTAAACGTTCTACTTCACGCTCTTGCAACACCCGCAGCAGCTTTGCTTGTAGCGCCAAATCCATCTCGGTGATTTCATCGAGTAAAATGGTGCCTTTTTGCGCTTGTTCAAACTTACCTGGACAAGCTTGGATTGCGCCAGTAAATGCGCCTTTTTCGTAGCCAAAGAGCGTTGCTTCAAGCATATTTTCTGGAATCGCGGCACAGTTGATGGCGACAAAAGGTTCACTCGCACGCGGTGACTTATCGTGAATAAAACGGGCAAGTACCTCTTTACCTGAGCCACTTGGGCCAAGCACCATCACACTGGCATCAGAGCGTGCGACTTTAGCAGCCAATTCGAGTAGCTGTTTACTCGCAGGGTCGGCAACCACTGGACCATCGGTTTCTTTTGCCGCAGCGGGTAAATAACGGCTGACCATGTTCAACAACACTTCTGGCGCAAATGGCTTTGCCATGTAATCAATCGCGCCGATACGCATGGCTTCAACCGCGTCATCAATAGTCGCGTAAGCCGTCATCATCAACACAGGTAAATCTGGGTAGTTGAGTTTAATGCTTTTTAATAAATCCAAACCACTCATGCGACCCATTTGTACGTCACTCACCACCAGCGAGAACGTTTGCTCTTTGAGCATGACCATAGCGGTTTCTGCACAATCTGCTGCTTCACAGCAGATCCCAGCAAGCATCAAGGTATCTAGCAATGCTTCACGCAATCCTGCATCATCTTCAACAACTAAAACGATGTTACTCATATAACCTCCCTTAGCGTGTCAAGCATGACATTCGCTTGCTGCGCAAAGTTTGGCGCAGCGACTGTATGACAAATTGGCAGCAAAATACTAAAACAGGCGCCACCTTGAATCGTATTACAGACATCTACTTTGCCCTGATGGGCATTAGCAACTGAACTGACCACGGCGAGACCAAGGCCAGTGCCTTGACTTTTGGTGGTAAAAAATGGCTCAAACAACTTATCTACAATGGCAAGATCTACGCCTGGGCCATTATCTGTGACAGCAATTCGCACATACTCAGGTTGCTCCGTATCTACCTCGGCGGACAATAGCACTTGTGCGCCTTTGCCAATGATCTGGACACTGTTGTGAATAAGGTTACCAATAGCACTAGCCAGCGCGGTTTTATTGCCCATAATGGCGATATCCGGATCGGGCAAATCTACTTCAAGTTCAGCCTGATGCAATGTCATCATGGCATCAGCGCCGGCTTTCACTTCACTCAGTAATTGCTGCATGGAGACATGCTCAACCACGTTTTGCTCACCACTTTTAGCAAAAAGCAGCATATCGTTCACTTGTGACTCTAAATCTTTAAGCCGCGACATCAACTTCTCTTGAAAGCGACCGCGTGCTGCGTCTGGCATCGAATTAGATCCCAAGTTTGCAGCATAGAGCATCGCAGCCGACAACGGCGTGCGCACCTGATGCGCTAACGATGCCACCATTTTACCCAGCGCACTTAAGCGCTGCATATGCGCGACACGGGCTTGCAAACGACGTGTTTCGGTTAAATCTGTCATCAGGATCAACTGTCCCGGCTCTGGAGTGAGCGCAGTAATATCAAGCTTGATCAAACGGCCGTCTTTTAACGATACTTCATGCCCATCGTCTTGTTTTGGGCTAAAAGAGCGCTGAATAACAGCAAACCACTTTTCACCTTCGAGCGGCTCACCTAGCATATCGATGGCAATTTGGTTTGCTTTGGCTATCATGCCACGACCATCAAGCACCACCACGCCGGCGGGCATAGTATCAACTAGGTGGCTCAGCCAACTGGCTTGTTGTCTTAAGTCACTCAGTTCACCCACGTATGCCTCCTGCAATAAACATGGATTGAACGGGTTCAGATTCACGAATTGTGGAGAATGTACCTGTGCTAACGCCATGGTGTTGCTCTTTATAAAAAATTCACTTAGCTGGATAAAGCATGATCTATGCCAAAATAAATTCCCTATATTTCAAAATCATACACATGTTTTCACTGTCAATTTCTCGTCATAGTAGCCGCAAAAGGTTAAGTTCAACATGATTCTTCAATTTTAATACCAAGCTGATAAAACACTTTTGCAACACCATCAGCACCAAGATAAATCTTGAGAAAATCCCTCCATGCGCCATTTCTGTTATTTTTAATTAGGGCTTAAGTTAGGTACGTTGTATAGTTTCATCCAAGTTAGGAAAAGTTACACAGGGATAACTAGCTATATGAGTGACCTCTCGATGCGTTTTGTGGCGGTAATAGTAGTGATGACTTACACACTGCTCCTTAGCAGCTGTAGTACAATTGATATCGCAAATGAAACTGAGGCTCAACCCGATGCTGAATTGCAGCAACAAACTGTCGTTGAGTTACTGAGTTTAAAACAAGATTTGCAAGTCATTTTGGATGAATTGCACTATCAAACTGAGCTGCAAAACGGCGTTTTAGCTCATGTAACAGAGCCCAAAATCAAACAATACCAAGCTACTAGCACAGCTTATAGTGAGCCTGAAACCCAAACTTTAGTAAATGGAACCACGTTTGCCACTGTGACATCCGAGTTCCAAGTTTATCTAGGTATATATGCTTCTGAGCAACGTGCTTTACAACACTGGCAAACATTGCAAAAACAACTTAATCCTGAACTTGCCAACCTATCGACTAGCATAACATCTGCCCCACTAAACCCCGCTTTTTTTAGCATTCGCTTCAATCAATTAATGCCAAAACATCATGCAGAGCAGCTCTGTGCAGCGTTGCAGCAGCGCAGTTTTAGTTGCGTGGCACGCGCAAACTCATCAAAAGCTTTACTCTAGGCGCTAGCAATGTCGCTCTAGGATTGTCTAGTGTATAACGCAAACTATTAAAAAATAAAAAATAACTATATTTCGGTTCAGCTTTAAAGATATTGACCGATAACTGAAATTGCATTTTAATGTTCAACATAAAGGAACAAGGAACACGGATATGAAAAAAGCAGCTTTAACTCTCATTTCGCTCACTATCTTGAGCACCACTAGCCTGACGGCCACAGCAGAAACAAAACCAATGAAAGCGACCGTGACAGTGAAAAATCTCTTCACTTTAACGCCAGACAAAGAGCTTAGCTTTGGTGAAATTCGCGCCAACGCTGAACTACTAACCGATGGTGGTAAACAAGCTTCGTTGACCATTCCAGCTGATCCTGACGCAGCCTCAGGGGTGCCAACCAAAGATGGCACCGCCGTGATCCAATCCATCACGGCAGGTTCACCAGCTACTTTTAGCGTTTCTGGCACGGCGCCTAATTCTGAACTACTGATCAGCATTCCTACTTCTGCTGAACTGATTAATTCCGCTGCGCTCCCAGACAATCCAAAATTTGTGATTTCAGATTTCGAAGTACTTATTGAAGGCGGCCCAAACGATCGCCAAATCTATGACGGTTCATCGAAAAAATTGATAGCAGATAACACAGGTGCAGTGAAGTTTCACGTTGGCGCTACGCTTAAAACTGATCCAGCAGCCAAAAAATCCACTTATACCGATGGTGAGTATACCGCGACGGTTAACGTGACTGTAGTTTACTAATCAGCCTTACTCTGCTGTTTGCATTCTATTCGATGTTGTAGTCACTATGATATTGGCTTTTCTTACTACTTTCACCATTGTACAAAATTTGGACTTTGGTGAAATTGCGTTGATGCGTAATCATCAAAAAAGTGAGCTAACGGTAAAAACCAGTGGTGAAATCATCAGTAGCGGCGCAATTTATATTTTTACGCCAGGTCACGCAGCAGAGCTATTGTTACAATCCAGCTCTCCACAAACTGAGCTTCAGATCTCAGCACTCGTGACCGCGCCTATGGGCTCAGCCTTCGCCAGTAACACTTTTAATTTAATTGATTTGAATTACCCAAGCTCAGTTGTCACTGACAGCTCTGGCATGGCAACCATCACTTTGGGTGGGACCATTCAATCTTCCGGCAACGGTGTGACCTATCAAGATAGTCATTATCAAACCTCGATTGCCATCACTGTAACTTATTAGGGAGCATATTGTTGCTACGCATTATTGTTGCTTTTACCTTGTTGTTTGTCAGCTCGGCAAGTCTGGCCTCACTCACAATTACCCCAACTCGCGTGGTTTTCAATGACCGAGACCGCATTGCCACTATGACGCTACTTAACACCTCAGATAAAACCGTGAGCTATCGCCTGCAATGGCAAGAACTGCGTTTTTCCGACACTGGGCAGTTAACTTTAGTTGAGGAACCTGCGGCATATGCGCTCAGTAAAATGATGCGTATTAGTCCAAGGCAAGTGACTTTGGCACCGAACCAAAAGCAAGTGATTAAACTGGCACTGCGGCGCCCCTCAGACTTACCAGCAGGTGAGTTACGCAGCTATTTGAACTTCTCTGCCCAACCAGTAACCGCGCCCGAGGACCAAGCACAACAACATAGCGGACTGAAGATCAATTTACTGATCAACTACAATGTTCCTGTGATTGTCCGCCATCAAGCGACGTTACCTGAGCTGAATATTGCCGCAGTGGAAAAAGTCGCAGCAGACAAACTAAGATTTATTTTAGAACGGCAAGGCAAGAGTAGTAGCAATGGCAAAGTGCTGGCCTTTCATGTCGACCAACAAGGGCAACAACGCGAGATTGCACTCCTTAACAATATTAATGTTTACACCGAACAGCAACGTATTGCTGTGACGCTACCGCTCACTGAAACTTTGCCGCAATCCGGACACTTGTTGCTGCAATACCTCGGCAGTGAAGAATATCTCGGTGTGCGCTTCGCTGAAAAACATATACCACTACCACTATAATGTCATCGACCCGCCGCCACTTTTTTGTCTGTGTGTTATTGCTGCTGATAAATCCAATCAACACATGCTTGGCGATGCCAAACGCCATCGCCGCACTGGCAAAAAAGTATCGGCAATTAAACTCGCCAGCCCACAGTCCCAATATCACCCATAGTATCCCAATAGACGAAGAGTTGATCTTGGCTGTGGAGCTTAATGGCAACTGGCTGAGTGATATTTACGCGATAAAAAGCGCAGAGCAAGCACAAATAGGCTTAGTTGGCTTAGTGAACGTATTGGCATTACCAATACAGGTTGACCTCAATAAAGTCACGGCCGACGGTTGGCTCTATGATGAAGACAATACTCTTGCAGTCAAGATGATAGAGGGCGAACTGTTACTTTATCGTGCAGGGCAACTTGTGGCAAAAACCACGCAATTTACCCTCGCCGATGATTTGTATGTCGAAGCATATTGGTTACAAACTTGGCTAGATATTGCATTGAACCTTGATTTTGCGGGGCAATTAATCAAAGTAAACCCCACCACCCCGTTACCTATCAGCGAACATCTGGTACGCAAAAATCAGCGCCTAGCTACATCTGGCAGTGCACCTCGCGCTCAATTACCGCAACAAGACAATGACTACGCGTTTATGTCAAATCCAGTATTTGATTTACAACTCGCCGCATTGCAGCAAAAACATCATCATAGTACCACTTATTCACTGCTCGGCAGGCAAGAGCTTGGCTACCTTGATAGCCGCTTTTTTTTGTATGGCAATGATAAGGACTGGCTCGATACAGCTCGCGTGTCAGTGCAGCGCCAACTAGATGAAAGTAATTTACTACGCCAATTAGGTGTCAATGAATGGCAACTAGGTGATATTCAACCCGCGCAGTCTGGTAAGTCGTTTTCCAATCAGCAAGGGCGCGGCTTCAAACTGTTTAATAACGATGCTGACAACTATCAGCATCAAGACTTGGTTAATATTGGCGGCGATATTCAACCCAACTGGGATGTTGAACTGTATCTCAATGAGATTCTGGTTGCTCGTGAAACCAGTACCAATAATGGCCGCTTTGAATTTCATAATATTCGCCTACGCTACGGGCAAAACCGCATCAAACTATTGAAATACGGCCCCTACGGCGAAATAGCAACGGAACATCGTACTTTGTACTTTGATGGTAAAAGCGCTGACGCTTGGCAAAGTCAGTTTAATGTTTCCTTATTGCAACCGGGCAATAACTTATTGGGTAAGGACTTCGAGTCATCACAAGATTGGTATTTGTCTGGTAACTATCAGCTGTCTTTACCTTATTCGCTACAGTCCTATTTTGGCTTTAGTAAGCTTTGGGGAGAGGCTGAACAGGCTCAATCCGCCCAGTTCGCAGCAGGCTTGCAAGGTAATTTACTGCATCAAGCTGCATGGCAGTTAAATTACGAGCATAGCGAAACGCAACGCTGGCTAAATGGCCATATTCAAACCGCTATCGGTGGTCAAAATCTCAGTGTAGAACTGGGTCAACGCCGTTTTGATGATAAGCCTAAACACAATTTGCTTGATGTTAGCCTCAGTGGCAGATTGTTTGCCAATATCTATTATGAACAAAAAGCCAGCCGACAAGAAAATGATGATATGAGCACCACGAAACTCATTAATCAACTCTCAACACGCGTTCGAAATGTGCAGGTAAACCATAACTTTACTTGGCAGCAAAGTAACTCATCAAACAGCCTAGCAGCATTGACCGAACGCTACGGGAGTTTATTTATGACTGGCTTTTTTACGGACTTTTTTGCAACACTAAATGCTCAATATGACACGTCACAAACCTTTGCCTGGCGTATTATCGAGCTTAGTGTCAATCACCAATTAACTGATGAATTACAGTCGCAGTGGACCCTGCGCCACCGCGCGATTGACGATTTAAATCAACTAGCCTTAGATCTCAGCTGGGCGCAACCCGAATTCACTTTAACAGGTGGCCTCACTTACGACCAAGAGCAGCATACCGGCATTAGCTTATTAGCCAGAACGAGTCTTGGCTTTGCCAACCAACAAAATAAAACCACTTGGTCTAACACTCCGCTCGCCAGCAGTGGCGGTTTGCTTGTGCGCGTCTTTGTCGATGCCAATAGCAATTTACGTTATGACCTAGGTGAAACCTTACTGCCTGATGTCAAAGTCATTTCGCGGCAAAGCTTTCGTACCGCACGTACCGCAGCCGATGGTGTTGCGCTGTTAAAGTCCCTGACTCCCAATAAACGCACCGACATTGAAATTGATCTCGCTACATTACCAGACCCCTTTATGTTACGAGCAGACAAGGGATTTTCAGTAGCGCCTCGAGCTGGGCAGCTTAACTTTGTCGAAATTCCTATTACCTTGGGCGGCGAGATTGACGGCACGCTGTACCTCGCTGAAACTGGCAAGCCCGCCGCTTATGTGGAGGTGGAATTAGTCGACCAATTAGGCTCGATAGTTGCTACGACTAAGTCTGAACATGATGGCTACTACTTATTTACCGAAATAAAGCCTGGCCATTATCTGGTGCGCATTGCAAAGCAAAATCAGCAGAGTTGGGTCGGACTCGATTTGGCGGAGCTCAAGTTTAGCGCCCGCGGTGAACTTTATACTGGTGTTGACCTTAGCTTACGTCATGAGGAACGCCTGCATGGTTACATGGCGGTAATACATACCTTTCATGATCTACAACTGCTTAAACTCTACTGGCAGCTCATCAAAAAGCGTTTAAACGGTACTTTTACAGGTTTTTATCACACCACGCCTGAGTCTCAGTTCCAGCTTGCCGTTAGCTTTACTCAAACTGCCGCAGAGAGCCAATTACAATGTGACTTGTTACTCGCAGAGCAGCTAAACTGCAGCGTCGAAACAGTTAAACTCAGTTACTAACTAAGAGAATTCGAATGCCTCACAATCATCTCAATAGCTTTGTTGCTTTACTTCTAACCACGCTCTTCATTGGTGGCTGCAACAGCACCACAAGCCCGCAAGATACACCAGCGGCTTATGTCACCCTAGCGGAGTTTAACACGCTCAAGCAACAGCATGAGCAATTAGAACGACGGATCACCAACCTTTTAGCGGTTGAACAAGAACTAAAAGCTGTGGTGCTGGCGCTAGATTCACAACTGGCTGCGAGCACAAAACCCGTTCAAACCGCGGCTAACGAAAAATCAAATCTCTCTACAATGACTCCCATGTCCACAGCTAGGGTTAATTCCGCGCCTGTGAACAGCGCGACAATAAATTCAACCTCCTCACCTGAGACAAAACCGCAATCCAACAGCGTTAAGGTCGCTCAACACGGTCTGCAGCTCGGCTTATATCATACTGAAGCCCAAGCCTTGCGCTATCTCAACACAGTGCAACAACAGCTAGCAAGCCTGCCAGACACAGAGCGGTTGTCCTTGCAAACCTCACAAAATGCTTCGGCAGGCACAGACTATCGTGTCGTGTTAACCGGTTTTAGCGATAAACAAAGCGCTATCCAGCGCTGCGAGCAACTTACAGATCAGCGAATTGCCTGCTTTTATCGCTACTTCAACGATTAAAAATGGTGATGTTAAAAAATCACGCTTAACAAGCGTGGCAAAAATCCGTAAGGTGAAGGTATACCAATATTCAAGGAAGCCAAGATGGACACCAAAACTTGCACTCGCTGCCTTTGGGTAGACGAAACCAAACCTGACTATGTCGCTTATCATGATGACGAATGGGGTATGCCCGTCATTGATGACGACCGCTTGTTTGAGTTTATCACCCTCGAGTCAGCACAAGCTGGGCTCAGTTGGTACACCATTTTGAAAAAGCGTGAGCATTATCGCCAGGCATTTTGTCAGTTTAATGTCGACCAAGTCGCACAAATGACAGAGCAAGATGTCGAGCGCTTAATGTTAGACAGCGGCATAGTGCGTAATCGCGCCAAAATCTTGGCAACCATTAATAACGCCAAAATGTTTAAACAAGTACAAGCCGAGTTTGGCTGCTTTGCCCGTTATCAATGGCAATTCGTTAACTACCAGCCTCAGGTTCGGCATGTCGCCGATAAATCCGATTATCAAGCCACCAGCCCAGAAAGCGATGCTTTTGCCAAAGATCTTAAAAAACGCGGCTTTAAGTTTTTAGGCTCAACCACTGTGTATGCCCATATGCAGGCGTGCGGCATGATCAACGATCACCATAACGAGTGCTTTAAAAAGCAAGCGAATATAGACAGTTACGCTGATATTGATTTTGCTGCACTAAAACCGTAACTCGCTACTCAATTAAATAGCAGTACATGAGAAATAAAAATGGCGCTTATTCGCGCCATTTTTATGCGGTATTGCTTGCCTAGTCTCGACCCAAATTGTATTTTTTCATTTTCTCGACCAGTGTAGTACGGCGCACGCCGAGAATATCTGCCGCTCGAGCTACCACATAATCATAACGCTCAAGGGCTTGAGTAATAAGACTGATTTCGAGGTCGGCTAAATATTCTTTGAGATCTATTCCATCATCTGGCAACAAATCGCTTGGGTTGGCATGATGATTGACGGTATTGGTTGGAAATAGCGCCTCTGCATCTACCTCATCGTCCAATTCTTCCTCAAATTCACCAAAGCCTTCACTGAAAATATCATTGAGTGCATTACGCTCTAATAACTCTTCAGGATATTCAGGCTCATATGCTTCAACTTCAATATGTTGATATTTTTTTGGTAAATCAGACACATCGACAACTTTGTCGGGCAGCATGATCACCATGCGTTCAACCAAGTTGGAGAGTTCACGAATATTGCCCGGCCAAGGATGAACTTTTAAACTTTCAATTGCGCGCTCAGTAAACTTAACCCCGGCACCACCTTGTTCACTGACACGTCGCACCAATTCTTTAAGCAGCAGCGGAATATCCTCTACACGCTCTTTAAGCGAAGGGTTATCAATTGGAAACACATTGAGGCGATAATACAAGTCTTCGCGGAACTTGCCAGTTTCAATCATCTCTTCAAGATTACGATGAGTCGCGGCAATAACCCGTACATCAGCCTGAATAGGCTTAGTGCCACCAACACGCTCATAGGAACGCTCTTGTAAGACACGCAGTAATTTCACTTGCATCTGCAGCGGCATGTCGCCAATTTCATCTAAGAATAGCGTACCGCCTTGGGCTAATTCAAAACGACCTTTACGAGCAGAAATCGCGCCAGTAAAGGCGCCCTTCTCATGGCCAAACAGCTCACTTTCAAGGAGCTCCCCAGGGATAGCCCCACAGTTAACTGGCACAAACGGCCCTTCGCGGCGCCGTGAGAGCAAATGAACATTACGTGCCACCACCTCTTTACCAGTACCTGATTCACCTAAGATCAAGACGTTCGCATCGGTTTTGGCTACTTGCTCAATAAGAAAACGGACATGTTTTACTGCGGGCGTTTCACCCACCAAACCGTCAAATGCTTTGCTACTGCCCTTGTCAATTTGCCCTGGCAACATGCGCAAATATTGCTGGCAATCGTGAAGTAGTTGAGTTGCAACATCATGGCTAAATGGCTCTGCCATTAATCCAATAACATTCCCACAACCCAGTAAAGGCCTTAGCGTTTCACCGATCAAAAGAAATGGAATGGCTGGATTAGCTTTAATTAAACGCTCATGATCAAGCTCTAACAACGCCCCTAAAATACAAATAGGTCGATTGTCATCACGGGTTCTAAGCGCCTCGGATGATTCTGATTCACTCACAACCTTTGCGTGCTCACCAACAAACGCCAGTGCGGCACACAATCCCGTTGCTCTGTTATTATTGTTATCTATGATCAAAATCATCTTATCTAAACCACAAATGATCTTTGTAACTAGTTATTAAATTAGATTGTAAGGGAGATAAGAAGGGATGCAAGACCTAAGTGGCAAGTTTTTGACATAATCGCCAAAAAAATGCCACTTGGCCTGTGTTAGATCAATACTTAAGCATGAATTTAGAGTAACCCCAACACACTGCTGGCGTTTTGGTTTGCCTGACCACGCAGCGCAATACTGGCTTGAGATAAAATATCGTTGGCGGTTTGCTCTGCTATGGTTTTTGCATAATCCGTATCTTGAATACGACTTTGGCTTGCGGCAATATTTTCAGCCTGATTACCCAGACCTCGAATTGTGCTGCCAAGGGTATTTTCAAATGCACCGATTTGCGCGCGCTGACTATTTAGTGCCTCAGATACTGAGTCGGCACTGTCTATTGCAGCCTGCGCCCCCGCTTGGGTCGAAATATCCACACTTAAAATCCCAGCGGCAAGGTTGTCATCATTAAGCTTGGCTGTTTGTGTGGTATTTGCGTCAGGGCCAACTTGAAAACTCACTGCATTGCCCGTAAACAACTTCGCTCCACCAAACGTAGTGTTTTTAAATGTATCGGTGATCTGCGATTGCAACTGCGACACTTCTTCTTGCAGAGCTTGTCGGTCAGTATCAGTAAGCGCGCCATTTCCTGATTGAATAGACAATTCGCGAATACGAGAAACCGCATCATTTACACCTGACAATGCAGAATCGGCGGTTTGCGCATAGGAAATACCATCATAAGCATTACGAATTGCTTGCCCAAAGCCATCTTGCTGTGATGTTAAACGGTCGATTATCTGTAATGCTGCGGCGTCATCCGCCGCTGAATTGACTTTTTTACCCGAAGCCAACTGCTGCGCAAGCTTGTTACTGGTTCTATCAATCTGATTAAAAGCTTGGTTACTTGGTGATTGAATTTTCATTTTGCCCCCCATCTTAGGCCATGAAACTTGGTTAAAGTTTAGCCTTTACGAGCCGATAAGTCATGCTAAACCTGTAATTAACGCACAAACAACTGGCATAAATACTGCAAAACTCAAATAACTGGTATAAAGTATTGAGTAGTAGACAGTTATAGTACTAAAACTGTAGCTCTCATTAAAAATGCAGACAGAGTGGCAATGGCTATGTTCGATAATAAAAGCATTCTAATCACAGGCGGCACAGGCTCATTTGGCAAGAAATACGTCAAGACTTTGTTAGCTCGCTATAAACCGAAAAAAATAATTGTGTTTTCACGCGACGAATTAAAACAATTCGAGATGCAACAAGAGTTCGATGCCCCCTGTATGCGTTACTTTATTGGTGATGTACGCGATAAAGACCGTCTAAAACGCGCTATGCGCGGTGTTGACTATGTCATTCACGCTGCCGCACTAAAACAAGTTCCAGCCGCCGAATACAATCCGATGGAATGCATTAAAACCAATATCAACGGCGCAGAAAATGTCATCGAAGCCGCGCTTGATAATAACGTTAGTAAAGTGATCGCGCTTTCAACTGACAAAGCCGCCAACCCCATTAATCTATACGGCGCCACCAAACTTGCATCAGACAAGTTATTCGTGGCGGCAAATAATATCGCCGGTGGCCATAAAACCACCTTCTCGGTGGTGCGATATGGCAATGTAGTGTGCTCACGCGGCTCTGTAGTGCCGATTTTCCAAAAATTTATTGATGAAGGCCGTGACCATATTCCGATCACTCACGAAGACATGACTCGTTTTTGGATAAGTTTGCAGCAAGGCGTCGACTTTGTACTGAAGAATTTTGAGCGCATGCTCGGTGGTGAAATTTTTGTGCCAAAAATTCCTTCGATTAGAATCACAGATCTAGCCAAAGCCATGGCGCCAAATTTACCCATTAAAGTGATAGGTATCCGCCCTGGTGAAAAACTCCATGAAGTAATGTGCCCTGCCGACTTATGTTTTGATACCTATGAATACGATGACCATTTCGTCATTGCCCCTGGGATTAAATTTAGTTCACGTTCTAATGATTTCACCATTAACGCTATTGGGGAAAGAGGC
This sequence comes from Pseudoalteromonas fenneropenaei, assembly GCF_042643375.1. NCBI lineage: Bacteria > Pseudomonadati > Pseudomonadota > Gammaproteobacteria > Alteromonadales > Pseudoalteromonadaceae > Pseudoalteromonas > Pseudoalteromonas fenneropenaei. The sequence goes on from NZ_JBHRSD010000010.1 coordinate 132,241, forward strand.
AAACCAGTCGCCACAGGCTATGAATATAATTCAAGAGACAATACACATTACCTAACCGCTGAGGAAATTATCGAATTTAATCAAATGGCATTGAAATGAAATCATACGGAAAACAAGCGATAGATCAAAGCGACATTGATGCCGTCGTAGCGGTTTTAAAATCGGACTTTCTAACACAAGGTCCGGCAATTACCGCTTTCCAAACAGCTATTGCTACTAAAACAACAAGCCGCTATGCCATAGCTGCCGCGAACGCAACGGCCTGTTTGCACATAGCATGCTTGGCACTTGGTGTTTCAGAAAACGACATTGTTTGGACTTCACCGATTTCATTCGTCGCGTCGGCAAATTGTGCTTTGTATTGTGGTGCTGATATTGATTTTGTCGACATTGACCTTGATACCGGCTTGATGAGCTTAGCAGCTTTGGAACGCAAGCTTGAGGTTGCTAAACAACTGCAAAAGTTGCCAAAAGTAGTGATCCCAGTTCATTTATGTGGCCAGAGCTGCGACATGGCGGCAATTTATCAGCTTGCTCAAGAGTATGGCTTCAAAATCATCGAAGACGCATCACATGCTATTGGCGGCACTTATCAAAACATGCCGATAGGTAATTGTAAATATAGCGATATATGTGTTTTCAGCTTCCATCCAGTGAAGATTATTACCACAGGTGAAGGCGGAGTTGCGACCACCAACAGTCCTCAATTAGCAAAAAAAATGCAGCAATTTGTCTCTCACGGTATTACCCGAGAGCCTGAATTGCTTCAAAACCCAAGTCATGGTCCTTGGTATTACGAGCAATTAGCTTTGGGTTTTAATTATCGTATGACGGATATTCAAGCAGCACTGGGTTTAAGTCAGCTTGATAAATTGGACCAGTTTGTCGCAATTAGAAATAACCTTGCGGCTTTATACCAAAACAAGCTCGCGGAATTAAATGTTACCATGCTCACAGTAAAACAGTATGGCCTGAGCAGCTATCACTTATTGGTTGTTCTACTAGATAATGCCGAACAAAGATTGCGTATGTACCATGCTTTGCAACAAGCTGGCATTGGTGTCAATGTCCACTACATCCCTATTTACTTACAACCTTACTATCAAGCGAAAGGCTTTCTTGCCGGCTATTGTCCGAACGCCGAAAATTATTATTCAAAAGCACTCACTTTACCTTTACACCCTCAACTTAGCGAGCAAGATATCGAAACTATTGTCAGCAACGTGAAGAATGCCTTATGAAGCTTGTGCTTGGTGGAGCCCAATTCGGTCTAAATTATGGGGTAACGAATATTCATGGTCAGGTAACGCAGCAAACGTTGGCCGACATTCTTGTTGTTGCGGCCCAACATGGGATAGCACAAATCGATACCGCACCAGCTTATGGCGACTGTGAAAGTGTATTAGGCCAATTGGCGCCCAGTGGTTTTGAGTACATATCCAAGGTTTCGCATTGCGATAAACCGCAACAATTAGAAAAGTCAGTACTACATAGCCTTGCTATGCTGCGTACAGAGTCATTGCATGGCTTATTATTTCACAATGAAACGACTTTATTAACTAAAGAAGGGCAAGCTCTGCTGCAACAGGCGCAAGCAATGCAATCCGCAGGCCTAATCAAAAACATTGGCGTGTCATTCTATACGCCCGAATTAGTTGAAGATATAGTTAACAAATTTCCCCTCGATTTTATCCAGTGTCCTGTAAACCTACTCGACCAGCGCTTCACTACTCAACCAATTACCTCACTGCTAGCAAAACGACATGTCAAGTTGCACGCACGCTCAATTTTTTTACAAGGTCTCCTAGTAGCACCTGAATTACCAACAAAATTTCAAGCTTATTCTAGTTATTTTAAAGCAGTAAAAGAGCTATCTCGCGATTTAAACTGTTCTCCATTGAGTCTAGCGCTTGCGATAGCAGTACAAAATAGTCACATAGATAAAATTTTGGTAGGTTGCTGTGCGGCGGAGCAACTTATTGAAGTGGTCAATGCATATCAGCGTGCAGAAAATCTTAAAGTTGATATGAGCACGTTAAAAAGACTCGCTTGTAAAGAACAACAGCTAATTAATCCTACTCTTTGGCCGATATAACAACCAATACACCATTTCGAGTTTTTTATGAACGTAATTGCGATTGTCCAAGCTAGAATGAACTCTTCTCGCCTTCCAGGTAAAGTTCTTAAACCTATTAACAATCGACCTATGCTCGAACTATTACTCGAACGTTTGTCTCGCGCACAACGTATTAACTCTATCATAGTAGCCACCAGCCATGGCCAAAGTGATGATGATATTGCAAAGTTTTGTGCTGCAAACCACATAACCTGTGTTCGAGGATCGTTAAATGATGTTTTAGCTCGCTTCAATACGGTAATGAAGGCCTATCCAAGCCAGCATGTCGTACGTATTACTGCGGATTGCCCGTTGTTAGATCCTGAATTAATTGATCATGTGATTGCTGAACATTTGGCACATCATGCCGACTATACCAGTAATTGTTTGTCGCCTACTTTTCCCGATGGTTTGGACGTGGAAGTGATCCGCTCTGAAGTACTGCTAAGAGCGCATTTAAATGCTAAAACAAGTCTTGAGCGTGAGCACGTAACACCCTACGTCTATAGTAATCCTGAGCTGTTTAAAATCCATGTCGTGAAGAATGATACAGATTTATCTGAACTTAGGTGGACTGTAGATAATCCTGAAGACTTTGCACTGATCGAAACAATTTATCACCAGCTGTACAACAACGACCCGCTATTTACTTTTATGGACGTATTGAAATTGGTTAATGATAATCCTGAATTGAAGCACCTTAATAAGCATATTAAGCGTAACGAAGGCTTTAAACAAAGCGATGAACTGGTACTGAGTAAATGTAACACTTTACTAGATAGAGCCTCCAATGTGATCCCGACTGGCTCTCAAACCTTTAGCAAAAGTAAATATGCTTTTCCTGAAGGCGCTGCACCACTTTATTTAAAATCGGGTAAAGGCTGTATTGTTACAGACTATGATGGCAACGAATATATCGACTTTGTGAATGGGCTTCTGTCAATCTCTTTAGGTTATTGCGACCCCGATGTCGATGCTGCTGTAAAAAATCAAATTGATCTAGGCACCATTTTCTCTCTACCAACAGAAATTGAAACCGTAGTCGCTGAAAAACTTTGTGCGCTTATCCCAAGTGCTGATATGGTGCGCTTTGGCAAAAATGGTAGCGACGCTACAACCGCGGCAATTCGACTCGCTCGCGCCTATACAGGTAAAGATGACGTCGCAGTATGCGGTTACCATGGTTGGCACGACTGGTATATCGGCAGTACAACCCGTAAACTTGGCATTCCTGACGCGGTTTGTGAATTAACACATAAGTTTAATTACAACGATATCGCGTCCTTAGAACAAGTGTTTGCGCAACATAAATTAGCGGCTGTTATTATGGAACCCATGAATGTTGCCTATCCTGAGCCTGGCTTTTTAGAGCAAGTCAGACAGCTTTGTGATCAACACAATACGCTGCTCATTTTCGACGAAACCATTACCGGTTTTCGCTTCCATTTAAACGGTGCCCAAACCCTTTTTAATGTCACCCCGGATTTATCAACGTTCGGAAAAGGTATGGCAAATGGCTGGCCTCTTTCAGCAGTGGTGGGTAAACGCAGAATCATGATGCTAATGGAAGAAATCTTTTTCTCTGGCACTTTTGCGGGTGATGCAGTGGCACTCACGGCAGCCAGTACCGTGATTGACAAAATGCAACGCGACAATGTCCTAGACCATATTGCGGAGCAAGGGGAATATCTCATATCTCAACTTAACAATTTAATTGTGCAGTTTAACTGTGAGCATTGGCTTAAGGTTTTAGGTCACCCATCATGGTCCTTTATCACGATTTCTGATCGACCAAATGCCACCTCGTTTGAGATTAAGACTTTACTTATCCAAGAAATGGCTAAGCGTGGCATCCTCGTCTCAGCAAGTCACAATCTAAGTTATGCACACCAACGGGAGCATATTGATCGCTTGCTTAAAGCATATGAGGAAGTATTACCCTTGATCAATCTGGCGATTGAAGACAATACACTGCTATCTAAAATTACAGGTAAGATTCTGCAACCGGTTTTTAAAGTAAGATAAACATGCAAGTATTATTTCGTGTTGATAGTTCGGCAAATATAGGTAGCGGCCATTTTATGCGCTGCCTAACGTTGGCGAAGGCATTTCATCACCTTACCCAATGTGCTATTCATTTTATCGCCAAAGAAATCTTAATTCATCACGAGACTTTGTTAGCAGAGAATCAATTTTTGCTCACAAAACTACCACCGAACCTGCATATCGCGGCTGATGCACAACATTCTATAGCCTCATTTGATATTCAATTGGGCCCTAACGTTGTCGTGGTTGACCATTATCAACTCGACCAATCTTGGGAAACACCAGTGAGGGAGCACTGCGCTCATTTACTGGTCATTGATGACCTTGCGAACCGCATTCATGACTGTGATAGTTTATTAGACCAAACTTACTTACGCCACAAAAACGACTACCGACATCTAGTAAGCCCAAAGACTAACTTACTACTAGGATGTGATTATTCACTACTGCGTCGCGAGTTTATCGAATTAAGAGAACATGCGGTTAAAAAACGCATGAGTAAAGACGGCATTCGCGAAATTCTAATTTGCTTTGGTAGCACAGATCCAATCAACGCCACCTCACAAACGTTAGATGCGATTTTACCCATTTGCATCGAACATCAGATTAAAATCAATATCGTGCTTTCGTCCAGTGCGCCACATTTACTAGAGATTAGCGAGCGTGTGGCTAACTCATCTTTATGTACACTTCACGTTGACAGCACTGCGGTCGCAAAACTGATGCTAGACGCGGATTTAGCTATCGGCGCCAATGGCACTTTATCTTGGGAGCGCTGTTGTTTAGGGCTACCCGCCATCACAACTGATATCGCAGCTAACCAAGTTTTTGTTGGCAAAGCATTGGCCCAAACCGGCGCAATTGTCCATCTAGGACAAGTTGATAGCGGTTTTGCAACTCGCCTCAAGCAAACATTTGAGCAACTATTACAAGCCAATACGGCGTATTTATCTCAAATGGTGAATCAAGCTTTTGCTCTAGTCGATGGTAAGGGCGCACAGAAAGTCATCCAACACATATTGCAATCAAGGGTCGCATTGCGCCCCGCAACATTAGATGACACAGATCTTTTATTTGCTTGGCAATCCAACCCAGAGGTCCGAAAATACTCTCGAAATCCGAAACCAGTTGAGTTTAATGAGCATGTACTGTGGCTTAGAAATACGCTCGCAAATTCGAAAAGGGCTTTATTCATTATCATAGATAGCTGGACGAAATCAGGCGTTGGGATGTTGCGATTAGATCAAATCTCCGAGTTAGAACTAGAAATTTCTATTCTTGTTGCACCAGAGCATCAAGGGGCCGGCTATGCGGATGCCGCAATTCATGCACTTGACAAGTCATTCAAACGTAAAACCATTCATGCTTATTTAGATCCTAAAAATCTAAAATCCAGTAAACTATTTGCACGCGCAGGCTTTAAAGCCATTCATGTTGATCATTTTGTGCGATTTCCAGATTTAAGAGGTGACTAGCTTTGTCAAACGCTTTCTCAATCAATGGCCGTGTTATTGGTCCTCAACAAGCGCCCTATATTATCGCTGAAATTTCTGCGAATCATAATGGCTCAATTGAGACCGCACTCAACACCATTTCGATGGCAAAAAAAATGGGCGCCGATGCAATTAAGATTCAAACCTACACCGCTGATACGATGACGATAGATGCGCCGCAGGCTGATTTCCAAATCGCCGTCGGACCTTGGCAAGGTTACAATCTTCATCAATTGTATCAGCAAGCACATACCCCATTTGAATGGCATGCAGAACTTTTTGCCCATGCAAAGCGCGAAGGTATTACTTTATTCAGTACCCCATTTGATGAAACTGCTGTCGATTTACTGGAATCACTTGATACGCCAGCTTATAAAATTGCCTCTTTTGAATTAACCGATTTACCTCTTATCGCCTATGTCGCCAAGACTGGTAAACCACTGATTATGTCTACAGGTATGGCCAATGCTATGGAGATAGCAGAAGCGCTTGACTGTGCAAAAAGCCATGGCGCACAGCATATTGTACTTTTACACTGTGTTAGCTCCTACCCTGCTGTTACCGAGCGTGCAAATTTAAGAGCAATCAAAACGCTGGCACAACAATTTAATGTGCTAACTGGTCTATCCGATCATACTTTGTCACACACCGCAGCCATTGCTGCCACTACATTAGGAGCGACGGTTATTGAGAAACATTTTACCTTAGACCGTTCGATTCCCGGTCCAGACGCTGCATTCTCAATTGAGCCAGAAGAATTAAACATGTTAGTGCAAACCACCAGCAGTACTTGGCAGGCAATCGGAACAGGTGAACTTGGTACTACAAAAGACGAAGAACAGAATTTGCAATTTCGCCGTTCGATTTACGTCGTAAAGGACATTAAAAAAGGCGAGAAGTTTAGTAAAGAGAATATTCGCCGCATCAGACCAGGATTTGGTTTAGCCCCGAAGCATTATGAGCAAATACTGACTTTAACCGCAAATAAGGACTTAATCCGAGGAAGTGCGTTAAGCTGGGATGACGTGAAAAATTAACAATGGACAAACAGCGGGTCAAACCCGCTGTTTGTTTGAAGATATTTAGATCGTGACATCATATTTTTTAAGGATATTTTTACCTTCAGCGTAAGAGCTAAACTCGATGATATCTTCTGTTTCCATCATAATATCAAACGCATCTTCAAGTTCTGCGATTAAGCCCATGTGTCCAACCGAGTCCCATTCAGTAATTGATTGATATTCCAGTGCTTCAACCGCATCTTCTGACACACCAAAGGCTTGAACGAAAGCTTGATTGTATTTTTCTAAGTTACTCATTTCTACTCCTACAGTTAAGCGCGAGATGTGCTTAAGTCTGTTCAAGTTATTTATGCTTATTGCTTTCATTGTGAAAGATTACGATTTGACTATCAAGAGCTTGTGCTAAAGAATACGGTAAATATTGAACTTTTTAGCAGACATTAGCATGACTGAACATTTCTCCGCTTTAGTGGTCAGGAAATCAGTAAATCGCACTTTCAATTGTGAACTAGAAAATTTGCCGCTGGACTTTCTTCCTCAACACGAAGTGACCATTAAAGTTCACTATTCCAGTATCAACTATAAAGATCTCATGTCCTGCGCAGGCAACCCTGCGGTCACACGACGTTTTCCACATATTCCCGGTACGGATGCCGCAGGTGTCGTCACTAGCAGTCAATCTCCTCTATTTACTCCCGGTGATAAGGTTATGGTTACTTGTTTTCCAATGGGAATGAATCATTTTGGCGGATTTTCTGAATATATTTCAGTTCCCGCCTCGTGGGTTATGCCCCTCCCTGCGGATATGACCATGGAACAAGCTATGGCGTTTGGTACTGCCGGATATACCGCAGCAATGTGTGTCGATGCCATAACTGTAGCAGGCGTTGATAACAATAAGAAAATTATGGTCACTGGCATAACGGGCGGAGTTGGGTGTATTGCTGCAGCGATTCTTTGCCAACTTGGATATGAAATTTGCGCTGATTTCACGACTCCACAAAGCTACGATTTTGCAGTGAAAATGGGAGCAACTGTTCTACTGCCAAGAGAAGAGCTGCTCGTTACTCAGCAGCAGAATTTAGCTAAACCAAGGTGGCATGCCGCCATTGATATCGTAGGAGGGGCCTGTTTAGAAAACCTTATCAAGATGACAGATGAGCATGGTGTAATTGCGGCCGTTGGTAATGCATCCGCCACGCAATTCTCTGGCAACGTGTTACCCTTTATTCTTCGCGCCATTTCACTGATTGGGATCAACGCAGAGCTGTCCAGCGGGGATACTAAAAGCCGACTCTGGCACTTGCTGGCTACGGATTGGAAACCGACCAACTTAATGGCATTGTATAACACCATAAAGCTCGCAGAGTTGCCTAACTTAATTACTAATTACCAAACACAACGCCCATTTGGACGTATCGTGGTCGCTATGGAGCCGTAGATGGATATTTCTCAAATTTCCCAACAACTTGATATTAAGCCACCATTTTTAATGATAGATACGTTTTCAGTGGTGGAGAAAGGTGAAAAAGCCATAGCAACGAAATCATTAAGCCCAAATGAGTGGTTTTTTGACTGCCATTTGCCCCACTCTCAAGTCATGCCTGCGACACTACAAATAGAAGGTATGCTACAAACGTTAGTACTGCTCATTTATGACACTTACGATCATGGCGAAACCAGAGCGTTTGTTAACGACATTCAAGTTAAAGTTTTGTCCGCATCGACACCTGAGAATACCCTTGAATTTGTTGCAACGCTTAGCCCAATGCGCAGAGGGATAACCAAAGGAGAGGTGATAGGTAGTAGCGATGGTAAAGTAGTATGTAAAGGTAGTTTTAGCTACGCCTCGCCGAAATTTATGTTGCAGCCAAAGATGGAGGCGAAAAAGTAACTTTCGCCTATGGTATTGATTACGCAAGCGAGTTTAATTCAGCTTGGTAGAGTTTGTCCGCAACTACACTGTTGATCACATCAACATTGGCTCTTTGTGGCCCATAGTAATCTACAAATTGCGGCTCAGGCCGATTTAAATCGGCCACCAGCAGTTTATGCACAGGGTAATGGTCAACAATATGCAAAAGTAACGGCCGACGCATTCCCATAATTAAGCAACTCGCCACCATGCCTTCATCTCGCAGCTTGTTATCACCTCGTAAGGTCAACGATGAAAAGTCACAGACCCCTAGTTCGCGTACATAAAAACCACATTGCAATGGTTCTTGTTGTCCATCTTGAAGTAGCACTCCAGCAAAGAACTTTTCATAGCGGTAGGAAACTGCGGCCATTTGCTCTGCATGATGGATACTTGTAAGAGATTTAACGTAATGGTGCCCCACAGCAATAACCCGCGTATTTTGCTCTACAACCCACTCAAATATGGAGTTTGGCCCAGTACTATGCAAAAAACGTTGATTTAATAATGGCTCCGCTTGCTTACCAAACACCAAGAATGAGTAAAATGGCTGAACAATGCGGTTAGCTGCATATTTTTCCAATAGTAAGCCGCCAAATACCCCAGTCTGTACCGGACTATTGCGTCTATCAAATACTTTTGATTGTGGGAAACCAAAGTAAAATGTTGGCACGATTAGAGTTTGCTCTACATCAAGCGACGATATCACCGACTCAAGAATAAAACCCGCCGCTTTTTGTGCATCAGTATGCTTTAACCCTGTTGCAGCAATCAGCATTCTAAAATCAACGGAAAGCCAAATGACTTTTACAGCATCATGTTGCAACTGAGTGAGTATTGCCGCTATAACCTTATCCAAAGCAGGCTTCACGATGTCATGATTGTCAAACTCGACCATGCCGTTATCCCACAAATGCTTTAATGCGAACAGCCAGTGACTCTGCGTCTAGTTGCTGATCTTTAAGCATATATTGATAATCCCCAGTCTTAATATACGCATCTGGCAAGCCGATTAACAAATGTCGCACACGACGCTCAAGTGGTGACATATACTCAGCTACTGAACTCCCCAGGCCACCTAATGTCGTATGTTCTTCAATGGTAATAATTGGCTTGCCGCTCGCTATAGCATTATCAACACTGGTGGTATCAAGCGGTTTTATGGTGTGCATATTCACCACTTCAGCTTCAATGCCTTGCTCGCTCAACATGTTGGCTGCTTGTAACGCTTCATATACCATTGACCCACAGGCTATCAAAGTCACGTCACTGCCTTGGCGTAAGGTAATAGATTTTCCAATGGTAAACTCATACTCGTCCTCATAGACTATCGGCGAATTAGCAGTACCGGTGAGGCGAATATACATTGGCCCTTTAAATTCAGCCGCTGCCTTTATCGTTTTGACCACTTCGGCACAGTCAGCAGGGTTAACTATAGTCAAACCGGGAATGGCCCGCATCACGGAAACATCTTCCAGTCCAAAGTGCGAATTACCCAAAAATCCCATGCCAATTCCACTGCCAATGGCAACTGCTTTTACATTCATGTGCATGTAGCCTAAATTCATGCGAACTTGTTCACTGGCTCGCATGGCAATAAAAGGCGAAAATGACGAAGCAAAAACATTAAACCCTTCTTTTGCTAGCCCACTTGCTACACCAATCATATTTTGTTCTGCTATACCAGCATTAAGAAACTGATTTGGATAGGTATTTTTAAAACGCTCTAAGCCCGACGAACTGGCCAAGTCCGCAGACATCACCATCATGTCTGGGTAATTTGCTGCGACATCTAGAATGGCGAGACCAAATACGCCACGGGGCCCTAATCTCGCCCACTGCTTGACGTTACGAAGAGTAATTTCCATTGTGACCTCACCTATTCGACATTAAGCTCGCCGATCGCGAGTTCATAGTTATTCTTAGTTAAGCGATTGTGATGCCAGCTGTTATCATTTTCCATGAAAGACACCCCTTTACCTTTGGTCGTATGTGCCACAATTACTTTTGGCCTGTTAAATACGGTTTCTTCAAAGGCCACGACAATTTCCTCAATATTGTGACCATCCACCTCTATCGCATGCCAGCCAAACGCGCTAAATCGCTCAGCCATGTTATCAATTAGCAGAATGTCTTTACCTGCGCCATCATTCTGATGGCGGTTGTAATCGACTATCACAGTGAGGTTATCCAACTGCAAATGGGCAGCTAACATAGCTGCTTCCCACACCGAACCTTCGTTGGTTTCACCATCGCCGACTAACGTATAGGTTTTAAACGCGACATTTTTGCGTTTGGCCGCTGTCGCAATGCCTACTGCCATGGAAATACCATGTCCCAAGCTGCCATTTGAAGACTCAATACCTAAATCTAAATTCATCACCGGATGCGCGATGAGGTCGCTACCATTAGTCTGGAAAGTAGCAAACTTTTCTTCAGAAATAATCCCAGCCGCCAACAACGCCGGATAAAACCCCAGCACACCGTGGCCTTTACTTAAAATAAAGCGGTCTCTATCTTCCCATCTTGGATTATTCTTATCGAATCTTAATACTTTGCCATAGAGCGTCGCCATAACTTCTGCCATTGAAAGCGCACCACCTAAATGGGTCGAAGTCCCGCTTTGATAACTAATATCTAACATTTTTTGGCGCATAAACTTCGCAAAAGCAGCAATTTCTGGATATTTCATGAAGAGTTACCTTTTAAATTAATCCACCATCTACACTCAGCACTTGTCCCGTTATGTGCCGCGCCAAATCTGAACATAAAAATAATGCCGTATTTGCAATATCAGCTGGAGCAGCACAACGTTTCATCGCTGATTTTCCTACTAGCAATGATTTTGCCGCTTCATCCATTTCTCCCGCCATTTCGGTTTGAGTAATACCCGGCGCGATGGCGTTAACTCGAATGTTCATCACCGCCAATTCGAGTGCTAAGCTCTTCGTTGCGCGTTCCACAGCGGCTTTACTACTACCGTAAGCAAAGGTACCTGGTTCAATAGACTGCGCGGTACTAGATGAGATATTAACAATTGCCCCACCTGCTCGACTCATTAATCGCGCTATACCTTGCGTCAATAACATGGGGTGGAAAAGGTTAACGTCAAAAAGTGCTTTCATGTCATTAATTGAAGTCATTTGAAACACTGCGCCACTGGCAATTCCTGCGTTATTAACCAGAATATCCACTTGTTTGGTGTACTGTCGAACAGACTTGGTCGCGATTTTAACTGATTCCTCAGAGCTCAGATCTAGTTCAATAGCAATAAATTGACCAACTTCTAAGTAAGGCTTTAACGCTTCATTTTCATGGACTGAGTTTAAGTTTCTTATGCAACCATAAACCCTAGCCCCGTGTTGCAGAAACAACAAACTAATTGCGAGGCCAATGCCACGATTCGCACCCGTGATCACGGCTTGTTTACCCGTTAGTAATCCATCCAGTGAATTAATCATGTTTAACCTCTTTATAAATCGGTCCCCGCTCAAAAACCGGCTCAAGCAACAACCAATCATCCTCTGCCAAGTTATTCCCCTCAGGGAATGGCGGTATCGCGCCACTACCGATGCGCTCAAGCACGACAGCATTGGTATAATAGTGTCGCAAACAGCTTAAAATAACTGCGGATGTTAACCTTACTTCTTTGCGTTTGGCGGCTTCAATTGCCGCGAGAAACTGATCGTCATCGGCCTCTTCAATGCTGAGCTGCAGTTTTTCCCTGGCTACTTGTGAAAGCAATTCAAAAAACAGGCCAAGTGAGTGTGCTTCGACATCTTTTTCAACTAAATAGTGTAAATTTAATGATGCTGCGTTTGGTAAACCCAACTCGTCATCACCGGGTAAAATAACGGACAAAAATCGTTTAATCATGATTGGCCCATTGTGTAAAATTGTGGCGGATACCATCACAAATTTTCAATGTCAGCGCTTGTGCCGTCGCCACCGGATTCACTGCCCCTGCGGTAATAAAAATGCTGCTATCAACAATGAACAGGTTTTTAACCGCATGGGCTTGGCCATGTTGGTTCACAACCGATGTTGTGGGGTCGCTCCCCATTCTCGCAGTTCCCATGATATGCCATCCCGCGTGCTTTACTGGCGCAAATGCCGAATTTACTTTTGCCCCCGCCGCAGTAAAAACTTCCTTAGCTCTATCAATGCCATGTTTAAGCATTTTTTTGGTATTGTCGTGGAGCTGATAACTGACCTTAATACCGGGTAGTCCCCATTTATCTAAATGCTGGTAATCAAGTTCGATGCGATTGTCTGGCTCGGCTAGATCTTCACTGATTATCGCTATACCCATATTATGGTTATACAGTCGGCTAAATGCTTGATGGTGCCCCTTACCGATCGGAATACGTCGGGTTAAAAACCCAGTTGTGGCAGTTTCTAATGCAGGTGTGCCACGCAGTACATGCATCGTATAACCACGTACAAAATCCCGACTAGCGTCTGTTTCATAGAATTGTTGAGATAACAAACTACAACCTTGCGGACCTATGCTTGAGTTTATCGGGTCGTCAAAAACACCTTCGATATATGCAAGCGGGTGTAGCATCAAATTACGTCCAACCACGTCATAATTATTAAGTAAACCATTCGGATATTGTGATGAGCGACTTTGCAATAACAGCCTAGGTGTACCCGCTCCGCTGCAAGCCAACACCACCAGCTTAGCAGCTAGAAACTGCTGCACCCCATCTTTATCAAAATACTCAACCCCTTTCGCATTGCCTTTGTCATCCAAAGCAATGTTAAAAACCGTACTCTCGGTTAAAACTTGCACCCCTTGCAATCTCGCTTTGGGCCAATAGGTCACATCAACACTACCTTTTGCACCTTGCGCGCACCCTGTATTACAAGGCCCTAAATTGATGCATTGACCACGATTCTGGTGGTTTTTGGTATTGATAGCACTGTACGATGGCCACCAATGCCACTGCAAATCATTAAATGCTTGTGCAAGTTTACGCCCGCCTTCACCAAGTGGCACAGGAGGAAGCAAAGCATCAAACTCAGGATAAGCTGGGTCCCCAACCAATCCCGCAACCCCCATCATTTGCTCATTAACAGTAAAATAAGGTTCTAAGTCTTCATAGCAAAATGGCCAGTCTTCCCCAACTGAATCCAAGGTTTTGGTCTTAAAGTCGGATGGATGAAACCTTGGGAAATGGCCAGAGTATAAAATTGTGCTACCGCCAAATCCGTTAAAATTCGCTAACGATATCGGTGAGCTGGTATTGTCTATAGGATAATCAGCATCATTTTTGCGTATATTCGGGTCGAAGCTGCTGTGATGCGCTTTTGCAATTTCCCAAGTGATTTTCGAACTCGGGTAACGAGTCGCATCTTGTTCTTGCCCTTGCTCCAAACATACAATACGTAAGTTTTTATCTTGGCTCAGACTCCAAGCTGCAGCCGCACCACTGGCACCTGACCCGACAATGACAATATCTGCTTCTAGTGTCATTACTAGGCTTTCTTCTTTGGCAAATATTGTTCAAGTATTTCAGGGATGGTAATCATCATATCGGCTTCACAAGCCACTTCACCATTTACTCGCGCAATGCCTTTCCCTTTGCAAATCCCCCGAGACCAAGACAAAACTTGAGTTTCAATGTCGAGTCGCTCACCTGGAAGCACTTCCCGGCGATAACGCACTGTATGTTGCAGAGCATGCGTCACTTTGCCTTTAAGGCCTGGTAAGGTGGTAATGGCAACAGTCAACATCTGCGCTAACGCTTCCAACTGTAATGCACCTGGCATATTTGGGCCACCGGGGAAATGAACGGGAAAATACCATTCGTTCATGGTGAGATTTTTGTGGCCTTTGGCATATTGTCCGGGTACGACCTCTTCTACATGGTCAATCATTAAAAATGGATAGCGATTAGGTTGATACTCTTGCAACTCAATACAGTTAAGACTAAATTTTTCCATAATAGTAAACCTTCTTTTTAAGGCTGGAGTATAACACTTAACGTATTGTTATGACTCTAGATAGTGTTTTAATTATATCATATCCATCCCACACAAAGTCCATTTCAAGCGCCTGCCCAACTGGCACAATACGGTCAATACCACGAAGTTGATTATCAATCACAAACGAGGTAAGCATAGCTTTGCAAAACCCGAAATAGCTGAGTGTTTGTACCCGTTCGTCAATAACATCTCTGAGCTCTGACAGGGATGTTAATGAAACTTCATACAAAGCACCAAAATAGCCTCGAAAACTGGACTGCTGCGTCGTCAAATGACTAATTTGATAGCGTGTTAACCAAGGAGAATCCCACTCCACTTGTTCAAGTGATGGATGAGATATAGCCGTATTACACATATCCACATATTTATTCATGACCTGAATATCTTCAAGCGCAAATTTTTCCTGGGCAATATTTTCGAGTTGTGGCCAAAGCCGCGCTTTGGCAGCTTGAATTGTCGCATCTAAGCCCACCCAAGCAATGAGTTGAGGTGATGAACACGCCGCTTGGTTCATAATATAAATGTCGTTGTAAATGGCATTAGCGAGTTTACTTAGTTCACTCTCAGTCTGACCCAGAATAGACTCAGCATCCAACCCACATAATGAATACCGGTCGGGAAAAGCGATTTCGCGCGCGCGCGCTTTACTGGGATAATGCCTAAATCGTTGTACTGTCTCATCCCCCCCCCATACTATCCGGGCATCCGCTTGCTGATTGAGATACGCATTAATCTCATCATCATGACCATATTGCAGCACTAATAATTGCGCCTGCATATTGCTGAATTCAGGCTCTGCTAGTATACGATTCAACTGCGTAATGGCAATTTCATAAAGTGGCTCATTTTTGGATGACAACCGCAGCACATTGGTATTACCAGCTAATAAAGAAAACGCCAAGGAATACAAAAAATTAACGGGGACGTTTGAAGGGCAAATATGTAACACCAACCCCAATCCCATTGCGAGCTGAGGCGTTTCTTTACTGTGCAATAAGGTCGCTATTTTTTCTAACCGCGACTGACGACACCAAAAGGCAAATGCCATTAATTCTGGAAATGCCCGTACTTCATCATGACTGCGTAATGCTTGGGATAGACGGCCAAGCAACGCAATCCTCTGCGGCTGCCAAATTACAGTAGGCGAATTAGAAAATGCGTTAAGGTTACCAACCAATACTTTTGCATTGGCTAATTTATTCGCGTCTAAATGTGTCACTGCAACCTCTTATTTCCGCTTTTTTAAGCCTACCATCAACACTAAAGTATTTGCCTTTTCTACCACATGGGCAGGTGTCTTCACCAATGATTTTACCGATGTCTTCAGTCAATATCGCATGGCCCGGATAACTCTGTGGAATAAGCGAAAACAGCTGTAAGACACCCGTTTCACCATTAGGACACACTTTGAGCGTGACAGGATCTCTCACTAACACGTCTGACCAAACTGAACAGTGAAAATGTCCTTCATCACATTCTAGGAAAATTGAGCCTGTTTGCTCAACCATACCGTAATAATTGTGCACATGAGGCGTGCCAAGCACATCCGCGATCACGGCTTTAAACTCTGCTTTACTGACTGCTTGTTGTTGTAGTTTTTTCCATCCCCCACCATGCAATAATATGGCTTTTGGGAGTTGGCATGATAAAGGCTTCACCGCTTGTAACGCTTGAATGAAATGCAGCCAGACGATATAGGTAAAACCAAACACAATGCATGGCTCATCGTGATACTTATCACAAAAGCTGTTTAATGCTTCCCAATTGACCGACATATCGTCATTAAGCGCATACGTCAGGTCCCGCCCATACATGGAAAATCCGAGGATACCCGCAGTTCTGGCCGAGAATTGATGGCGGTTTTTTACCGTTGCAGGACAATCCACTATCAACATAGGCAAGCGCGCTTTACCTAATAGCGACGACATAATTTTGGCAAGAATTTTCGTTTGCAAATGACTGGTTGTTTTATCGAGGTAAATTTTTGCAGGCGTACTACCAGAAGTCCCTGATGACATCATGGTTTTGACAACATTGCTATCTGCAACGCTTTTCAGCCGTTGAAGTTTGAACAGCCGCACTGGCAACGGAAAGACTTCATCCAAAGCGTGTGCTTCTAAGCAACTGAGATTTGCAGTGACTGTCAACAGCCGCCGATACTCAACACAGCGTTCAACATGATTTTGTGTGAGCTTATTAAGCACTGGAATAAAGTGAGCTTGCTTCTTTTCATGTGACCACTCATATAATGGCCACTCCAACAACGCCTTATTTATTTCGTCAAAAGACATTGGTAGTTCACCTTACCGTTTTCAAGTCTCGGAAACGCGCTAAAGGGCTTAATTGTAATTGCGGTAAAATTAACATGAACCAGTTCAGCTATTTGCTTTCGCAGTGTAGTTGTATCTAATTGGCCTTCGTCTACGATACCGACGACCAGTTTATCATCAGTACCACCAACTAAAACTTGCAGCCCCATACCAACTAACATTTGCTCAACGTGATCGAGAGAAACTCGTTTACCAAACACTTTGATAAAACGTTTAATGCGGCCTTGTAAGTAAAAGAACCCTTCTTCATCCGCTTTGGCTAAATCCCCAGTAAACAATACACCGCACTTTTCATCACCTAAACTCAGGTCAGCAAGCGTTTGTGCGTAGCCTAAGCAGACGTTCTCTCCCTCATAAACCAGTTCACCAATTGCACCGGTTGCCGTGATGTCTTGTCCTGATTCTGAACGGATCCACAGCTTACCACTTGGCACAGCCTTGCCAATACTGCCTAACTTAGCCATAACAAAGTCTGGCTCTAAGTATGAGATCCGAGGTGAAGCTTCCGTTTGACCATACATTGGCCAAAACTGTAAACCTAGATCAAGACATTGTTTGGCAAACAACGCCATTTTACTTTCACTTAGTCTGCCACCGGCTAACGTAAAAGTTTTCAAATCCGGTAACGCCAACTCTGCAAGCTTGAGTCGCACGAGTGTTTCGTAATGAAAAGGAACACCAGAGAAACTGGTTACCCGATGACGGCGCATCTCATCCCAAAATTCCTTTTGCATTACCGTTTTTCGCGTTAAAACAATTGATGCACCCACGTATAAATGACTATTGATGATTGATAGACCAAATGAATAGTGAATGGGCAAGTGTAGAATGGCACGCTCATTTTCGTCTAAACTTAGGTAAGTCGCGATATCCGCGGCATTCGCAAGTAGGTTTTTGCGCGTATATCGAACCAACTTTGGCGATCCTGTGGTGCCTGACGTGGTTGCCAAAAATGCCAGTTCAGGATGAATAGTTTGACTTTGAACACGCTCCGATTCTAAAAGTACATAACCATCGTGGCGCACCTTTTCAACAAACCCGGCCAATTCCCTTTCAGCCAACCGCACTATGTATCTGGGTTGATAGGTGTCGACAAGTTCTTGCAATCTCAGCTCTGAGAGCTCATGTGAAAGCATCAACGGCACCACACCACTTTCTAGAGCAGCAAGATAATACAACAAACTCTGAAAATGATTTTCACCTTGAATAAAAATCACACTGCGCGGTGCGAGATACTTCGCCACGCTTTCTATCTCGCCCCGTAATTGCCGATAGGTAACTTCAAGTCCGTTTTCCGAGATTACGGCCACGCGTTCTGGAAAACGTTCACATATCAATGACTGATTCATCAACGGTACTCTGCTATAACGCCTCGCCAAGGCTACTTCATTACTAGGAGTTGATGAGATTCCAATGCTTCTATCGCCCACTGCATATCAACTACACTACATCCATATAAATCGGCAATCTCAACTGTATCTTTACTGCCATCACTGTAATTTAGCAGCATCATAATGTGATTAAGTTGCTCTAACTGCTTAGTTTGTTCTTCACGATAAAAGCTCAAGGTTGGATACAAACCTCGATTCCCCAAGTTAGGCTCACCATAGGGATGGGTGTTCACAAAGGTCGCACTTTGTTCTAACGCCAAGAAGATTTTCTCTAATTTATCTATGCTATCAAGGAGCGGTGCAATGCCCATGTACTCTTTGGTATCTAATGACGTATGGTACTCATAATAACCAACATGAAAACTACGGCTGACACAACACACAGGTAGCTGAAATCCTGGAGAATTGTATTGCCGCTCATCCGAGCCGCCTAATGGGCTAAATGCTATATTGCCGTGCTTAAAGTCATGTTTATTCAAATGATACAGCAGCTTATCTAGTAAGCCATTGTCATTACGGCTATGTTTAAAAACCAGTTCTGCGGGGTCTCCCCCCATACAATTAATCACTAAACCGGCCACCAGATTTTTTTTAAAATGCGTGCCTAACTTAGATAGCACACAGAGACTACCAATCGTTTCTGGATTTAATATAAAACGATAGTTGTATCTTCTGTGTGACCATTTTTTAATCCGATGATAGAGTCCAAGTAATACCAAAGGGCCGCTTAACTCATTATTTGCAAGTGAGGGGTGGCATAAATAAGAGCTGATTAAAACTTCTTTATCACTGGAACCCGGTAATACTGTTTGCGCAATATCTAATTGACCATCAATAAATTGGCTATTAATTACCGCGCGATACTTACCCGGTTTAAGCGCTTGTCTTGTTTTTTCCGACATGCAAAACCCCCAGCGCTTTTTGTAGTAACTTGTTACATAAGGGATTGCATCTGGTTTTTCCGGCAAGCTGTAAATATGTGCTTGTAAATCTTCAAGCGAGAGTTCCATATCCACTGCTTCAGAATAATTTACAACTTCGATATTTAATCGCGCCATGTCTGCGACTTTAACCCCATCAGGGTCAAGCAAATAAGCCTCTTGGCAGTGCCACTCCTGAGGGACTGTCCAATCAAATACCTTAGTTCCTGAAGGAAACGAATCATATTCAAGAGGCATGTAACGCGAGAGTATGTCGTAACTTTGACGTAGGCCAGGGCCAGTTATAGAACGAAGTATCGGAAAGAGTTCGTCAAATAAATCACTGTAAAAAGATTCTGTTTCTTCGTAAAACGCCATAGGTCACCTGTTATCTGAAACACCGCTGGTTTAAAGCCGGCATTAAAATTACCTTCAGATTGTTGATATAATTATTATTGATTCAGGTTTAAGAGCATGACAATAAAATCATCATGTGGTTGTTCTGTCGCTTTAACAAACCCAATGTGCTGATAAGCTTTAATCGCCGGTAAATTGTGCGGTTCAACACCAAGTCCCACCGTTTTAATCTTTCGATTTGCTCTTAGCCATTCACATGCAGCAGGAATAACCTCACCAGCCACCCCTTGCCCACGCCAGCTTGCTTCGCCAATTAATATTCCCATTACGGTATGCTGCTTTATCTCATCGACTGGCTCAAATTTGATATTGCCAATATGGCGGTTGTCTTTGGTGAAAATACCTAAGAACAAAATATTGGAAGCGTTACATTTGCTTTCTAGAAATGCCCTTAACTCAGCTAATGTCTGGTGAGATGACTTGATGTTACACTTAACAATCGGATCGGTAAACCATGACAAATATTCTTGCGATGCATCATTTTTTGTTAATGGCCTTAAATAAAACCGTTCGGTATGAATTTTCATATTAACACATCCAAGATAGATTTTAAGGCACACATGCTTTACTTATAGATTCGGACGTTGTTTCGATAAAATTCAGGTGCAACTGAAAGGTATCGACACCATTCCTCTAATGCTTTTGAGAAGTAAGGCACAATTTCATCGTCATTTCCAAAATTATAGAGCAGAGAGAGTAAAATAGTAGTCATATACAAAGCCTCTCCCTCAATCAAGAAATACAGACCTAAGTGCTGTGCAGAATTTCTAAAGGAATATATGTACCTTAAGCTTTCTAACAGGGTTTCTAGGGCTTCTGTCCTATCAGTAATCGGTTGCTCAAGAATATCAACAATGACTCGGCAAAATTGTTCAAACTCATCAATACACAATAGCTTCTCTACTTCATCTTTTAGATCAAAGTTGCTGAATTTATTGTTTTTTACATAGTCAACTAGACTCGGTTTATCAATTACACGCTCATTAAGAATTATGTCGGTTGAATGCAAAGGAATAGTATGTTCAATGCGACTACCATCGCTGCAATTAAATACTGTTATTCCCTTACCTTGAAACGATTGTAGTAAACGACCCATTTGCACATTACCCACATGCATAAACTGATCAGTTAATACTGTTTCTCTAAAATTACCTGGTACCACAAAATCATGGCCAACCTTAAATGGTTGAACTTTGGTTTTACCTTTATCATCGTAATAAAAGCTAGATTTTGAATGATGGTGTTCTTTATCAACATAACCATTGTCCACACCAAACAAATAAATTTGCTTAAAACCAAGATGACATGCATAACTTAACGCCGTATTACCTACCAGAGGATTACAGAATGACAGCGTATTAATCACTCGTTGATCTTTTCTGTATTGGGCTAATTGAATGACCTGAGATCCAGCTTCACCAGGCTTTAGCGAACCACCAGCCCAACCAAAGAGCGACGCAACCTTTGGATTCATTACATTAGTAATCAATAGGTTTATTTTCTTACGACTTTCCTCTGGAACATGTTCTTTTAAGAAATGATATGTAGATTCCGTCCGTTCTAACGCAACATGAAAATCTGGCATGATACCATGCCTAACAAGCGCTGTTGAAGCCGAATTACATGCAAAAACAATTGCTTTATCTTGGTTGTTTTTAATGAACTCCATTTCTTTGTCAAGAGACGGACCATTCGCAACAATGAACACCGGAATATCTTCAAGTAAAGCGTCGTCTAAAGTCTTGTTGTAGAGATAGGGCAGGTTATTATCAAAGTTTCCTACAGAATGCGCAAGACCCATCACCGCGTCGTCAAAAAAGCCAAAACCTGCAAAAAACTGATGATAATTATTTCTAAACTCAGAAATCCATTTATTTACATTCACAGAGGGGTAATGTTGATAAAACCATGCATGAGAAATTGAAGCAACACTAACAGCGCGAGAGCGTGAATAAAATTGTTCATAAATTTCTTCTTCTTTTAATCCGATCCCCAAATACAAAAAGCTGCCATTTTCATCGATTTTTGTCAGTAAAGCATTCCAATCGATAACAAATAAACTAGCAAAAAAGTAATCTTCGTTTGGCTCAAAAAAATTAACATAGCCAGCTTTGCAAGCGGTCAGTATACCATCTAAGTGATAACCAAGCCCAATTCCAAAGACCATAATACTTGGAATGCTTTTTCCCAGTTTTTTAAAAATAGATAAGTTTGATTTTGTTTCGTTATAGATCTGACCAACACTTCTCATTAAATCAATATGAGTGAAGCCAGAATCATTCTCAAGCAAGGCAACTTTCGAGTGATCTGTCATACCAAGTATCGGAGCGTCTATATTTTTCTTCACTTGCTCTGCTGCTTGACCTTTAGGATCGTCAGAATAGATAGGAAGGCCAGAGTCATAATCAATGATATTAGCAGTTCCGTTCTCATTGACTATTAGCTCAAACTTCTCAGATGGCTGATAGGTTAGGTACTTTTCATATATTTCAGGAAAATACGATTTGAAAGCCTTAAGATTTTTTTCGAATCTAAGGTTTGCAACTTCTGCAAAAATAGCCTCACGCTCGTGTTTGTACACGGCTTGAGCAAGCATTCCCTCTAGAGAGGTAAGTTCTTCTTGCTTAGAAAATATTTCGTTATTACTCATATTGATTTGTACTTTTGGAGATTTTTAGAAGAGTTCTTCAAAGAAATAAGTTGCTTTCTAATCTGATGCTTAGAATCTTGCGTCATATTTATAACTTGGTCAAATTGTTCATGGATATAAATAAGTGACTCGCGATTAGCTAGTAACTTGGCGGGATCAGCAAGTGCTGCGTCAATTTCCGCCTTTACCAATTCAAAAATCTCGCTAAACCGCTCGAAATCTTCTTCAAGAAGCTTTTTCGTCAATAGATCAATATTAGCCGACACTAGCACTGCTCTCATTACCATTTAACGTTTGAGCTCTTACATCAAACGGGATGGCATCCCAAGCAGATTTGATTTCTTTAAGAAGTGTGGACACTTCATCTACATAAGCAGTATTGTTCTCAATAGTAGCGTCTACTAATTTGTCGAGCATGTACGAATATAAAGCATATAAATTCTCCGTAACTTCACCGCCGACATTAAAATCTAAGCAACCCCTTAACGCTTCAAGAATCGCTGAAGCTCGAGAAATATGTTCTGCTTTCGCCTCAAACTGCCGTTTTTCAATTGCCACTTTGGCATAGACTAGACGCTCTAAAGCACCCGCCATAAGCATTTGAATAATTTCGTAGCGGTCGGCACCCGCTATTCGGGTTTTAAGTGCTTCTTTCTGATAATTTTTTACTCTTGCATTATACATATTCGGCTCCTTTAAGATTTAGCTTTTGTAAACCCAGGTAAACTGGCCAACTGTGCGCCTAAGGAAGCTTGAGTTTGCTGCATTTGGGCTAACAACACATCTAAACCTGCGTATTTTTTGCGCAAACTTGCCTCAAGATCCACCATACGTCGATCGAGACTAATTTTGTCATCATCAACATCTTTAATCCGTTCATTCAGATCTGTTTCGCGTTTTTTGAGCAATCCATCAGAATCGATATAGTTAGCAAGCAACGACTCCATTTTTTTTGCAACGCCATTTTCACCTGCAAAAGCCTTGCCAATATCATCAAAATTCTCATCCATCGCATCATTCAAGCTTCGAACTAAAGATGACTTTTCCAAGTAACCATCTTTCTTAATGCCTAGACCAATATCAAATATTGAACCAAATGGACCAGCATCCGTTAAAGCAGTTGATAAAGAGTTCACTAATTGGTCACTCAACGCCCTCATCGAAGCATCGCCATTGAGTGGCTTGCCAATACGAGTTTGAAACCCAATGTTTCCAACAAGATTGTTGTAGTTTGCAATGAACTCATCAATGAGTGTCGTGACTGATTCTCTATCGTACTCAACACTCAACTTGGCTGTTTCAAACACACCTGCATTTTCTTCGCTTTTTTGTTTCGCAGTAATAGTCATGTCTTGTACAGCATCTTTGAAGGTATTGGTAGCGCTGGTAACTTGTAATCCATCCACAGTGATAATAGCGTTTTGAGCTTTATCAGTATCTTGATTAATAACCATACCACCCGTCGGGTTGGTAATTTCGTCGTAGGTTTCTATCGCATCTAATTCTGATGTATCACTGGTGATAACTAAATCATTACCCTCACCAGTGACATTAGAAGTCAAAACTAACTTAGACCCCTCTACACCACCAGTATTGACAATATTGGCCGTTACACCAAAGTTAGTACTCGAGTCATTGATAGCATCTCGGAGCTCAGCCAAAGTCATGCCAGCTGTCACCGCAAGATCGAAGGTTTTGTCTGCTCCAGCGGCAAAAGTAAGCGTACCACCAGATGCAGAAACAACTGCGCTAGAGTCCGCAAAGGCCCCATCAGTTGAAACGGCTCTACTCCCTTGTGCAAGCTGTTTGACCGCAACCTTAAAATTACCAACAGAAATATCTGATGTTGGTGTAACCGAAATAATGTCACCCGACGATGGCTGGGTAATATTTGCTTTGCGCTTACCAAAATTCTCGAGATCTGCCAATTTTTTGATGGTGTCTTGAAGTTTAGATACCGCGGACTTAACTTCACCTATGGACGAGAGCTCAACTTTCAAAGACTCTTGCTTTTTAACTAAGCTTTGTAACTTTGGCGTACGCTCAGCAGAAATAGATGCTGAAATGATACTTTCCAAATCTAAGCCTGAGCCAATCCCAGCAGATGTAATTAATGGCATACTAAACTCCTATTGGCTTATGCCGACTGATTAAACAACAGCCCTTTACCTGATAACTTATCGGCAAGCTCGTCTAAAGCCTTAGCAACTTCGCGGAATTCTTTCGAAGGGATTTCGCGAATAACTTCTTCGTTTTCTTTGTCTACAACACGGATAAACGGAGGATCACCAGACTCATCAAATTCAAATGATAAATTGGTTGATGTCACCGGTATGTACTTATTCAATTTCTCGAGGTTTTCTTTTACCTCAGCAATTAGTGTTCCATCAGACAAAGCATCTTTAGATTTAGCTTCATCTTCTTCCGCACCATACTTTGTAGCTTTTTCTACAACTTCAATGGGTCGGAGTGTTACACTGCGCCTATCATCTCTTTGCCCTAATTGCAATTCCACAGGGCTATGAGAAGCAGTAACTGCGACTTCTTTCATAGAGAGCCTCCAGAATAAAAATCACCATACTAGAGTATAGGCCAAATTCAGGCAAATTGGACCTGAATTTGGCGACTATATCAACTAGCCAAGTAATGACAACGCTACTTGTGGACGTTGGTTTGCTTGACTCAAGATTGAGCTACTTGCTTGTTGTAGAATCTGCATTTTCGTCAAGTTAGCTGTTTCTTGCGCGAAATCAGTATCCTGAATACGAGAACGTGCAGCAGATAGGTTTTCTTGTACGTTAGATTGGTTACGTATGGTAGATTGAAATCGGTTTTGAACCGCACCTAGTTCAGCACGTTTTTTATCTACTACTGCAATCATTGAATCCATCGCAGCGAGTACTTGCTGAGCATTTTCTTGAGAAGACACACTAATTACAGTTGCTGCCATGTTCGTAAAACCAGCCGTTGCGGCAGTGACACCAGTCCCTACAGAACTGATACCTGCAGCTAAAGTACTCATTGATTTACCAGTTACGGCCGAAGCAACACCTGCGATACCAGACATAGTGAAACCACCATTTGCGGTAAGAGTGTTAGAGCCGTTAGCAGATGTACCTACGGATTTCATACTGAAACTGATTGTTTGTACTGCGTCAGCACCTACTTGAAAATTAGCATCATAAGTACCGTCTAACAAATTCTGACCACCGAAAGTGGTGTCCTGAGCAACACGGTTAACTTCTGAAGCTAACGAGCGAATTTCTTCTTGAAGTGCCAAACGGTCTTCATCTGTATTTGAACCATTTGAAGCTTGTTGCGCAAGGGTTCGAATACGTTGGAACATTTGAGTTGTTTCATCCAGCGCGCCTTCTGCAGTTTGCGCAAGAGAAATACCATCATTCGCATTACGAATACCTTGGTCTAAACCGTTGATTTGACCAGTTAGACGGTTCGCAATTTGCATACCTGCAGAATCGTCTTTCGCACTGTTAATACGAAAACCAGACGAAAGTCTTTTGAATGATGTGTCTAATGAACCCGCAGAGTTCATTAATTGACGTTGTGCGTTCAAAGAACTCACATTGGTATTTACATATAAAGCCATAATAGCCTCCGCTTTATCATTGTCAGAGGCGATTAGCGGGATACCCCTACCCAGCTAATCACCCGGATTAGAGTCCTAGAGTGATAGTTCTCTAATTCTTGTATCGACGGATAAAGCAGAAGCTTTAGCTTTATTTGTAATTTTTTTAAAATTAACCTTGTAACAAGCTCAATGCCGCTTGAGGTCTTTGATTTGCTTGACCTAATATGGTTTGGCTAGCTTGTTGTAAAATTTGGTTTTTGGTTAATTTCGCCGTTTCTAAGGCAAAGTCAGCATCTTTAATTCGAGATTTCGCAGATGCTAAATTCTCCGAAATATTTGCTTGGTTACGAATAGTAGATTGGAAACGGTTTTGCACCGCACCAAGTTCAGCACGTTTTTTATCAACTACCGCAACCATAGCGTCCATTGCTGCCATTACTTGTTGAGCATTAACTTGTGAAGAAACACTAATGACAGTCGCAGCCATATTAGTGAAACCAGCTGTCGTTGCTGTTAGGCCAGTTCCTACGTTACTGATACCTGCGGCAAGCACAGACATACTCTTGCCGCCAACAGCACTAGCCACACTGGCAATACCTGACATAGTAAAGCCGCCAGCAGCTGTTAAAGAGTTATTACCGTTGGCAGTGCCACCAACTGACTTCATACTGAAACCAATAGTTTGTATTGCATCAGCACCTACTTGAAAGTTTGCTTCATATTGACCATTCAAAAGATTCTGACCACCGAAAGTCGTATCGCTAGCGACACGATTTACTTCTGAGGCAAGTTGTCTAATTTCCTCTTGAACTGCCAAGCGATCTTCATCAGTATTTGAGCCGTTGGCTGCTTGTTGTGCTAGCGTTCTGATACGCTGGAACATAGAAGTTATTTCCTCCATCGCACCTTCCGCCGTTTGTGCAAGCGAAATACCGTCATTCGCGTTACGGTTACCTTGCTCAAGGCCCATAATTTGGGAACTTAGACGGTCAGAGATCTGCAAACCAGCCGCATCGTCTGCCGCACTGTTGATTCTCAAACCAGATGATAAACGTTTAAAAGAAGTATCTAGTTCATTACCAGAGTTTGTTAATTGACGCTGTGCGTTAATCGCACTGACGTTAGTATTTACAAATAAAGCCATAATTCACTCTCTTATTTCTTACAAGTCTGGGTGGGTAACCACCGTTAATCTGTCTAACAAAGCGGCAATTTCGTGAGGCAATCACAGGCAATTTATTGCCTCAGGTTGCCACTTCGCGCCGTAAACTTGTCGTCGAATAAGTAAAAGCAATTTCTAGGCCAAAGTATTTTTTATCGGCAAAAATATATCAAATCCGAATAACCTTTCTTCCACAAAGCGCATGAGCGTGGCTCAAAAGAAAAGGATAAAGAATAATTAAGTAATGAAATATAGGGGGTTTTCTAAGAAGGAAAAGGGGCACTGGCATGCCCCTTTTAAATGTTTGAGAGTGAGTGTCAAAATTTTTTTGTTAAGTTGGCATAGTATATGCTTACATTAACTTGTTCATTGAATTGATGAACACTTTTGGATTATAAGCTCCTCCGCTTTATCATCCAATTCGGTGTCCGTGCTAAATACCCCATCCAGCACGGACACTTACTTACCTACTTGCCTATTATCCTAGAAGACTTAACGCAGCCTGTGGACGTTGGTTCGCTTGGCTCAAAATCGTTTGGCTAGCTTGTTGTAGGATTTGCATTTTTGTTAAGTTTGCAGTTTCTTGTGCAAAGTCAGTATCTTTGATACGAGATTTCGCAGCTGATAAGTTCTCAGAAATATTAGACTGGTTACGAATCGTTGATTGGAAGCGGTTTTGTACAGCACCAAGTTCTGCACGTTTTTTGTCTACCACTGCAATCATTGAATCCATCGCAGCTAACACTTGCTGTGCGTTCTCTTGTGAAGATACGCTGATTACTGTTGCGGCCATATTGGTGAAACCAGCTGTTGCTGCGGTCACACCCGTACCTACGTTACTGATACCAGCAGCAAGAGTGCTCATTGATTTACCAGTTACTGCTGATGCAACACCAGCGATTCCTGACATTGTAAAGCCACCATTTGCAGTTAGAGTATTAGAACCGTTAGTCGTTCCACCTACTGTTTTCATACTAAAACCGATTGTTTGAACTGCATCAGCACCTACTTGGAAGTTTGCATCATAGCTGCCATCCAAAAGATTCTGACCACCAAACGTAGTATCTACTGCGATACGGTTAACTTCTGATGACAGTGAGCGAATTTCTTCTTGAATCGCTAAACGGTCTTCATCAGTATTCGAACCGTTTGAAGCTTGTTGCGCCAATGTACGGATACGTTGGAACATAGAAGTTACTTCGTCTAGTGCACCTTCAGCTGTTTGAGCAAGTGAGATACCGTCATTTGCGTTACGGTTACCTTGATCTAAGCCATTAATTTGTGACGATAAACGGTCAGCAATTTGTAGACCTGCGGCATCGTCAGCTGCACTGTTAATACGGAAGCCTGATGATAAACGCTTGAATGATACGTCAAGTGAATTACCTGATTGGCTTAATTGTCTTTGAGCATTCAATGAACTTACGTTAGTATTTACATAAAGTGCCATGATATTTCTCCCACCTTAAACTTAATGTTTTCTCTCAAACAGTTGGTAAGGGCCTCAAGCGCTTTGTTTTTACCATCAGCCCGCTTACCTAATTTATCGGATAGGGCGAAAAATCCTTTAGGATAAATTTTAAATATTTTTTAATGCATTGAAATAAAAGAACTTTTACTTCATAAAATTCTATAAACTTTCAAGTGTCGGAAATATGACGCTGCGGAAAAACTTAGCCAGCGGCAATAATTTTCCCTTTAGTATCAGATGCGAAAGAATAAAAAATGAAGAAGTGAAGACATACCGCCTGTTTTCTGGCGGTATGTCAATTAACGGATGTAATCGAAAAGCGAGAGATTAGACAAGCGGCCGAAAGTCGCTTGCGAAGCTTGTAAAGCCGTTTCATGTTTCTTGAGGTTGGTGATAGCTTCGGTCATATCCAATTCAAGAATGTCGGCCTTAGCCGATTTGTTGTTGATATCCAAATCAGCGTTTGCCTGACTAATTTGCTTCGCGGTATTTAAGCGTCCACCAAGTGAAGCTTGAGAATATGAGACTTGGTTTTTCGCATTATCCAAACCAACTATGGCATCTGCAATAATTTGTTCCATATCTTTAGTTGACGTGCCAGGTGTCAACAATCCTTGATACAAATCTTCCAAGGTATTTAAGACATTATCTTTTTTTGGTGCTGCCAAAGAAAAGTCGACAGTTCCTGTTGTACCACCGGCAAATTCGATTTCCATGCCGCCAATACTAATTTTGTTATCTGTATAAGTACCTGACTGTACAGTGGCACCATCTTGAGTCAGGGTGTACGTATTACCAGCCCCGAGCGTAATTTGAAAGTCATTGGCAGTTGCTGGTGCTGTTGGGTCAGCGTTGTAGTAAGTTTGGTGAAACTTGTTAAACTCACCTTGTTCCGTTACATAAACTGAGCCACTAGTCAGTGCACCACCCACAGTGGCAGTGTTACTGGTGACATTTAAGCGAGATTGGGCTTTTTCAAAGACGTCAAAGCCATTGTCACTGGAGCGAATTTCAACCCCTTCCGCCACTTTAATCTTGTGCTGACCTTGGTCACCATTATAAACAAACTTACCCGTATTGGGGTCTTGGCTGTAAGTTTGCGTATTGTCTTGATAACCAGAAAAAATATAACGCCCATCTTCTGACTTGGCATTCATCAAGTCCATTACCGCATCTTGGATAGACTTAATCTCTTGCGCGATGGAATCTTTATCGATATCCGTCACACTGCCGTTACCCGCACGAATAGCCAAAGTATAAGCTTGTTCCAGCGAGGTTTTAATGTTTTTCAAGACACTTTCTTGAGTATTCAAACGACCATTCAGCATGGTCAAGTTTTTGTCGTATTGCTCATTGGTTTGAATTCGGTCTGAGTACAACATAGCTCGGGCTGTGGCCGATGGGTCATCCGAAGCAGACAACACGCGTTTCTGCGTATTAACCTGCATCGACGCTTTATTCACTTCTGATTGGTTGTTCAAAATAGAGCTTAAGCTATTCTGATACATCATATTATTTGAAAGACGCATAATTACCTCGCAGCACTTAACAAGGTGTCAAACACGGCCCGTGCTGCACTGATGATCTGTGCAGATGCCGAATAAGATTGCTGAAATCGTAACAAGTTTGCCGCTTCTTCATCTAAATTGACCCCCGATAAGGACTCATACCAAGCTTCTGATTGTTCCGCTAATGCTGCAAAAGCCGCGCCATTTGTTTTCGCTTGGCTGGTTACTACCCCGACATCGGTGACTAATTTGGCAAACGACTCATTAAAAGTTTTTAAGTTATCGGTATTTGCTGAGCTCACTACATTGTGACGCACCAGTTCAGCATTTTGTAAATTGGCCAAAGCTAAGCCATTACGGTTATCATCATAACCACCGGTATTAAACTCAATAGTAAAACTGTCACCCGTCGCCGCCTGCCCTTCTAAATCAAAGTCAAAACCGTAAGTATTAAAAGGCGCACCAGCCTGAGCCAAGATATTTTTGCTATTACCTGAGGTAGTAAATGTCACGCTGCCAGATGCATCTGAGATTGTGTATTCATTAGCGTTAGCTGTTTTAGTAATCGTGATAGGTCCATCCGTAAACGTCGGTGGCGTACCTGAGAAATTACTACCCGTTCCGGTGTTAGTTACTGTACCCGTTGTCAACGAAGCTGAACTGGTGTTACCGGCCGCTGAGCTGGCACGAACCGGTGAGGCAAGCGCTAAATGCTCAGCACGGGTAGTCGCAAGCGACAAATTCCCAGCGGCTTCACTGTTGAGTTTTACTAAGAATTTATCGCCAACCGCACCACCTGCACTGATATTGAGTTCTAAGCCGAATGCATCGGTTGATGGCGCCGCTAAATTAGCTGAGTTAATTGTGCTTGGTGGCGCACCGATATTAAATGTTTGTGCATTACCAACTGGATTGCCACGATTATCCAACGCAGTTACCGAGACTTGCGTTGCATTGACATATTCAATCAAAAAGTCATTGGCTGGGATCTTCTTCCCTTCACCGGCTTCCAAAGTCGCTGAGATAGTTGCACTGCCCGTATTCGCTTTATACGCATAAGCACCGACCGTTGGGATGTTAAATAGGTCGCCACCTAAGTTGCCATCTAGATCTAGACCCAAATGGTTTTGCTGGTTAAAAGCATCAGCAATAGAAATCGCCATTTGCCCTAGCTGATTTTGTGCAGGGATCAGTATTTCATCTCGAAACGCTAACAAGCCACCAATTTTACCTTTAAGGTTTGCTGGATTGAGTTCTAGGGCAACCGCTTGCGCACCGCTGACATCTAAGGTTAATTCTTTGAAGTTTGGATCAGGGTCGCCATTGGTTGAGAAGAGATTAAACGCCCCTTCTTCCATGACTAAAGATTGCCCTGTACCTAAAAAAACCAACTTTTGCCCATTACTGCCATCTAAGGTTTCAATATCCACTAGCTCTGCAAGTTTTTTAATCGCCAAGTCGCGCTCGTTATAAACCGCACTATTCGCTTGCTGGGCTTGTGGGCTCTGAAAAGTGGTGATTTTATTATTGAGATCCGAAATATTCTTAATAAGGCTATTAGCCTCTTCAGAGAATATCGCTAATTGCTCATTTACGGTGTTTTTTTGATCAAGCACAATCCCTGACAGTCTGTCCATTTGGTCAACTAGGTTTTGCGCGCCAGTAAAAAACAAGCCTCGATTAACTGATGATGCAGGCTGGTTCATGGCCTCTTGCAAATGATTAAACAATTTGTTGATGCTGGTAGACAAAGAACTCGAATCTTCGGCAAATAGATTATCGACTCTTGATGCTTCGCTGACGAATTGGTCATAGTAGGTTTTATTGGCAAGGTCACGATTGAGCTGCTTAACAGCAAACTCATTGATCAAGCGTACTGTTTCGCCACGACCAAGTTGGTCGCCAATCATAGTGCTATATTCAGTGCGCTCACGAACATAGCCCTGAGTGTTCAGGTTCGAGATGTTTTTACTGGTAGTTTGTAATAATTGGCTGTTAGCCCTGATCCCAGACGCACCAATATTGAGTAAATCATATGACATCTTAGTTCACTCCTCGACGCACAATACCACCTAGCATTTCTTTAAACTCACCACGCATTAAAACGTTTTTGATCTTAGTGGCATAATTCGGATCGGTCGCATAACCGGCTTGTTGTAACGCATCTAAAAACGACTCAGGCTTATGCGTATTTTCCAGCGCTTGTTGATAACGTGGGTTACTTTGTAAAAAGTCGACGAAATCTTCCACACTGTCTTTAATTGAGTCATAAGCGCGGAAATGCGCTTGTTTTTTGACAGGTAAACCTTGCTCAAATTCGAGCGTTTGCTTTTGTGCTTTATCACCTTGCCAACTTGAGTCAGATTTAATGTTGAATAAGTTGTTAGAGCTTGAGCCATCCGCTTTTTGGATAACATGCTTACCCCACCCCGTTTCAAGCGCTGCTTGCGCTACCATCACCGCAGGGTTTAAACCTATCTTCTTCGCCGCATCTTTCGCGTAGTGCCACACTTGCTCGATAAAACTTTCTGGCGTGTTAAAGTCAGCAGGTTTAGCCATAGCTGGCGCGCTCGCCTCTGCTGCTGCAACCACAGTTTGCATACTTGGCATACTGTCAGGCTTTTGACGTTGTAACGTTTTTGCATTGGGTAATTCGGCGTCACTACGCAGCACACTGGCTGGTTTGTAGTCTTTGCCATTAGGTGCAAGTTGCTGAACAATCAGATCCGCAAGACCTAAGCTGCCTTTACTAGACAAATCACTAGCCAATTGTTGGTCATGCATTTCCTGAAAGAACTTCACACCGCTGGAATTAAACGGGCTGTCTTTATCCTCAAACGCAGCGTTGGCTTCACGCATGCTTTTCAGCAGCATTTGGGTAAAAATCGCTTCAAACTGCTGTGCAGCTTTGCGTAACGCTTCATCACCTTCTTGCCCAGGTCTTGCAGTCAGTGCTTTCTGACGCAAGTCGTTGAGACTGCCAAGGTCAAAGACGTTTTGATTTTCAAGCGGTTTTAAGTCCATCGGAAAATTGGCGCATTAATATACATAACTTGGTTAAAGCAATTTTCAGGCCAACAAAAAACCCCACCTTGTGGGGTTTCCAAGAGTGTAGTGTAAGTTATTAAATAATAACCAATTGTCCGCTAATTGCCCCAGCTTCTTTAAGAGCCTCAAGGATAGCCATTAAGTCGCCTGGAGCCGCACCCACTTCATTTATGGCACGGACTAAGTCATCTAAGTTCACCCCTGGGTTGAACACAAACGCACGTGAATCATCTTGGTTAACGTCAATGATACTTTGTCTAGTCACGGTTGTTTCGCCTTCAGACAAAGCCAGAGGTTGAGACACGTTTTGCTGCTCTGCAATGGTCACGGTTAGACCACCATGGGTGATGGCCGCTGGTTGCAACTTCACGTCTTTACCTATCACGATAGTACCAGTACGTGAATTAACAATGATTTTTGCTGAGGTATCCGCTGGCTTAAATTCAAGATTTTCCAGCGTTGATAAATACGCTACCCGCTGTGATGGGTCGCGCGGTGCGATTACACGGACTGATGCCGCATCCATAGGTTTGGCACTATCTGGGCCGACCAAATCATTAATCGTTTGTGCTAAACGTTTGGCCGTCGTGAAATCAGGGCGATTCAAGTTAAAGGTAATATAGTCGCCTTGGGTAAATGGGCTTTTAACCGCTCGTTCAACCATACCACCGTTGGCAATACGACCTACGGTTGGCGTATTAACGATAACTCGACTTCCGTCAGCACCTTCGGCGCCTAAGCCGCCAACCACAAGACTCCCTTGAGCAATCGCATAGACATTGCCGTCCACGCCTTTAAGGAAAGTTTGCAACAATGTGCCACCACGCAGACTACCTGCGCTACCGATTGAAGACACTGTAACGTCAATAGTTTGGCCTGGCTTTACAAAGGGCGGTAATTCCGCATGCACGGCAACAGCCGCGACATTTTTGATTTTAGGCTTAAGATTATCCGGTAAACCTATGCCAAAGCCGTTCAGCATGGCTTTAAAACTTTGCTCGGTAAAACGACTTTGCTCACCTGTGCCAGGTAAACCAACCACAAGACCGTAGCCGACCAATTGGTTTGAACGCACCCCTTCTATCATACTGACATCTTTGATGCGTTCAGCATACGCAGTGGTGCTTAGGCATAATACCGCTAGTAACGTCGCCTGAATGAATTTATTTAACATATGCTTCCCCACCCACCTATCTTTATCTTAAAACGGCATCAAAGTGCTTAAGAAGAATCTTGCCAACCAACCCGGTGCTTGTGCTTCTTGGGTTTGCCCTTTACCTGAATATTGAATACGGGCGTTCGCTATGCGGTTAGACTGTACAGTGTTGTCCGATGCAACATCCGTAGGTCTGACTAAACCTTCAAGGCGGATAAATTCTTCACCTGTATTCAGTGTCAGCCACTTTTCGCCGCGGATCACTAAGTTACCATTCGGCAAGACTCGAACCACGTTGACCGATATATTGCCAAACAGACTATTAGATTGGGCTGTTTTGGCATCGCCTTTAAACGCATTGGATGCTGACATCCCAAACTGGAGACTTTCACTGCCAATATTTACCGCATTACCACCAAGACCTATAACAGGATCAAGACTAGCATCGGTTGACTTAGTCGCCTCATTATTGGCGGCTTTTGAGGCTTGGGTCGTTTCACGAAGTACGACCGTAATGATGTCACCAGTGCGCAGCGCTTTACGATCAGAATATAAATCGTTAGCGTAGTTCGCATTAAACAAACTGCCTGTCGCTACCATTTGCTCATTCTGCTCTTCAGGGAAGACCGGAGCGTAGTATGGGTCGTCCTGCAACACAGTGGTGTTTTGAGTTGACACGCAGCCTGTCAAAGACAGCAGCATGGTCAAAGTAATAAGCTGAGTGATTGATGAACGTGTCATACTAGCCCCCTAATGCCTTAAAGTTGTTGATTGATGTAGCTAAGCATTTGGTCGACAGACGAAATAACTTTCGAATTCATTTCGTAGATCCGCTGCGTTTCAATCAAGTTAACTAATTCTTCGGTCACATTCACGTTAGACGTTTCCAACGCACCTTGTACGACCGAGCCTAGCCCTTCCGCACCTGGGTTACCTTGCACCGGTGCGCCACTTACCGCGGTTTCGGTGTAGAGGTTTTGACCCATAGGCTCAAGACCTGATGGGTTAATAAAGTCGCTTATGACTAGCTGACCAACGACCACGTTTTCCGCTTGACCGGTAATACGCACTGAGACTTCACCATCGCGAGAAATGGTAATTGACTGCGCGTCATCTGGAATATTCATTTCTGGTTGTACTGGATAACCAGAACCAGAAGTGACCACTCGACCGTTTTCATCTGTGGTGAATTGACCATTACGGGTATAAGCAATATTGCCGTTAGGTAACTGTACTTCAAAAAAGCCTGGCCCTTGGATCATCCAGTCCAGTGAGTTTTCAGTACTTAACATATTACCTTGTGAAAAGTTCTTTTGGTTGGCAACGACTTTGGCACCTGCACCTAACATCAAACCGGATGGCATTTCAGTGTCTTGTGATGAACGACCACCTGGTTGATTGATGTTTTGATAGAGTAAATCTTCAAAAATCGCGCGACTCTTTTTATAACCTACGGTACTGGCGTTGGCTAAGTTATTCGAGATAACCGCGATATCGGTTTGTTGAGCATCAAGGCCCGTTTTGCTTATCCACAATGCTGGGTTCATAATATTTTCCTCTTACTCAATTAGACCAAACGCAGTAATGAGGTGTGACGCTCATCAATTTCTTCTGCGGACTTCATCAATTTCACTTGCATTTCGAACTGCCGTTGATGGTTGATCATATCTACCATCTCATGTACTGGGTTTACGTTAGAGAGCTCTAACGCGCCGCTGACAATCTTGATATCCGGTGCGATTTCACAAAATCCACATGCACCATCCTCTAACGCATCTTTTTTCGGCCGAAATAAACCATCATTGCCTTTTTCCAGCTGATTGTTGTCAGCCGAAATCACTTTAATTCTGTCTACGACTTCTAAGAAGTTAGCTGGCGCGCCTTGGGGTCTTACCTGCACAGCACCATCTGGACTTATCACGATTTTATCAATAGGAATTGGCAGAATGATCGGCCCACCTTCGCCAATAACTTGACGGCCATGGCTGGTGATAAGTGCGCCTTCTGGGGTTATATTTAACGTCCCCACTTTGGTATACGCTTCTTCACCGGAAACATCCTGCACACTCAGCCAACCTTTGCCGCTGATGGCAATATCTAGGTCTCGGCCGGTTTCAGTAATTGCCCCACCCATGGTATTCGTGCCTGGCCTCTCTTGCATGGCAAACACGCGGGTCGGCAACCCTTCACCAAATGCTTGCATTGAACGCGCCTGCGCGAAATCGGCTTTGAAACCTATGGTATTGGCGTTTGCTAAGTTATTGGCTTTTAACGCTAAGCCACGCAAGCTTTGCTTGGCACCTGACATGGCGACATATAGCATTCTGTCCATAACTTGTTACCTCAAAAATCGTCTTATTGAGAATAAAGCAAGGACCGTACCAAAAAATTTTGACGCTTTAATAAGCACAATATTTAGGAAGAAAAAAGCCGCCTGGCGGCGGCTTGCTGGGTATATCCGAATTAACGGATTTGTAGAATACTTTGCTGCAGCGACGAGTTCACTTCTAACGCTCTTGAGTTCGCTTGGAAGTTACGTTGTGCACTAATTAGGTCAACCAGTTCGTTGGTCAAGTTAACGTTGGATTGTTCAAGTGCAGTAGAGTTTATTGCACCTAAAGTGCCTGAACCCGGCTCCCCAGCAATGGGCTCACCTGAGGTTAAGCTTTTCTTCCAAGAGGTATTACCAACTTGTTGTAAACCTTGTGAGTTCGGGAAGCGCACCATAGCAACTTGACCTAAATACGAGGTATCACCGTTACTATATGACGCCACAATTTTACCATCCGTACCGATATCAATACCTGATAGACGACCTACCGTCGCGCCATCTTGCTCAAGCGCTTTGACTTCAAAACGGCTGGCGTATTGAGTAGGTGTTTTGTTTGAGGTATTTGCTTCATCGCGCCAATTCATCGTCACCGCTGCTGGGAAAGTCGCACCATTACTAAGTAATGTTGATAAACCAGTACCTGTACCACCAGGTAATGACAGTGGATTGAAAGTCGTCCCTGTATTAGCAGCTACAGTGATGGTCGCAGGAGAACCTGTGAATGTTTTTGTCGCTTGTGGCAAACCACTCGAGTCAAAACGGAACTGTGAAATAGGTGTCAAAGGTGTAGTGTTATTTAGTGTACCATCTGACATCAACGGCGTTTTGTCCATCGTTGCATACACAGCCCACTCGTTGTCTAGTACCGGAGGGGTAGCAGCTGCATCAGGTGTTTGTTTAACAAAGAACATTTGCAACACATGTGGCTCACCCAGTGAGTCATAGACAGTCGTTGAAGTAGAACTGTTATACGTTGCCGCAGCTGTTGGGTCAAAAGGCAGAGTCGGTGGCGTCATCCGCGAGTCTAAGTTAAATGACGAATAGATATTCGTTGTTGCGCGCGGCGAGCCTGAAGCGTCAGGAATTTGAATCGCACTAGCGGTACTTAAACTCACCGAAGTATTATTACCTGTGCTCGGATCAACTGGGAAACCTTGTAAGAAGTTACCTGCAGCATCAACAATAAAGTTATCTTTGTTCAACTTAAATGCACCAGCACGAGTATAGGCATAATCTTGCGAACCAAACTCTTCTGCCATCGCAAAGTAACCTTCACCGGTAATAGCTAAGTCCAAAGAGTTACTGGTGAATTTTAACGAACCTTGGTGAAATTGTTGTGCCACAGTCGTCGTTTGCGCACCGTCACCATTTTTGGTTTTTCCTGAACTAAATACCGATGCTGCATACACATCCGCGAACTCCGCGCGTGACTCTTTAAAGCCCGTAGTGTTTACGTTAGCTATGTTGTTTGCCGTCACATCTAGGTCTTTTTGTGCCGCAGCCAAACCAGTTAAAGCAATATTGAAACTCATATACTCACCTCAATTATTTTGTTGCAGAACACATTAGCCAGCTATTTCTGCGATATCGGTTAATCTCACTGCGCCTAGGGAAGTATTCACTATGATGCCTGATGAACCGTTAATGTTGACACTATCAATGTTTTTAAATGTTGCAGTAGGTAAACTGGTATATTGACCATTCATGTTACCTTCTGCTTTTAATGTATATTGGCCGGGAGGGACGCGCTCTTTATTGTCGTTTAGTCCATCCCATTCAAAACGCACCGCACCTTCGGTTTTTGCACCGTAATCAATGCGGCGTACTAATTGACCTGCACTGTCATAAACGTTGAGGTATAACTGGTCGACTGGCTTTTCCACCACAATCGAACCTTTACCTACGCCAGTTTCAGACATCTCTAAAGTGTTAGACTCAAGTAGTGCTTTCTTGCCGACCAATGCAGATGCTTGTAATGCCGAGTTTGAAGTCATCGAGGCACTCAAAGCTTCAAACTTACTGTTTAAGTTTGAGATCCCTTCCGCCATGGTAAAGGAAGTCATCTGCGCTATCATTTGGTCGTTGTCTGCCGGTTTACTCGGGTCTTGAAACGACAGTTGTTGGGTTAACAAAGCAAAGAAGTCTGATTGCGTTAAGGCATCACTTTTCTTGTCTGACGTTGCGACCTTCTTATCTTGCCAACGTAAGGAATCTAAATAACTGGTATTGGTTGAAGCGACATCACTCATAATTTAACTCCTAGCGTTGGCCAAGCTGAAGGGTCTTAGTCAGCATTTGCTTAGCCGCATCTGCCACTTGCACATTGGTTTGATAAGAGCGTGAAGCCGAAATCATGTTAGCCATTTCTTCTACAACATTAACGTTGGGTTTGTAGATATAACCGTCTTTGTCCGCACTTGGGTGATTCGGGTTATATTC
The DNA here is from genome assembly GCF_042643375.1 of Pseudoalteromonas fenneropenaei. Classification (NCBI taxonomy): domain Bacteria; kingdom Pseudomonadati; phylum Pseudomonadota; class Gammaproteobacteria; order Alteromonadales; family Pseudoalteromonadaceae; genus Pseudoalteromonas; species Pseudoalteromonas fenneropenaei. Next base: position 171,237 of record NZ_JBHRSD010000010.1, read on the forward strand.
CACTTGTAGTGGTTTATCACTTTCCACAATGCCCAGTACTTTAACACCTACCGAAGGACTTAAATTACCGTTTTGAAAACCCGCTGCTTTATTTAGCTCAGCGGCAAATACTGGCTGACGCGCACGATAAACTTTATCTTGACTTGAACTGATACTGTTCGCGTTAGAAATGTTACTCGCGGTGGTATTTAGGCGAATGTTTTGAGCACTCATACCAGATGCAGCAATGTCAAAAACGTTATATAGACTCATGATTAAGCTCCTTGACCACCGAGTGCCTTCTTAAGGCTGTTAAACTTGCCACCTAAGAATTGCAAACTGGCCTGATACTCTAATGCATTTTGCATATACAAGTTTCGTTCCACCTGTACATCCACCGAGTTACCATCACCCGTATCTGCTTGATTTGGAGAGCGAAATAATTCTGTAGACCCCACCAACGATGAACCACCTCGGATATGCCGTTCGTTTGTCATCGACATATGATTGCCGCCTTGTTGCTTATTCAAGGCTTGTTTCATTGCCGCGGCAAAATCTACATCGCGCGCTTTATAGCCAGGGGTATCCGCGTTGGCGATATTACTCGCTAACAGCTCAGCACGCTGCGAGCGGATCAACATCGCATGTGGATGAACACCCAACGCTTTATCGAAACTGATCGCCATATTCGCTACTCCAAAAATTTGACTCTGGTTGTATTAAGCAAATTGTGGGCCACAATCGAGAATAAATTGATTGACTGCTGTATTAAGTGGAAGAAAGAGACAAGGCAAACCTTTGCCGCTTTTTATAATTACTGGGAAAGCAGTCATTTAGCTGCGTTGGTAAAGTTTAATTAGTGGTGCACAATGAATTAAACGCAACATATCGCGTCACATAACGGCATCAAAAGCTAAAAGCCGAAAGCTTTTTCAGCGACTGGCTTTAACAGCAACTAACCTAGCGCATGAGGATACTTGGCTTAATTAGAGACTTAGCAGTGTTAGCTACGTTTGCGCACCCCATTCACATAGTTGACCTATGCTCATGGGGATTTACTCTCTTGCCGGCTATCAGGTTTTCTTTTGGTAGATAATGCCAGGATTACAACGCAACATTTCAAACTCGTTGCTTAATCCCGCCATTGACTCAGATGCCCCTAAAAACAAATAGCCTTTAGGATTCAAAGACTGAGCAAATTGCGCGATGATTTTTGCCTTTACCTCTGGAGAGAAGTAAATCAATACGTTGCGACAAAAAATCACATCAAATTTGCCTAGTAACGCATAAGAATCAAGTAAGTTCAGATGGCGAAAACTCACCATGCGGCGGATTGGGTCAACAACACGGGCCATCCCATTACCACTATCAGTAAAAAATTTTTGCTTTCGCTCAGGTGATAATCCGCGTGCCAATGCCAATGCATCGTACTCAGCATTTTTACACATATCCAACATAGTGTTAGAGATGTCAGTGCCGGTAATTTGCACCCCCATTTTTAATGCACCTAAATTTTTTGCCTGATATTCACTGGCCGACATTGCAATTGAATAAGGCTCTTGTCCAGATGAGCTGGCTGCCGACCAGATCTTAATCGGTCTGCGCAATTCACTAAACTCAGGAAATATCTTGGTCTTGAGTAATTCAAACGGGTATTGGTCACGAAACCACAAAGTTTCGTTGGTTGTCATTGCATCCACTACAGCGGCACGTAATTGCCGCTCATGAGGACTTAAGGTTTTTGCGACCAGCTGTGACAAAGACGCCACATTGAATCGAGCCATGAGTGGCGCAAGTCGGCTTTTCACTAGGTACAGCTTATTATCGCCCAGTACAATTCCGCACTGTTGCTCTAAAAAGGTCCGAAACTGGTCGTATTCACTTTGTTCTAAATGCTTATTTTCCAAAGTCTACCGCCGTACATTAATCACAATGAACCCATTTTTTCACCGCTGATGCCAGTTCATCTGGATTAAACTTGGCAATAAAATCATCCGCACCCACTTTCTCTATCATAGCTTGGTTGAACACGCCGCTTAGCGATGTATGCAGGATCACATGCAGCGGTGCAAGTTTAGGATCAGCTTTCACTTCAGCGGTTAAGGTATAGCCATCCATTTCTGGCATTTCAACATCAGAAATTAATAGCCCCACTCGCTCAGTAATGTTGTTTTTGCAATCTAATTTGGCAATTTCACGCAAGCGGTTCAGCGCTTCGCGACCATTTTTTGCAGTCTCCGTTTGCACCCCAAGCGGTTCTAGAGCACGTTTGACTTGGTTACGCGCTACCGCGGAATCATCAGCGATAAAGACAATACGCTCTCCGAGGTCTTTTTGCATTTCCCCATCAGAGACGATTTCTTTACTCACTTCGGTATTCACTGGGCAAATTTCGTTGAGGATTTTCTCCACATCCAATATTTCGACCAGTTCATTTTCAATTTCCGTAACTGCGGTTAAATAGGAGTAACGACCGGCACCTGAAGGTGGCGGCATAATTTTCTCCCAATTCATATTCACGATGCGCTCTACCGCACCGACCAAAAAGCCCTGCACAGAACGGTTATATTCAGCAATGATGATGAAGCAATCACGAATATTTTCAATTGGCGGCCCACCGACTGCCATAGACATGTCAATAACAGAGATAGTTTGTCCACGGATATGTGCAACCCCTCTCACAAAAGGGTTACTTTTTGGCATGTTGGTCAATGGTGGACACTGCAGGACTTCCCGGACTTTAAAAACGTTAATGCCAAATCGTTGCCGACCACGAAGCCGGAACAGTAACAATTCTAGGCGGTTCTGCCCAACCAACTGCGTACGTTGGTTTACAGAGTCTAAAATACCTGCCATCTCTTTCTCCTACCTTACAAACTGCGCCGGAACGATCATTGCTTAACCTATCAGGTATGATAAAGATCTACTTGCTGGCGTCAGAGAATTGACGCACAATCTTTATACCTTGTTTCACCCCATAAGCATAGTCGAAACAATATGAGTGTGTTAAAAAAATCCGGATGGCCGCAGTTAATTTATTTTTTTGCGGGTTTTTCAATAATGACACAAGGTTACGCGAAAACCTATAGACCAGAAGCGCTTGAGCAAGAGGCTGAACAATTCATCGCCAATCAGCTCATTGAGGACCCAAATCTACGTATCGAAATACGTGCTTTGCCGCTTGAACTGCGCAATGTCGAAAAATCTTGCGAAGCACCACTGGAATTATCAACGCCGAGTGCACCTCCTTTTAATCGGCAGGTTACAGTGCAACTTAAGTGCCCAGATACAATAAATTGGACTCAATATGTCCACGTTCGCATTGAAGAATTAGTTCCTATGGTGATTGCCAATAAAAGTTTGGCGCGCGGTGAGCTCATCACCCGTGATGTGCTTGAACTGGTGTATAAACCAAAACAATTTGCCCGCGCCAGCTATTTTGACAATGTAGAGCCTTTAGTTGGCAGTCGCAGTAAAAGAACGATTTCAGAAGGTATTGCCATCGCCACGTCGCAAATATGCATGGTATGCAAAGGTGACAACGTGACAATTGAAGCAAATCAGGCTACTCTGAGCATTAAAACCACAGGGATAGCGTTAGAAGACGGAAACCTAGGCGAGTTGGTATCGGTCAAAAATGCACGTTCTGGCAAGACCTTGCGAGCACGAGTCACAGGAGTGGAATCTGTTGAGGTGAATTTATAAAAAATTTGCTAAAGTATCGCAAGTGGCAGCCGATATCAAAGTTAAGCTGGGTAATCTGGATTTTAATATCATGGTCAATCATATCAACAATGGGCAATCCGGCACGGGTGTGCTCAATAATGCCAAGCAGCAAAAGTTAGACTTACAACGTCAGGAAGCGAATCGTAGTAGCGCACCACAAACGCCTGCCACGCCAAAAGCGGCAAGTGATTCTGTAAGCCTGACGCCACAAGCACAACAACTGAAAACTGTACACGAAAAAGCGCAGCAGTCTTCAGGCTTTGACAGTAAAAAAGTGGAAGAGCTGAAAAAAGCCATCAGCGAAGGCAAATACCAGATAGATTCTGAAAAGTTAGCGAAGAACATCGCGGCCTTTGAGTTTAATTTGTATGGCTGATCCAAAAGTCCTTTGTGCCCACAAGCTAAATCAACAGGCAGAGCAGCTTGATGAATTAGCGCTGTTACTGGATGAGGAGCTTAATAGCTTAGCCTCTCGTAACGGTGATGGCTTAAAGGACTTAGCACGTAATAAACTCAACTTGTTAAATGCGATTCAACGCTTAGATAAAGAAATAGCAGCGTTTTCTGCTGAGGTACTTAACAGTGAAGAGATCACGGCAAGTATTGCGGCTATCCGCAAAAAGTTAGCTGATTGCCAGCAAAAAAATGAAGTCAACGCTCATGCCGCACGACAGGCTCATTTGAGTGTTCAGCAGCTCAAGTCGATTTTGATCGGTGCACCGACTTCTGTCACTTATGACCAAGGTGGCAGTGTAGTTACCGGTGAAAGTGGCCTAGTACGAAATTTAAAAGCTTAAAGCAGAATGTAAAATCGCAGTGCAATTTACCCAGATTGAACTCACTCCTTGGCGCATTATTTACCGTCATATGCACACCAACCGCAATACCGCAATACCGCAATATTGATCAATAGTGCCGCAAACACCTAATACTTGAATACGCAAAAAGGAGCCAAGGCTCCTTTTTTCATAATGGCAGTTTAAACTTACAGAATAATAAAACGCTGCTCTCAAGACACTCACGTATTCTATTTACTAATTGACTTACGCAATGCCAACACATTCACTGACGTCTAATAGCACAGTTAATAATAAGTCACACGTTTTACTTTACGTGGTTTTATCTCAGTAATGTACAGGTCAAATACGCGTTTCATGTCGAGTTCCAGCTCTGTGGTGTAAACATCACCCACTGCGTAGCTTTTCACTACCTTGGCACCTCGGATCATGCCTTGCACTTGACCTCGCAATACATCGTTTTGTGTCACTGCACCTTTCACAGTCAAATTTGAACCTAGCTTTTGCCCGTACACTTGCTCTGCAAGCTCCCGATACGCTTCAATCTTGGACGCTTTGATTGCCATTAACATCCGCTCAGTCTCTGAGTCTCCTGGCTGCGCTTTTAAAGGCGCATAACCAACTGCACGCAGCACAGGGTAAGTATCTGGCTCAACAACACTGTATTCAACGTGTTTGTCAAACACTGAGCTACAAGCCGTCGACAATAGTCCCAGTGCCAACAGTGAAATAAGTCTAAACTTTACCATGAGGATGCTCCCAATCTAACTTGATTTAATTAAGCAAACGCTATGCCAATAAACAGTGGCACACGCTTTGCTTTAATCATGCTAAAATGCACTAACATGACGAGAGATTTGCTATGCAGGCACCTTCTTTGAAAACCACTCGCGGCTGTCGAACTTCATTCGCTTTACTGGCGCTCTTGGTGTGCCAAACAGCCAATGCTGAGTGGTTTGAATCGACAGGATACGCCACTATTGATGATGGTGATATCGCAAAAGCCCGCTCTGCCGCAGTAAAAGACGCCATTCGTCAGGCGCTGATCTTCTCCGGGGCCTCTGTAAGCAGTATTCAAACTGTGGCTGACGGTGTTTTGGCGCAAGATCAGTTAAAAATCAAATCTCACGGCGAAATTCAACAAATCAGCCTAATTGAAGAGCGCCAAGAATCTGGCCAGTTTTCCGTGACACTGCATCTTGATATTTTTGCAACTCACAACCAGTGCAAACAATCGCTATTTAATAAGCAAATTGCGGTTACACGCAGTCAACTTGTAAGGCCCCAACAAGCGCGGATGGGACAAATTTTTGACATTCCAGAAGCAGCATCTAGACGCCTTTATGATACCTTACAAGGTCGTAATATGGCTGTACGACCCGTGCCCTATCTAGCACAACCAATTAATGTCAGTGCCTTTTTCAGTCAGCAGTTTGACTACAATGGCGGACTTATCGAAGAAATAGCAGCACGCAGCAATAGTCAATATGTACTGCTGAGCCAAATCACCGATATCGCAGCGGGCGATAAACAAAATAGTGATTACGCGTTTTGGCAAAATGACTCCTATAAGCGCAGTTTTAAGGCCAATTTTGCGTTATATGATGCGCTCACTATGGAGCCACTCTGGCAACAAAACTACGTCACTGAAGGAAATTGGCCATTTGCTAAAACCGATATCATCGACGTCAACAGCAACCGTTTTTGGCGTAGTGATTATGGTGAGAAAGTGCAAGAGATGTTCAATAAAGTCAGCTACGACCTTTCAGCGGCAGTGCAATGTTTACCAACCAAAGGCAAGATTTTACATCTAGATAGCGACAAAATCGTGCTGAATTTAGGTCGCATTCATGGCATCAATGAGGGTCAACTATTGACCATTGCACACCGTAATGACCTCACCGACCAGTTTGGCGGCCGCTATACTCATGGCGTCAATACCCTAACCCAACTGCGCGTTACACAAGTGAATCAGCAAAGTGCGATTGCGGTCAATATCGACAAGCGCCCGCTGAGTAATATTCAACTCAACGATATTGTGTTGATTAACACCCCAGAAGGTGATGAATTTAATCTTTAATCGCAGGAGCAGTAACGTAAGCTTATGTTGGCTATGCCCAGGCAAACCATATTGAATTAAGCTGGCGTCCCCGGCAGGATTCGAACCTGCGACCTATCCCTTAGGAGGGGATTGCGCTATCCAGCTGTGCCACGGGGACTTAAACCATCGCCCCTTAAAATATCAATGTTCACCGCTTTTTTCCATACCTCACTTTAAAAATGGGCATAAAAATCAATGTACTGACGTAGCTTTTCCGCTAGTCAAAATCGCATTCTAGGTAGGATTAATTGCTTTTTAGCAACGAAAATGCGTGTTGAAACTGAGCATGTAAACTTGGCGATATGTAATTGAGGTGCCACTCCATAAATTGCGATGTATTATAAAGCTGTTTCAGTTGCGTATTAAAATCGTCCAGAAACGCCCGAGTCTCAGGTGTATCAATACATGCGATCCGCCCAGAAGCAAGCGGACTTATCTCTGTAACTGCCAGAGCGATAGGCTGATTTTCTCTGAGAAGTGCTTTAAAACTATTGTGATACGCAATAACTGAAGGATACTCAAAGAGAATATCAATGCGGTTAGCCACTAACATGGCATGCATTTGGGCTTCGTTTTCACTTCCGTCTTTGCGATAAAGTTGTTTTGCTGGCAGCGTGCGGATCAAATTATCAATTGCATCACCATAAGAACGTTCTTTTTCCACTCCCAATACCCAATTTGGCTGCTTAGCAAATAGTTCTTGCAGCGAAGCAAATGTGTGTGTTTGGGTATCAATTAATTTGGGCGATGCGTAGACATTAAGCCCAAGAAAATACGTCAGGGGTTCGGAAAAAAGGAGGTATTCGCTTCTTTCTTTATTCTTAAGTAAATTGCGCACACACAAACCATCTTTTTGCTGCACATTTTTAAGCGCCCTATCAACACTGGCTTCCTCTTCAAAAAGTGAATATTGTGGCAGCAAATTGCGCACTGCTTCGAAAACTAAAGCCTCTGTTTGTACACCTACGGATGGATTGTGATAAATTTTTATTTTAGTTGGAACTGCATACGCAGCACCGCTCAATAAAAAAGCAGCAATTAACATGCAATGGGATAAACAACGACTCACACAATATCCTTTTCATGGAACAGAATTACTTTCTCAGCCAGCTCTATAGTTATCACACTACGCTGCATGTAAGCAAAGTATTAAGGCTAATCCATGCAACTTGACTTGCAAGTACATCAATCAAAAAATTGCATACATTGATATCTCAGCTCGCCCAAAAATGCGCGAGCAGCAGGTCCTAAGCGGTCGCCATCTTTAAACAATAAATAAAGCTTGGCGCTGCGGCGGGCATTTTGATTTAAACGTAGCGGCACTAATATCCCAGTTTCCAGATCAGTGGCGATAGCGCTCACCGGTAACCAAGCAAAACCAAAACCGCTGCGGATCATATCAATTGACGTACGCATGTGGCTAACCGTCCAACGCTGATTAGCCCCAAGCCAGCCAGAATCACTTTTTTTACTGATAGCAGAATCTCGAACCACGATTTGGCGTTCAGCTTTTAAGTCTTCCAGTGTTAAATCGCGCCCTAAAACATGCAGCGCATGGGTTGGGCTCGCGACCGCTGCGAACTCAATTTCACACAGTTCCTCATTAAATCCATCATTGTTGGTCAATGGAGAAATCGCAATGTCGACTCGCATACTGTCGAGTAATTCACTGGCACCGCTTAATACCGATTCCATTAACTCAATTCGCAGCAGTGGAAACTGCGCTGAGATACTATCTAACACTTTGTATAATAACGCTTGCGGAAAAACTTCATCAACGGCGATACGTAAGTGTGTTTCCACGCCTTGCGCCAAGGTATGGCCGATGGCTTCAACTTTGGCGGCTTCATCAAGCAAGAAATTGGCGCGCCGCAGCATCAGCTCTCCAGCTTCAGTCAGGATGGTTTTACGGCCATTAATACGGAATAATTTAACCTCAAGTGCCGCTTCAATCTTACCAACTGCATTATGAATACTGGACTGGCTTTTATGGATCTGTGCTGAAGCTTGGTTGAAGCCACCAAACTCAACCACTGCGCGAAACATACGCCATTGTTCAAGAGTGATTTTTAACATGTTGCCAAGCGATATCTAAGTGTGAGTAGTCAAACTGTAACATTCTCACTAAAAGAATAAAACCGCCAAAAGTTGGCGGTTTTATTCTATCTTAAGCTAAGGTCGTATTACAAAGCGATATCTTGTAACACGTAGTAAGGCACCACCGTTCTGGCGCTCGCGGCTAACGCCTTACTTTTCAAATTAACCACCCGAGCTTGGATCTCTACGCCTTGCTGGCGATAGATAAGAGAGCCTGATAAAACATGGTCAGCATGTAAATCATGGTTTAATTCACTTAATTGCCGAGAAAAACCAAAATCGCCACGGTCAGTGATTTTGATATCATTCATCACTTTAAAATCGACAGTAATAAAACCGAAGCGCTGCAATGCGCTCATTAATCCTTCAGAAAGTTGGTTGCCTAACTGATTGGTATGTTGCAAAGACTGATTAAGCTCCACGAACGAGGTCACTGCGATAGTGGGGTCGTTACTCGCGGCTATCGAATCAGACAAGGTTAACGCCAGTTGCTCAATATAATCATTTAATTGCTTATGATGTTTTCTAGGTGTAAAGGTGTACTGGGCAGGCGGCTCGGCCTCCGGCTCCACCAGCTGCTGGTTTAGCATTGGTGCAGGCGCGTTATTCATCACTTGCGGCGCGGTATGTTGGTTGTCAATATTGACTGTAGTCAAACAGCCAGATAACAACAAGGCAACCACACCTAGACTCAGCTGCTTCATATTACATTCCCCGCTTTAAGGTCACGCCGTCCAGTTCATCTTTGCTGTTCAGCTCATCAATCACTTTTTGCGGAATAAATCCCTGCGCTGTGCCCACCACAGCTTTGCTATTGATCCCCACCACACGCGCATTGACCAGCACACCATCGGTGTGATTCACTAAGGTGCCAGCCATAACATATTGAAATGGCATATCTTGTGATAGTTCAAGATAATCTCGCGAAAACACAAAATCGCCCTGCGGCGTAATACGCATAAAATCTGTGGTTTTAAAGTCAATTACAGGAATACCAAATTGATGTAGCTCGTGGACAAACCCTTCCGCAATTTGATTACCCAGTAACGTGGTACTGTTAAAATCCGCATCTAAATAGACAAAACTCGCCACTGCAATTGGGGTCTTTTGATTGACATATTGCAGGTTGGTCACTAGGTCTTGCATCACTGCGCGAATATAGTGATTAATGTTTTTACCTGAATAAACGCTATTCACTTGCTGCGCTTGCTGCTTAACCGCCAACGACTGAAAGTTATTATTAGGCGCCGCAACATCGCGCACACCATCAACAAAACCAGGTGATTGTGCACCAGATGTCAGCTGATTATTACCCTGTAATGCGGTACAACCAGAAACCACCAGCGCCAGTGCAATCGTTGTCATCACGTGTTTCATTACATTCTCCGCTTAATATTCTGTTCGGTAGATGGTGCCTTCACGCATTTGTACGCGTTCACTGCTCCACATTACGTTTTTTGGGATCTCAGTGGTGGCCGCTGACATCACCAAGCCATCATGCAAATTAACTAGTCTAGCATTGACCACATAGGCGTGCTGTTGTTCAGTCAAAGTCCCAGTGATGACAAAGCCGATATTTTGACGGGCCCGCAATTGCGTCACGTCACGAGTAAGAATACTATCGGCTGAGGGATGCAAAACAATAGCGTTCTCAAGTCGATATTCGGTCGTTTGATAGCCCATTTGCGCAAAATAGGTCATTAAACTTTCCTGAATCTGCTGGCTTAAGCCCTGCCCCATACCTGTTGCCAACGCTTTATCTACACCTGAGGTAAAATAAAAACTGGTGATAGCGATACGCTCACTGGTTTTAACCATACCCGCTAGATCACTGAGCTGGGCCGCCAATACACCGACGTAGCTGTGTAAATCGTAAGCGGCCATAGTTGCAACCGCCGTTGGCTCGCGCTTTGCTACAGGCTCAGAAGTAATTGTGCACGCCTGCAAGCAGCTTAACACTGCAAGCAAAGCAAGCCATTTGAAATGCGGTTGATTCATAGCACCACTCTCGTCACTTTTCAAAATAGAAAGCAAGAAGTGCGCCAAAACTAAGAAGGAAGTTCCCCATATGACTTGGCGTTGCAGCTAGGCTGGCAAGTAACACAGAGATATATTTTTGATTGGGCTCAGGGAGCGCAGCCAACACTGCTGCAATTTCAAATCACAAGGTATGGAATGAAAAAGTTAGGGCGCTACTTGAGCGCCCTTTGGTCTTACATTTTTTGCAATAAGTTGGTGAGATGGGCTTTTAAATCCGCCGCAAACTCAGGTCGGCGCAACGCATATTCAACGTTTGCGCACAAATACCCAATTTTACTACCACAGTCATGGCTTTTGCCTTTCATCGCATAGGCTTGTACTTGTTCTTCCTGCATTAACATCGCAATGGCGTCAGTTAACTGAATTTCACCACCTGCACCTAAAGGCGTTTTTGCTAATAGTGGCCACAATGATTTGCTCAGTACATAACGACCCACCACAGCAAGGTTTGATGGGGCATCTTCTAACGCTGGCTTTTCCACCACAGACTGCAAATCAGCACTGTCACCTGGTTTAAGCGCAACATTGCCAATATCAGCAATACCAAACTTATCTACGTCTTGATGTGCGACCGGCTCAACCATGATTTGGCTGGCGCCAGTTTGTTTAAAACGCGCAACCATTTCTGCTAAGTTGTCTTTTTTCAGGTCACTGGCCATTTCATCAATCAAAACGTCCGGCAAAATCACCACAAAAGGCTCGTCACCTATGATAGGTGCAGCACAACTAATTGCATGTCCCAAGCCTTTCGCTTCGCCTTGGCGAACATGAATAATAGTGACCCCTTTAGGGCAAATATTTTGTACTTCGGCAAGAAGTTGCCGTTTTACCCGCTTTTCTAGCGTAGCTTCTAATTCAAAGCTGGTATCAAAATGGTTTTCAATCGAGTTTTTACTTGAATGTGTTACTAACACGATTTCTTTTATTCCCGCAGCCACCGCTTCATTGACCACGTATTGGATCAAAGGTCTATCGACTATAGGTAGCATTTCTTTGGGAATAGCTTTGGTCGCAGGCAACATACGCGTGCCTAATCCAGCAACCGGGATCACCGCTTTCATGATTTCTCCTAAATCGCCACAGGGGCTTTAATGTGAGGGTGGGCTTGATAATCCACCAACTCAAAATCGTCAAATGTGAAATCAAAAATCGACTTTACATTTGGGTTGATACGCATCGTTGGCTTGGCAAATGGGGTCCGTGACAGTTGCTCATCTACTTGCTCTAAATGATTTAAATACAAGTGCGCGTCGCCAAAAGTATGGATAAAATCTCCATATTCTAGGTCGCAAACCTGCGCAATCATCATCGTCAGCAGCGCGTAGCTGGCAATATTAAACGGCACACCAAGGAAAATATCTGCGCTGCGTTGATACAGCTGACACGATAGTTTGCCATCTAGCACATAAAACTGGAATAAGGTGTGGCAAGGCGGTAGCGCTTGCTTACCCATAGCGGCATTTTCGCGCGGTGAATACCGAGTATCCGGCAATAAAGCGGGATTCCAAGCACTGACGATTAAACGCCGCGAATCAGGATTGGTTTTGATTTGTTCAATCAGTTCAGCAATTTGATCTACCACTTCACCGTTTGCGCCTTGCCAAGAACGCCACTGCGCACCGTACACAGGCCCCAGCTCACCGTCTTCAGTGGCCCATTCGTTCCAAATACTCACACCATTTTGCTGTAAATAGGCGATATTGGTCTCACCTTTTAGGAACCACAGTAATTCGTGAATAATGGACTTTAAGTGACACTTTTTGGTGGTCACTAGCGGAAAACCTTCTTGCAGGTTAAAGCGCATTTGGTAACCAAATACGCTAATGGTGCCAGTACCTGTGCGGTCTTCTTTTTTTGTCCCATGTTCTTTAACATGGCGCATTAATTCTAAATACTGTTTCATGCTTTGTGCTCAACTGCAGCTTTAGGTCGACGGCAGGCAAACAACATCAGTCCCAGCCCAGCCACAACCATAGGTAAAGATAAAATTTGTCCTTGCGAGATTATACCAGCATATAAGCCAATGTGAGCATCAGGCTCACGGAAATACTCAACCGTAAAGCGAAATACCCCATAGCCAAGTAAGAATAGACCCGCTAAGGCACCCGCTGGCGGTGATTTACGTTTGTACCATAGCAATATAATCAGTAGCACTAAGCCTTCTAAAAATGCTTCATAAAGCTGCGAAGGGTGACGTGCTACCGGACCTCCGGTTGGAAATACCACAGCCCAAGGGACATCAGTTGCTCGGCCCCATAATTCGCCATTGATAAAGTTACCAATGCGTCCCGCTAAGAGACCAACTGGTACCATAGGCACGACAAAATCCCCTACTTGTAGCAGCTTCTTATTATTACGCCAAGCAAAAATCACTATGGCTAAAATAACCCCGAGTGCCCCACCATGAAAAGACATGCCGCCCTGGTCAACTCGGAATAAATACATCGGATTTTCTAGGAAATACTGGAACTGGTAAAACAGTACATAGCCCACTCGGCCACCTAAAATTACCCCGAGCATGCCGTAAAACAGCAAATCGCTGACTTGCTCTTTGCTCCAAGAGGAACCTGGTTTTTGTGCTTCCCGATTGGCATACCACATCGCAAAAACAAACCCTATTAGATACATCAGACCATACCAGCGTACGCTAAGAGGCCCTATCGAAAAGATCACCGGATCAATTTCAGGAAATTGCCAAGCCATTACTGTTCCTTAACTCATTAACATTCTAATTGCTATCACGACCAACAAAGCCGCAAAAATTCGCTTGATTACTTTAACAGGCCAATGTTGCGTTGCTTTTGCACCTAACGGCGCCATAAACCAAGAAGTGACGATAATACCAAACAAAGCTGGTAAATACACAAACCCAGCAAAGCCATTTTGCCACGCAAAATGCTGCCAACCTGAAGATACATACCCAACCGAGCCAAATAACGCGATTACGATGCCACAAGCAGCGGCGCAGCCTATGGCCTTTTTCATATCTACCGAAAAATGGCTCAGCAGCGGTACTATTAATGCGCCCCCACCTATACCTATCATTGCTGACAAGCTTCCCATTAGGGTAGTGATTGCGCCAAGCAGGCCGCCCGATGGTAATGGCTTTTGATGTTCTTGATGACTTTTGCTAAAAATCATCCGCAGCGCGATGGCAATCACACTCACGCAAAAGATGATCCGCACAGCTTGCTCTGGGAGCCAAGCGGCAAAAAAACCACTCAGCAAGGCGCCGAGTGCGACCCCGCCCATCACCCAAGGTGCAATCTGCCAAGGAATGTTGTCATTGCGATGATGAGCGAGCGCTGAAGAGGTGGAGGTAAATAAAATTGACGCCAGCGAGGTCGCAATTGCGACAACAATGACTTGATCTGCTTCGACAATCTGAAAGTTCAACAATAAGCTGCTGAGCACAGGGACGATAATAAGCCCACCGCCGATACCCAATAAACCAGCCAAAAATCCCACTACGCTGCCAAGTAGCGCACAGCTGATTATCAATAACAGAACATCATTCATGACTTCATTTTTCTTCTTTGTTGTCGTTGTTACCAGTCACTCAAACCGAGCTGGTATTTGGTTTTCCGCTGCCAGATTGAGTGTATAACAACTCACTGAACTGATGTTCAATCATAAATGCACGCAGCACTCGGTGTACTTGTTTGGCCGACGACTGTGCCAAACATTCCCGCAGCAGCTTTTCCATGTCGCAGACCGTTAAGCGTCGCAGCACCCACTTGACCTTATTGAGTGAAGAAAAGTTCATACTGAGTCGTCGATACCCCATCGCCACAAGCAGTATTGCACCTTCTGGCTCACCGCCTAGCTCGCCACACAAGCTAAACGGTAATTCGTAGTGTTGGCAATCGCGGGCAATTTGTGCCAACACCCGCAGGACGCTTGGATGATAGGGGTCAAATAAGTCCGCCACTTTGGCATTTGAACGGTCAACCGCTAATAGATATTGGGTTAAATCGTTACTGCCAACCGAGCAAAAATCGACTTTTTGTGACCATTCCGGTAGCAAAAACACACTGGAAGGCACTTCAAGCATGACACCAATTTCTGGACGCTCTAGGTTGTAAAACTGATCAGCCCACTCTTCTTGTAATTCAAAATAAGCTTGTTCCAAGAGATTGATGGCTTCGTCCACTTCTTCGCTGTGGCTCACCATGGGCAGCATAATACGTAGGTTACCAAGTCCGGCATTAGCTTTGAGCATAGCTTTGAGCTGATCTAAAAAGAGCTCTGGATGGTCTAAGGTTACGCGCACACCACGCCAGCCAAGAAACGGATTGTCTTCTTTGATGTCAAAGTAGTCGAGCACTTTATCACCACCGATATCTAGAGTACGCATCACCACAGGATCAGGATGATGGCGCGCGAGCACTTCGCGATACCAAGCTTCTTGTTCTTTTTGTGATGGGAATTGGCCTTTTTGCATAAACCAAGATTCGGTACGATATAGCCCAACACCGTCACACAACTTGGCGTGAATTTGCTCAGTATTGAGATCAAGACCGGCATTTAACAGCAAGCTAATGCGCTCCCCGTCTAAAGTTACAGGAGGTAAATGATGCTCGGCTTCAAATTTATCGTGCAGTAAGCTGTCTTGATGTTTGAGCTGGCGATATTCACGCTCCAGCGCTTCGGATGGCGAAATATAGACCCGGCCCGCATAGGCATCCAAGATCATGGCTTTGCCATCAAACTGCAGTAACGGTAAATCTTCTATACCCCAAATCGCAGGGATAGCCATAGCTCGGGTCAGGATAGAAGCGTGGCTGTTGGCTGCTCCGTTGATACTAATCACCCCAACGAGCTTGTCCTTTGGTACATCCGCAAGCATAGTCGGTGTTAAAGTGTGTGCCACAAGAATCGTTTTGTCTGGATAGGGTTTGACTGCATTTTCGGTGCTGACTAAATGATGCAAAACCCGCAAACCTATGTCTTTAACATCAATGGCGCGCTCTTTGATATAAGGGTCTTGCATGGCATTAAACTGCGCGACTAAACGTTCAATCACTCGCTTTAATGCCGACTTTGCGTTCCAACCTGCTTGTAATTCTTGTTCTACCCGTTGCCCTAAACTGCGGGCATCCAACAGCTGTTGATAGACTTCAAAAACCGCGAGCGCCTCTTTGGGAATACTGTCGCTGAGCGTGTTAGCTAACACATTAAATTCATGGCGTGTTGCCGCCACTGCTTGCAAAAAACGTTTGCGCTGCTGTTCGACGTCTGTGCTCTTTTGCAGCTCAATGCTCGAAAAATCCAGTTTCGGCAAGACTACGAAGGCTTCGCCTAATGCAATCCCCGGCGCGCTCGCCACCCCTTTTAATATGGAAGTTTGATGGCTACTATCGCTTTGTCTTAGTACTTCTTTAAGTTCAATAGTCGCCAACTGTGATGCCAGCTGCGCTGATAAAGTAATTAAGAAAGACTCTTCATCGTGACTAAATACACGCGCCGCCTTTTGCTGTACAACAATAACACCAAGTACTTTCTTTTGATGCACAACAGGTACGGACAAAAAGGCGTTATAGCCTTCTTCGTTCACTTCAGGGGAGAGTTTAAAACGTGGATGCGACTGCGCATATGCGACGTTAATAGGTTCTTCACGTTGTGCCACCAAACCGACTAACCCCTCGGTAAAGCCCATGCGGAACTTACCCACAGCGTCAGGGTTAAGGCCATTGGTGGCCATAAGGATAAAGTTGTCTTGGCTGTAATCAGCAAAGTAAATGGAGCAACACTCCGTTTGCATTGCCTCTTTCACCATGCTTACAAACCGATTCAGCGCCGCCTCTAAAGATGGCTCATGGGCAACCGCCTCTGCAATGGCACGTAACGTAGCAAGCACGATGAACTCCTCAACACAGTGGGCCCATCAACGACGCGGGCGCCAAGATTCCTTACACGGTTCGCGTTTATTGAAAGGCATTGCAAACGGTGCAAACTCTTTCATTACACGCCGATAGACGTCGCGTTTAAAAGACACAACCTGTCTTACCGGATACCAATAACTGACCCATCGCCAATCATCAAACTCTGGATGATGGGTATGGAGCAAGTTTACATCTTCGTCTTTACAGCGCAGTTTCAAAAGAAACCATTTTTGCTTTTGACCAATACACACTGGACTTGAATCTCTGCGGATCAGTCGCTTGGGCAATTTATAACGTAACCAATGTTTAGAGCTTGCGACGATTTCGACATCTTCTGGATTTAAGCCGACTTCCTCACGCAACTCGCGATACATAGTTTGTTCTGGGGTTTCGCCATCATCGACCCCCCCTTGTGGAAACTGCCAGGAATGTTGTCCATAGCGTCTCGCCCAAAATACCTGACCCTGATTATTACAGATCACAATTCCGACATTGGCACGAAAACCTTCGGCGTCAATCACCTTAGTGCCTCATTTGTAAGTCGATTTTAAATGATTGTTCCACAACTTAAGAAGCACAGCAAATACTATTCTGGTTTTTCCGCAAGTTACCCACAAGTTGTGCATAAAGTTACGTTTCAGCGCTTATTTTACAAACAAATCCACAGTTATTCGTTTTAAAAGCCAGTTTCTCCACAGAAACTGTGGATAATCATGTTTATATATCTGTATTTATCCAAAAAGCGTTTAAAAAGAGTCCGCTCGAATGTTATCAAAATACAAATAAATACTTTAAATTCATAGCGTTACTAACAATCCACAAGTCAAAAACAGCTCAAAATACCAGCAAGCCAAATTGCGTGCAAAAAAACACCAATTCGGGCACTGTTATTTTGCAGTTTTGACCTCAGCGTCAGGTGCTTTTACAATAGCGACACTCTTATTTGCAGCCTGGAACTGCCATGCCTACGCCCCCTCGCAGTATTGCCGAATTGATGCAACGTGTTGATAGTATCGCAGGCTTAACCTTAGGTGAGTTAGCTGCCGCCCACCAATTTAAAACCCCTGATGATTTACTCAGGGAAAAAGGCTGGCCTGGGCAACTCATTGAACATGTATTGGGCGCCAGTGCCGGATCTCGACCCGTTCCCGATTTTGAGCATTTAGGTATAGAGCTTAAAACCTTGCCGCTTGGTTTTAATGGCAAACCGTTAGAAACCACTTATGTGTCAGTAGTACCTTTGGTCAATATCACTGGGCTCTGTTGGCAAAATTCTGTGGTGAAGCACAAGTTAACTCATGTGTTGTGGCTGCCAGTATTGGCAGAGCGTGACATTGCCCCCGTTGACCGCACCATAGGTAGCGGCTTTTTGTGGCAACCAAATGCTGCGCAAGAACAACAGTTGCGCCAAGACTGGGAAGAGCAAATGGAATTGGTGGCTTTGGGTAAAGTTGAGGAAATTTCCGGCCATTTAGGTGAAGTGTTGCAGATTCGGCCAAAAGCGGCTCACAGTAAAGTACTGACCGATGCCATAGGCCCTGCGGGCAAACTAATTAAAACCTTACCACGCGGATTTTATTTAAAAACCCAATTTACTGCTGAGATCTTACGTCAGCATTTTAGCGCATAACGCACTCTTGCCTTTAAAAGTAAAAAACCAGTGCGAATAAACAGCACTGGCTTTTTGTTAGCGAAACGAACCACTGACACAAATCAATGACGCCGCTTAATCACTTAAGGCTTATTGGCCTTTGATCTCGCTACGGCCTTTGTATACTGCTTTCTCGCCCAACGCTTCTTCAATACGTAGCAATTGGTTGTACTTAGCAACACGGTCAGAACGGCACAGTGAGCCGGTTTTGATTTGACCTGCCGCAGTACCTACAGCCAGATCTGCAATGGTTGCGTCTTCAGTTTCACCTGAGCGGTGCGAAATAACCGCAGTAAAGCCAGCGTCTTGTGCCATTTTGATAGCGTCTAGCGTTTCAGACAATGAACCGATTTGGTTGAACTTGATAAGGATAGAGTTACCAATCTTCTCATCGATACCGCGTTTCAAAATTTTGGTGTTAGTCACGAATAGGTCATCACCCACTAACTGGACTTTGTCGCCGATTTTCTCAGTTAAGATCTTCCAGCCAGCCCAGTCACTTTCGTCCAAACCATCTTCGATAGAAACAATTGGGTAACGTGCAGCAAGATCAGCAAGGAAATCAGCAAAGCCAGCTGAATCAAACACTTTACCTTCACCTTTAAGGTCATATTTACCATCGTGGTAGAACTCAGATGACGCGCAATCTAGCGCCAAGGTGACGTCTTTGTTCATTTCGTAGCCAGCTGCTTTTACCGCTTCAACGATAACTGCAAGAGCTTCTTCGTTTGACTTAAGATCTGGTGCGAAACCACCCTCGTCACCTACCGCTGTGTTTAGGCCACGTGCGCTTAGTACTTTCTTCAAGCTGTGGAAAATTTCTGCGCCCATACGGAGTGCTTCGCGGAAGCTTTTCGCACCCACTGGCTGAACCATAAACTCTTGGATATCAACGTTGTTGTCTGCGTGCTCACCACCATTGATGATGTTCATCATAGGTACTGGCATTGAGTATTGACCCGGAGTGCCGTTGATGTCAGCAATGTGCTCATACAAAGCAACGCCTTTGTGCTGTGCTGCTGCTTTAGCATTGGCTAAAGAAACCGCCAAAATCGCGTTCGCACCTAGCTTTTCTTTGTTTTCAGTGCCGTCTAACTCAATCATGATGCCGTCGATGTGGCGTTGTGCCAACGCATCTTGACCAAGTAAAGCCTTGGCGATGTCGTTATTGATGTAATTAACCGCAGTTAACACGCCTTTACCTAAATAACGTGCTTTGTCGCCGTCACGTAGCTCAAGCGCTTCACGAGTACCAGTTGAAGCACCAGATGGTGCACAAGCGCGTCCCCAAGCGCCTGAGTCCAAAAATACTTCTGCTTCAACAGTTGGGTTACCGCGTGAGTCCATAACTTCACGGCCAATCACTTTTACGATTTTTGACATCTTGATTCCTCTTATTCCCATTTTTTGGTGAGTGTCTAAAAATAACCATTGCCTTAACTTGTTGGGTAAAACAAGCTATAGCAATTGTTACTTATACTAACCAGACTTGAAGTTGTATCGGTATTGGCTACACCCTCACCTAAATCACACAGAATAGCTATGTGCTCATGGGAATTACCTGCCGCCTACCTGTAACGTCAAGCAATGTGGGTGTAGGAGAAGTCCGGTGTCGACTTTTTTGTGGTCGAACTCAATAAAAGTTCGACCACAAAAAAGCCGTGCATAGGCACGGCTTTTCCTTAAGAGGCTTTCTGGTGGCTGTGGGCAGCCGCAACAAAGCTCTCAAATAGTGGGTGACCATCTCGCGGTGTTGAAGTGAACTCCGGATGGAATTGCACCGCGATAAACCATGGGTGGTTTTTATTTTCAATGATCTCTACCAGTTTCTTGTCTTCAGACAAACCAGTGAAAGACAAACCAGCCGCTTCAATTTGCGCAATGTAGTTATTGTTTACTTCGTAGCGGTGACGGTGACGCTCAACAATCTCATCATTACCATATACGTTACGTACCTGCGAGCCTTCTTTAAGGTAACACTTCTGCGCACCTAAACGCATGGTGCCGCCCAAATCAGATTTCTCGGTACGAGTTTCAACATTGCCTTCAGCATCTAGCCACTCTGTGATAAGGCCTACAACTGGGTGCGCCGACTTCGCATCAAACTCAGTTGAGTTAGCGCCTTCAAGGCCAGCTACGTTACGTGCGTATTCAATCAGCGCCACTTGCATGCCTAAACAGATACCTAGGTAAGGCACCTTGTTTTCACGCGCGTACTGCGCAGCTAAGATTTTGCCTTCAACACCACGGCTACCGAAACCGCCAGGGACTAAAATCGCATCTAAATTCGCTAGCACTTCTGTGCCTTTACTTTCGATGTCTTGTGAGTCAACGTATTGAATATTTACGGTTAAACGATTTTTCAAACCAGCGTGTTTAAGCGCTTCGTTTACCGATTTATAGGCATCTGGTAATTCAATGTATTTACCCACCATACCAATGGTCACTTCACCCGTAGGGTTTGACTCTTGGTATAGCACTTGTTCCCACTCAGCCAAATCGGCTTCTGGGCAATCAAGATAGAAACGACGACACACTAAAGAGTCCAACTCTTGCGATTTTAATAACGCAGGAATTTTGTAAATGCTGTCTACGTCTGGTAAAGAAATAACCGCTTTCTCTTCTACGTTAGTAAATAACGCAATTTTCGCACGCTCATTATTTGGCAGTTTACGGTCTGAACGACAGATCAAAATATCAGGTTGAATACCGATAGAGCGTAGCTCTTTCACCGAGTGCTGAGTTGGTTTGGTTTTCACTTCACCCGCAGCGCCAAGGAATGGCACTAAAGTTAAGTGCATGAACAACGCACGTTCACGACCAATTTCCGTGCCTAATTGACGGATCGCCTCTAAGAACGGTTGCGATTCGATATCACCTACTGTGCCACCAATTTCAACGATAGCTACATCATAACCTTCTGCACCTTCAAGGACACGGCGTTTGATGTCGTTAGTAATATGTGGGATAACTTGGATAGTAGCACCTAGGAATTCACCACGGCGCTCACGACGTAATACGTCTTCAAATACACGACCTTGCGTAAAGTTGTTACGCTTAGTCATTTTAGTGCGGATAAAACGCTCGTAGTGACCTAAGTCAAGGTCAGTTTCAGCGCCATCCTCAGTCACAAACACTTCACCGTGTTGGATAGGGCTCATTGTGCCAGGATCGACGTTGATGTATGGGTCTAGCTTTAGAATAGTCACGCGCAGGCCACGTGCTTCTAAAATAGCAGCCAATGAGGCAGCTGCAATACCTTTACCCAAAGAGGATACAACCCCGCCTGTTACGAAGATAAATTTAGTACTCATGCGAACCCTAGAATATCAGGAAAAGTGGAAAAAATTTAGAATCAAGACGGGATCACATTTTAGCAAAGCCCAGCTTGGCAATCCAGCTAAATCTTGTCCGACGAGTCACTCGTTTATCGACTGCGGCGTTTTACTTCCTCCCAAGCGGCGTCCATTTCGGCTAAATTGGCATCCGCTAAGCGCTTATTTTGCTCGCCCAACACCCCCTCAACTTGCCGAAAACGCTGGATAAATTTACGACTGGCTTGGCGTAATAACTGCTCTGCGTCATGATTGCCATGACGAGCCACATTTACTGTGGCAAACAATAAATCGCCAAGCTCTTCCCCACTGTGTGCAGAATTTGGATCGTGTGCCAGCGCTTCGCGCACTTCTTCGACCTCTTCAGCCACTTTATCCAAGGCGCCGTGATAACTCGGCCAATCAAAACCCAGCCCTGCGGCACGGCGCTGGACTTTTTGCGCATAGCTAAGTGCTGGTAAGGCTTTACTAACATCATCAGCAAAACGAGTGGGGTGATGAGATTTTGCGGCGTGCTCTTGATCTTTTATCGCCTGCCACTGTGCTTGTAGCTCGCTTTCGCTCAGGGTTTGAGTGTGTTCGAACACATGTGGATGGCGACGTATCAACTTATCATTCAGACCACTGACAATATCGTTAAAATCAAAATAGCCCGCCTCTTTACCTAGCTGGGCATAAAAAATTACCTGAAACAATAAATCGCCCAGCTCGTCTTTTAAGCCCACCCAGTCACGCTGTTCAATGGCCTCTGCCACTTCGTGAGCTTCTTCTAAGGTGTGCGGCACAATCGAGGCAAAGTGTTGTTTTTTGTCCCAGTCACAACCCGTTTGTGGGTCGCGCAAACGCGCCATAATCGCCAATAACTGCTCAATATTCTGCATTTACAGCTGCCTTTTCGCTTCGAATATCCCTTCGATTTGATGTAACTTCACCAATAAACGATTCATCGCCGACAGGTCGTTGATCTCCACTTGCATCACCAACACTGCTAACTGGCGGTCGTCATGAGTTTGCACATTCATGCTGTTGATATTGACCTTTTCATTGGCAAGGGCTGAGCTGACATCACGAATAAGGCCCTGACGGTCTTGCGCTTCAATCCGCAAAGTTAAGCTATACGAAGCTTTAACATCATCCGCCCAACTGACTGCCACCACCCGCTCCGGATGCTGCTCGGTAATGTGCGCAAAAGCATCGCAATCACTGCGATGCACCGCAATACCACGGCCTTGGGTGATATAACCGCAAATATCGTCACCGGGTAATGGCTGGCAACATTTCGCCATATGCGACATTAAGCTACCCACGCCATCAACCACTATGCCGCTTCTATCGCCTTTACGCGTGCTCGGCGCTTTAAATTTAAGTGGCAGTTCGTCTTTGGGTTTGTCTTGAACAAAGTTCAGCAGTTGGTTAATTCGAATATCACCAGCACCAATCGCCACCAGCAAATCATCAAACTCTCGATAGTTAAAGCGTTCAATCGCAGGGTCAAAATCCTTGTAGCTCAAATTCAGCTTCTGAATATGGCTATCTAAAATTTCTTTGCCGGCTTGCAGATTTTTATCTCTATCCTGCAATTTAAACCAGCTGTGAATTTTAGCGCGCGCACGCGATGACTTCACATAACCCAATGACGGGTTCAACCAGTCACGGCTTGGGTTAGGTTGTTTTTGGGTGAGAATTTCAACTTGATCGCCCGTCGCGAGCTGATAAGTAAATGGCACAATCTTGCCAAACACTTTTGCGCCAATGCAACGATGGCCAACATTAGAGTGAATATAGTAAGCAAAATCGAGTGGTGTGGAGCCTAGCGGCAAATCGAAGATATCCCCTTTTGGCGTAAAGACATAGACTCGGTCTTCAACCACTTGGTTTTTAAGTTCTTCGGCCAGCTCACTGCCATCAACGACTTCTTCTTGCCATTGCAACAGTTTACGCAGCCAACTGATCTTTTGCTCATAACCCGAGCCACGGCCCGGCAATGAACCTTCTTTATAGAGCCAGTGCGCAGCAACGCCGAGTTCAGCATCACGGTGCATTTCTTCAGTGCGAATTTGAATTTCGACGGTTTTGCCTTCAGGACCAAACACCACGGTATGGATCGATTGATAACCATTTTGCTTTGGGGTAGCAATGTAATCATCAAATTCTTTATTAAGATGACGCCAGTTAGTATGCACTACCCCAAGGGCAGCATAGCAATCCTGGATGGCATCCACCACTATGCGCATCGCGCGAATGTCGAACAATTGGTCGAATTCGTAGTGCTTTTGCGCCATCTTTTTATAGATGCTGTAAATGTGTTTTGGCCGACCATAAACTTGAGCTTGGATACCTGCCTCATGTAAACGATCACTAACTTGCTGCACCATATTTTCCATATAGGCTTCACGGTCAAGACGCTTATCCGCCAGTTGTTTAGCAATACTTTTGTATTTTTCTGGATGCAGGTAGCGAAAAGATAAATCTTCCAGCTCCCATTTTAACTGGCCGATACCTAAACGGTTGGCAAGTGGAGCAAAAATATTGGCGGTGGCTTTCGCGGCGATAACCCGCTCTTCTTCGTCAGCATTTTTAACCGCACGTAAATGGCAAATTTGCTCCGCCAGTTTTATCACCACCGCGCGCACATCTTCAACCATCGCCAATAACATGCGGCGAATATTGTCGATTTGTACTGAGCCTTTGCCTTGATGGTGTGCCAACGTACTGATGGTTGCCATTTGCTCAACCCCTTCGAGCAACAGCACTAAGTTGTCGCCAAACTCAGCTTTGATCTTGTCCATGTCAAGTTGCGTGGCTAAAAAATACGGCGTTAAAAATGCCGCCGTCAGCGACTCAGCATCAAAATTCAGCGCTGCTAAAATTTCGACCATTTCCACCGCCATATTGAGTTGCTCATTATTGGCGATGGGGCAGAAGGTTTTCGCTCGTTGCAGGTACGCCAATTTATCTTCGCCAAGCGCTAGTAGCGCCATGCGGGAATCAAAATCCACCACTTGGGTGTGTTGATGGGATTGGCGAGTTGCAACCATTTAGCTTACCTCCTTTGAAACAGTGCCATGCTCTCAATGTGCCCCGTGTGCGGGAACATATTCATCAGTCCAACTTTAACCAGCTCAAAACGCTGGTCAACTATCAATTTACTGTCACGCGCCAGCGTCACCGGGTCGCACGACACATATAAAATGCGCTCAAATTGTTTAAGCGGCAATTGTGCCAAGATTTCCTCTGCGCCAACGCGCGAAGGATCTAAGATAAGCACATTGCTGTCTTTGCTAAACCACTGTGCTTCAACAAGATTGGCGGTTAAATCGCTACAGTGGAAAGTCACGTTGCTGATTTGATTAGTGTGCGCATTTTGCGTGGCCATTGCAACCGAAGACGCCACACCTTCGACACCAATCACACTGTTTGCTTGTTTTGCCGCCACTAGCGAGAAGTTTCCGATACCACAAAAAAGGTCCAAAACTTTGTCGGAAGCAGTCAGAGCTAACCATGCCATCGCTTGTTGTAGCATGTGTTGGTTTACCGCGGCATTAACTTGGACGAAGTTATCGAGCTGATACGATAGGGTCAAATCAAACTCAGACAAATGATAACGCGGCAGTAAGTCGTCACTTACTTTGACCGTTTCGCTTGGCCCTTGCCATAATAGGTGCCAATTGCACGGCGCTAACGCCGCGTTGACGCTGGCTTTTAATTCGCTACTAATGGCTTTGATGTGACGCAGCACCACATAACTGCCGTTATCCGCTTCGCTCAATTGTACATGGCTGATACTACTGAGCGCGGGATGACGATTGAGCACCTCACGTAATAACCCAATATGCGTGGCAAACGCAGGGGCAAGTACATCACATTGCTGCACTTCAACGATTTTCTTTGAGCCTTTACCACGATAGCCAAGCTTTAAACGGCCGCTGTCTTTGTCAAATAAACACGCCAAACGCGCGCTACGGCGATAATGTTGCCCTGCAGAGGTAATCGCTGGCTGCCAAGGGAGTTGCGACAACCCAGTAAACTTTTGGAATAACGCGGCTACCGCCAATTGCTTAGCGGCGACTTGCGCAGCCAAGTCTTGATGCTGTAACTCACAACCACCACAAGCTTCATAGTCGCCGCAAAACGGCTTTGCTCGCTCTGCACTTGCAGTCATGACTTTGACCGTTTTGGCCTCTACCAGCTTGGCTTTGTTTTGCGTGACTTGCGCTTTCACCACTTCACCGGGCAGTGCGCCATCAATAAACCATACCTTGCCATCTTGGCGTGCAACACCACGACCTTGGTGATCTAATGAACTAACAGTGACTGTTTGCACTTGTGGCGTTGTTGACTTTTTGTTCGCGCGAAAAAACTGCGCCATGGAATTGCCCCTTTAGCATTGCCTAACCGCGGCTAAGTGATTAATCTAGCTTTAACTTCGTCGACATGATGTTAACTATGACTAGACTCAGCTTACGCGATAGCGTTTTGATATTGACCCTATTGCCAACGGTGATTATTGGCCTGTTACTTGGCGGCTATTTTACTATAAATCGTTTCGTCGAGCTTGAACAAATTGTCGAAGCACGCGGTAGTAGCATTATTGAACCGCTGGCAGTAGCGTTAGAAGCACCGTTACTGAGTGCAGACAAAGCTCAGTTACATCGTTTGATCACTCTAACTCAGAGCCGTCATGGTAGCCTTATCAAAAGCATTGCGCTATTTGATAAAGATAACCGCTTAATACTGACAAGCAACTATCACGCGCAGTTTGCACGCTTGCAATTTAGTGGCGAAGTGGAAGAATTACAAACCACTCTAAGTCAACGTGTTGAAAAAACCCAAGTTTTCTACACCCCCGTGAAACAATTTAGCCAACATGTTGACCTTTGGAGTGGCCCTATGCCTGCTAACTTGGGGGTGTTAGTGGTTGAAGCAAACCTCGACGAAGCGCTGATCTCTCAGCAACGTGCGCTGTTAGCAAGCACGGCTATTATCGTTATCACGTTACTTATTACTGGTATCATCGCCATTTACTTTGGTCAGCGTTTTACTCGCCCACTACGTAAGTTATTGCTTGCGACCGACAAACTCACCGAAGGTAAGCATGATATAGGTTTAATCGAACCGATGGAGGGCGAATTTGAATTACTCCGCCAAGGTTTAACCAGTATCAGCGATAAAATGGTGATGCAAAAAGATGAAATGCAAAAGCATATCGACCAAGCCACCAGCGACTATCGCGAAACCTTAGAGCAGTACGAAACACAAAATATTCAGTTGGTGATGGCAAAAAAAGAAGCGCAGGACGCTAACCGGGTAAAATCTGACTTCCTTGCCAAGATGAGTCATGAGTTACGTACTCCCCTAAACGGCGTGATAGGCTTTACCCGCCAGCTTTATAAAACGCCGCTGAACAAACACCAAAAAGATTATCTTGATACTATCGTGCTCTCCGCCAATAGCTTAATGAGTATCATCAGTGACATTCTAGATTTCTCTAAACTTGAAGCGGGTGCCATGGAACTTGAACATATTCAGTTCCAGTTACGTGATGTGGTCAATGAAGTGATGACTTTACTGGCACCAAGCGCCCATGATAAACAGTTAGAACTGTCGATTTATGTCAATCGCCAAGTGCCAGATAACCTCATTGGCGATCCGACCCGCTTTAAGCAAGTACTGATTAACCTTATCAACAATGCGATAAAGTTCACCGAGAAAGGCGCGGTACGCATAGATATTGGCCATCGTTTGCTAGATGAACAACGTGCCTCATTGCTGATCTCAGTGTCAGATACTGGCGTCGGTATCGCGCAAGAAAAGCAAGATACCTTGTTTACCCCGTTTGGTCAGGCAGACTCTAGCATTACCCGCAAATTTGGCGGAACTGGGCTGGGTCTTATCATCACCAAACATATTGTTGAGGCCATGGGTGGCCGTATCACCTTAAACTCTGCGCCCGGCAATGGCAGCTGCTTTACCTTTAATGCCGTATTTGATTTACCGAGCCACCTGTTTAATGCCGATTTGCCAGTTAAACCGCTCAAACATAAACGCGTATTGTACTTTGAGCCACATGAGCACACCCATCAAGCGGTATTATCGTTATTACAAGAGTGGGAAATGCAGGTTACGGCCTGTGAAGACGAAGCCAGTTTTCTCGCCGCATTACAGCAAGATTTTAACTATGATGTGTGCTTGATTGGCCACATTGCCACGGTTGACCAAATGCCGATGCTGAAGTCTTATATCAGCAAAGTTCGTAGCCAAACTGATTACCTCTATTTGATGCTAAACACCATTTCGCACAATATGCGGGAGTCCTTGATTGGCTCAGGTGCCGACAGCTGTTTAAGCAAACCAGTTAACCACAGAAAGCTCTGTGAGCTGCTAGCTGCGCCTTACCGCCTAGACCACCCAGATGTAATCAACGATGGCCAAGAATTTGATATCCTGCCATTAAAAGTACTGGTTGCCGACGATAATGATGCCAACCTCAAACTGATCACGACTCTGTTGCAAGAACAAGTGGAATCAATTGATGCTGCTCATAATGGCGCACAAGCCGTGGGACTGTGCAAAACCCATAAATACGACATCATCTTTATGGATATCCAAATGCCGATAATGGATGGGATCACCGCCTGCACCACCATTCTGGACTCATCGCTGAATGATGATACGCCCATTATCGCAGTGACAGCCCATGCCTTGACGGGCGAAAAGGATGAACTACTAAAAATTGGTTTTAAAGGCTATCTTACCAAACCAATTGATGAAGACATGCTCAAGCAAACCATTTGTGATTTTAGTGAGTCACTACCACGTTTGCGGACCCGCAATAATAAACCTGCCAGTGCACTGGTTGAAGCGCCTTTCGAAAGCCATATTTTAGACTGGGAACAAGCTTTACAGCACGCTGGCGGCAAAGGCGATTTAGCATTGGAAATGCTCAACATGCTACTGCTCAGCGTGCCTGAAACCATCAAACTGCTGCAAGATGCCATAGCGGAGCAAGATCTTGAGCATTTGCTAACAATAGTGCATAAATTCCATGGTGCGTGTTGTTATACCGGCGTCCCTCGGCTGAAAAAGCTGGCTGAAGCGATAGAAACAGCGTTGAAACAACAGCAATCATTAGATGCGTTGGAACCAGAATTATTAGAATTATTAGACGAGTTGGAAAACTTACTGCGAGATTCGGGAATAGAGGCGGCCTAATTGGCACGCCTCTCAATTCGATTCAGATTAAACGCCTAAACGCGCTTCAATCATTAATTTTTTCATATCGGCAACGGCTTTGGCAAAACCATCGATAACCGCGCGTGCGACAATGGCGTGACCGATATTCAGCTCATAGATCTCTGCTATCGCCGCGATTGGTTTAACGTTGTGATAGTGAAGGCCATGACCTGCATTCACCACCAAGCCGATGCCGTGCGCATATTTTACCGCGTCAGTAATGCGCGCCAATTCGGCTTGTTGCTCCGCATCCGTGATGGCTTCAGCATAGCAGCCAGTGTGGATTTCAATATAAGGCGCGCCCACGGCCTTTGCTGCATCAATTTGGCTTTTGTCCGCGTCAATAAACAGCGACACTTTGATACCCGCAGCGCTTAAGCGTGACACCGCATCCTTGAGTTTATCAAGTTGCCCCGCCACGTCTAAGCCGCCTTCAGTGGTCAGCTCTTCCCGTTTTTCTGGCACCAAACACACATAAGCCGGTTTTACTTCCAATGCGATATTAAGCATTTCTTCGGTAACCGCAATTTCTAGATTCATGCGCGTTTGCAAGGTTTTCGCCATCACATAGACATCGCGGTCGATAATGTGGCGACGGTCTTCACGCAAGTGAATTGTAATACCATCTGCCCCAGCGTGTTCCGCAACAGCAGCAGCATGAACCGGATCAGGATAAGTGGTGCCACGTGCTTGACGTAACGTTGCTACGTGATCGACATTCACACCCAATAAAATTTCTTTCATAACAATACCTTGAGTAATACTTTACCTTGTAATAAACAGTTCCCGGCTTTTCAAATCGCGGTTGCCAAGCAGAGGTCGCAAAATTTGCCGACTTAGTTGCTTTGCCGCTCGGCGCACTGCGTCAGCGGAAAAGTCCAGCGCCGCAATGGCATGTAATGCAGCGCCCGCATAACCCTGTTCTGCAACCACAAATCCTAATTCTTGGACATATTGATAATGTGCTTGAGGCGCAATCGCTTGGCCTTCTGCATCGTACTCAAATTCGATACCAAAACCCAGCAAATTCAACAATTCAAATTCATAACTGCGCAGCACCCATTCCAATTCATCGCCCAGTTGCAAGCGCTGTAAATGGTGCTGGTAGAGTTCAAATGCGGCTTCTAATGGCTCGTTTATGGGCATTAAACGATAGCTCAGCTCATTGAGATAAAAGCCGCAATACAAGCGTTTACCTTGCATACTGGATGGGCTTTGTAATAATTCAAACTGATTGAGATATTTGAGGTCGTGCCGCCCACTATAGCGGCACAATAACGGGGTAAAAGGCTGGAGTTGGGCGTTGTGTTTAAGCTGCTGTTTGCCGCTAATTCGCACCATCATTTTAATATGGCCAACTTCTTCTACGAGCATATTCAGCATAACTTGAGAATCGCTGAATGGTCGGCGATGCAGCAAAAATGCCCGCGAGAAGTCGCTGTCCAATTAGTCTTCTCCGTACCCCAGACTACGCAGTGCACGCTCATCATCGGCCCAACCCGATTTCACTTTTACCCATAGCTCTAAAAACACTTTGTTGTCGAGCATGGCTTCTAAGTCTTTACGCGCTTCACGGCCAATCACTTTAAGCTTTTCGCCTTTGTTGCCGATCACCATACGTTTTTGTGAGTCACGTTCGACCAAAATCAAGGCATTGATTTGCCAAACGCCGTTGTCTTGCCACTTAAACTGTTCAATTTCTACCGTAACAGAATAAGGCAGTTCATCACCCATAAAACGCATCAGTTTTTCACGCACGATTTCTGCGGCTAAAAAGCGCATTGAACGGTCAGTGACATAATCTTCTGGGAAGAAAAACTCACAAGCCGGCAAGCGTTTACGCACCTCAGCTTTGACCATATCAACGTTCTTGCCACTTTCAGCAGAGATAGGAATGATCCCCACAAATTCACCCTGCTCGCTTAACCACTGCATGTGCTCAAGTAGCTTGTCGTGATCTTTAACTCTATCCGCTTTGTTGATAAGCAATAACACCGGACGACCACTTTGCTGCACTTTATTCAGCACCATGTCGTCATCTTTGTTCCAATGCGTGCCTTCGACCACGAAGATCACCAGCTCCACATCACCTATCGAACTGGCCGCCGCGCGGTTCATCAAGCGATTAATAGCGCGCTTTTCTTCACTGTGTAAACCGGGTGTATCCACATAGACAGCTTGGTAGTTATCTTCAGTGTGAATACCCATGATACGGTGGCGGGTAGTTTGTGGCTTACGCGAGGTAATACTTACTTTTTGCTCAACAATGTTGTTTAACAAGGTTGATTTTCCGACATTCGGGCGACCAACAATCGCCACCATGCCGCAATGGGTGTTAGGTGTCATGCTTTAACTTCTTTAGCGCTTTTTCGGCAGCTTTTTGCTCGGCCTTACGCCGTGAGCTACCGACTGAAATAATGCTTTCCATCCCTTCTACAATACACTCTACCGTGAATGTCTGATTGTGTGCTTGGCCTTTGGTATCCACCACAGTATAGCCTGGCAACGGCAACTTGCGTGCTTGCAGATACTCTTGTAGTAAGGTTTTGGGATCTTTTTGATTGTGTCCAGGTGAGATCTCATCAAGGCGAGATTCATACCAATTCAACACTAATTTGGTGCAGGTCTCAATATCCGAATCAAGGAATACCGCACCTATAATGGCTTCCACAGCATCTGCTAACGTGGATTCGCGGCGATAACCACCACTTTTTAGTTCACCCGGTCCTAAACGCAGATAATCACCAAGACCAAATTCCACGCCAAATTCAGCTAAAGTCTGGCCGCGCACTAAAGTTGAGCGCATACGGCTTAGGTCACCTTCGCGGGCTTTGGGAAACTTTTTGAACAGCGCGTTGGCGATAACAAAGCTCAAAATTGAGTCGCCTAAAAACTCTAGTCGTTCATTGTGCTGGCCTTTATAGCTGCGATGAGTCATCGCCTGCTCTAAAAAAGCAGGCGATGTAAATTGATATCCTATCTTGTTATATAACTCTTGTACGTCTTTTTTCATTGTTACTGAATGCTACCTAGGCGTTCAAAACGAACACCAGTTGGAACCCAGCTTGGTAATAAGCTGTCTGGGCCATTATCAAACTCAAAACTCATCCAAATAAATACCGCTTTACCAACCAAGTTTTCTTTTGGTACAAAGCCCCACATGCGGCCATCTTGGCTGTTGTCGCGGTTGTCACCCATCATAAAATAGCTGTCTTGTGGTACGACCCACTCATCGGCTTTGGTGCCCGGCTGTTGGAAATAACGACCTTTCATTTCCAACGCTTCTGGGTTTATCAAGATATGGTGAGCTTGTCCCGGTAAAGATTCGTTAATACGAACCAATGGCATCGGCCCTTGGAAAAATTCATCACGATTGATGATTTCCATATCAACCGCGTTATATTCGCCACATAGCATCTCGCCGGATTTTTCTTGGCCAGCTTCACAGTGCGGTTGGATGTATAAACGCTTATTGCGGTAAACAATACGGTCACCCGGTAAACCTATGGTACGCTTAATAAAGTCGACGCGCTCATCAAGCGGATATTTGAATACCACGATATCGCCGCGCTCTGGCTCGCCCACTTCGAGCAGCTGCGAACGCCACACTGGGTCTTTCACGCCATAGCTATATTTTTGGACCAGAATAAAATCCCCCACCAGCAAGGTCGGCATCATAGAGCCTGACGGGATCTGAAACGGTTCAAAAATAAACGAGCGGAAAATCGTGATAGCGGCAATCATCGGGAATATCGATTTAGCCCCTTCAGCGATGGCAGGCATTGGTGCAATTTGCGCTTTGGTGTCTTCATCTAATGGGATCTGAGATGCCCCTTGTGCAATCGCAATGCGTTCACGACGCTTTGGTGCATACACAAGATGATCGACCAACCAAATCAATCCTGACCCAAGCGTCAGTATCACCAATAAAATTGAAAAATAACCTGCCATACCCTGCCTTCCCTAATTATTTACCGACTTTTAAAATCGCTAAGAAGGCGTCCTGAGGTACTTCAACGTTACCTAGTTGTTTCATACGCTTTTTACCTTCTTTTTGTTTTTGTAGAAGCTTTTTCTTACGGCTCACGTCACCACCATAACACTTCGCCAAAACGTTCTTACGAAGTTGTTTAATCGTGGTACGAGCAATAACGTGTGCACCGATAACTGCTTGGATAGCGATATCGAACTGCTGACGTGGGATCAATTCTTTTAACGCTTCAGCCAACTGACGACCACGTGACTGCGCAGTGTCTTTGTGGGCAATAATTGCCAGTGCATCAACGCGCTCACCGTTAATCAGAATATCCACACGCACCATATCAGATTCTTGGAAACGAATAAAATTGTAGTCTAACGACGCAAAACCACGGCTGGTTGACTTCAATTTGTCGAAGAAGTCCATCACCACTTCAGCCATTGGCAGCTCGTAGGTTACCGCGACTTGTTTACCATGGTATGTCATCTTAGTTTGCATACCACGTTTTTCGATACACAGCGTGATCACGTTACCTAAGTAATCTTGTGGTACAAGAATATTAGCTTCAACAATCGGCTCACGAATTTCTTCGATGTTGTTGATAGGTGGCAAATCGCATGGATTATCGATTTGGATCACTTCGCCGTTTTTCATTTTGATTTCATACACTACCGTAGGTGCAGTAGTGATAAGATCCATATCGTATTCACGCTCTAAACGCTCTTGAATGATTTCCATGTGTAACATACCAAGGAAACCGATACGGAAACCAAAACCCAAAGCGGTTGAGTTTTCTGGTTCAAACTGCAACGATGCATCGTTAAGGCTCAGTTTGTTCAACGCATCACGGAACGCTTCATATTCGTCCGACGCGATTGGGAACATACCCGCATAAACCTGGGGTTTTACACGCTTAAAGCCTGGTAAGCGCTGCGGCGCTGGATCTTTCACTAAAGTGATAGTGTCGCCTACTGGCGCGCCGTGAATGTCTTTGATACCCGCGATAACATAACCTACTTCACCGGTTTTCAACACGCCGGTTTTCTTTTGCTTAGGCGTGAAAATACCGATGTCGTCAACTTGGTACACTTGGCCTGTTGACATGATTTTCATCTTGTCGTTTTGACGCAGTTCACCATGCTTAATCCGCACTAATGATACGACGCCTTGGTAAGAGTCAAACCAAGAGTCAATGATGAGCGCTTGCAATGGTGCTGTAGGGTCGCCTTCTGGTGGCGGAATATCACGCACTAGCACTTCAAGCACTTCGTCAATACCGATACCTGTTTTCGCACTACATCTTACCGCTTCAAGGGCTTCGATACCGACGATATCTTCGATTTCTTCGGCAACACGAATTGGGTCAGCTTGTGGTAAATCGATTTTGTTGAGTACTGGAATAACTTCCAAGTCCATCTCAAGTGCGGTGTAACAGTTCGCCAAAGTTTGCGCTTCTACACCTTGTCCGGCATCAACCACCAATAGCGCGCCTTCACAGGCAGCAAGCGAACGTGATACTTCATAGGTAAAATCAACATGTCCCGGCGTATCGATAAAGTTTAACTGATAAGTTTCACCGTCTTTGGCGGTGTAGTTCAAGGTCACACTTTGCGCTTTGATGGTGATCCCACGCTCACGTTCAATGTCCATTGAATCCAATACTTGTTGCTGCATTTCGCGGTCAGTTAGACCACCACAGACTTGAATCAAACGATCTGATAGGGTCGATTTACCATGGTCGATATGGGCGATGATCGAAAAGTTACGGATATGCTGGTGCTTCATATACTGGATTTTAAACTCTTAAAAGACGTTAACGGGATCAAAGCCCGGATTTTACCTGTATTCAGGTTTAATCACCATCTATTTGCGTCAAAGGTAAGCTAATTGGATAAATTTTTAGCAGCTGAATGTCATGTTTAAAGCGTTGCGTGCGGATTTTGGCAATGCCAGCCCCTATCAAGCCACCTGCGATTGCCGCCATAATCTGCCATCCTTCAGCAAGCGCCAGCACAGAGGCGCTCAACATCGCCGCAACTAGCGCCAATAACAGCGGTAATAGATAGACGTAGAGGCTGTGCTGCACTAAATGACGGTCATCGAGTGCCAGTTTGACTTTTTGTCCAACCACTACAGCTTCATCAAATTCAAAAGATAAGGTTTTTTTGTCAGTTTTAAATAACTTACTAAATACCTGTGAGCCGCATTTACCATTACAGCCATCGCAAGGCTTTTTGGCTTCGGCTTGCAGTTCAGCGAGGCGGCCATTCACCGCCACCACAGTCATAGTTTGTTCTATCATAATGGTCGCGTAACCGACTCTGCGATGGCTTTGGCGGTCATAGCAGGAATATTGCCGACCACGGAGACATCAAAATGACCAGTGTTGTGGACATAAATCGTGGTTGCACCTGAGGTCAACGCCCCGCTAGGACGACGCCCTGGCAGCGGCCGTTGCACAAACACCGACACTTCCACTAAACCGTCGGAATAAAGGTAGTAATCAGCTAATTCGTTGTTTAAGTCTAACTTGTGACGGTCAGATTTCAGCAATTCAAAGCCCTTTGGCATCCAACCAATACGCCAATTATCCTGAACTTTTGGCTCATTTTGCCGCTCGGCATTGGGCAAAGCCTTGGGAAATTCGCGCGCTGCGATTTCTAATAATTGCGCAGCAGGGGTTTCGGTAATGCTGATGTGGGTCAGTTGTAACTGCTCAAGCATTTCACCTTGTTGATTGACGTAGGCCGCTTTTAACAGCAGTGAAGATTCGATATCCAACCACAACCAGTAGTTGTATTTGCTTTCATCTTTACTCTCAATCCGCACTAGTTGCGCTGCGCGACCCGCTATACGCCCTTTGCCACCGAGCACAAAATCATAATGCTGCTCTAAGCTAGCAATGTCTTTGAACAGCACTTCTGGCACAGGTCCTGCGATGCTGTCGGTTTCAATCGCATATGGAGCCAGTTGTGGTTCGTAATAAGTGACTTGATTATCAACGCGCACCATTTCAAGGCCAGCGCCATTGAGTAAGCTTAAGAATTCGATTTCAGTCTCACCCTTTTTACCATGCAACCAACGATAAGGTTCCATGGCTTTACCTTTCATAACCACAAAGGAGGCATCAAAATTTTGGCTATGAACAGCCGAGGCAAGATTAGTGAGGAGTTGTTTTGCGCTCACCGCTTCTTGGGCATGCACCCAAGAAGACGCTAAGCACATCAGTGCAAACGCGAGTTTTTTCATTAAATCAGTTTTGTCCCTCAGTCTTTTGCGGTTGTTCAGCAATTTCTTCATCTTGCTTGGCTTTTTGTAAAGCATAAGCCATCCGCGACTGACGTTGATGTTCTAATACCAATGCACCAATACGTTGCTGTTGTAGCTCACGTAAGCCTTGTTCGGCATTTTCTAGCGCGGGTTGTTCGGTCGACAAACTAACGGGTGCCGCAACGCCAGTCAAGGGGGTAGACTGCAAAGACGGCAAAGTATTCATATTCGTAGACTGCGTCGTTGTTTGGTTAACACCCACTAATGCCACTAAACAAACACTCGCAGCAATTGCAAATTGTGCAAACGGCTTGCGCCAACGCTCCAATACCACCACTTTAGATTCAGGGGCATCGTTTTGCGCGTTCGTAACTTGCAGCGCAGGCTTGGTCTCGACGTCCAGTTGGTAGGTTGGCTCAAGCTCTAACGCTGCGGCCATACTCGCTGTGATATCAATACAAATTGCATTATCTTGACGCGCTCGCATCGCATCACCAATTAACGCATAACGAGCAAACTTATCCTGTTCGAGTGTTGCCAGCGTATCGGCATTTAGCACCGCTTCCCCATCAAATAACTCAGATGTGGTCACTGATGAACTCGCCTGCAGATTTGCTTTAGTCATAATTTAAGACTCGCCTGTTAATGTATTCAAGTTATTATCTATCGCTTCGCGAGCGCGGAAAATGCGAGAACGTACTGTGCCTACCGGACAATCCATTACTACAGCTATCTCTTCGTAGCTCAGCCCTTCGATTTCTCTCAAGGTGATGGCGGTTTTTAAATCTTCAGGTAGGCCATCTATGGTTCTGAAGATCACTTCTTTGACCTCATCACTGAGCAATAAGTTCTCAGGAGAAGCATTTGATCTTAATTGCTCTGCTCCGTCATAAACTTCTGCTTCTTCTGCGTCGATATCATTGGCTGGCGGCTTACGACCCGTCGCGACCAAATAATTTTTCGAGCAATTGACTGCGATACGATACAGCCAAGTATAAAATGCGCTCTCTCCACGGAAGTTGGGTAAAGCACGGTATGCCTTAATAAAGGTCTCTTGTGCAACATCAGGCACGTCACCATGGCTACTCACATAGCGCGAGATCAATGCTGCAACTTTGTTCTGATACTTGGCAACCAATAGATTAAACGCATTCTTATCTCCCTGTTGAACTCGCTTAACCAATTCAAAATCCAAATCCTGCTCGTTCATTCGAGCCGGTACTCCTCTGTTTTTATTTCTTTTCAAGCTGTTAAGCGCAGCGCGCAGATTCGTTTCCAGCATAGTTGCCATCATTTACAGCTACTATGACCGGAGCCTGAATAAAAAGTTCTGTTTTTTCGTAATTTTTTTTAAAATAGTGCTTTCACCAGCATATCGCGACTGGCTGCCACCGACAGTTTGGCGGTAAAACACCGCAAGTACTGCCAGTGATGTGAAATCAACAGTATAATAGCAGATACTCAGATATTTATGGCATTTCGTTACTAAGATTAACTAAGACGCACAATTATGAAAGAACAAACTATCCACAGCACAGACGTGGTTATTATTGGTAGTGGTGCAGCGGGCTTGTCGCTGGCGTTATCGCTGGCAAACCATTGTGCGGTCACTGTGATCAGTAAAGGTGCTCTCACTGAAGGTTCAACCCTATACGCCCAAGGGGGTATCGCTGCTGTATTTGATAAACAAAACGACAGCATTGAATCGCATGTTGAAGATACTTTGCAAGCTGGGGGCGGCTTGTGTGACCGCGCAGCAGTGCATTACACCGCCAGTAACGCCAAACAATGCTTAAAATGGTTGATTGAACAAGGCGTGCCATTTGATATGGAGTTTGACAGCGAAGGTCGCGAGCGTTTTCACTTAACCCGTGAAGGCGGTCATAGTCACCGCCGCATTTTGCATGCCGCTGATGCCACTGGCCGCGCAGTACAAACAACGTTAATCAGCAAAGTACAACAGCATCCGAAGATCCGTTTGTTGGAATTTACCAACGCCATTGACCTCATCACCAATAAAGACAAGCACAATAAGCAAGTGCTTGGGGTGTATGTGTACAATCGCAAAGCGGAAAAAGTCGAAACCATTAGTGCGAAATTTATCGCCCTTGCCACCGGTGGCGCTAGCAAGGTCTATCTCTATACGTCGAATCCGGATGTGTCCAGTGGTGATGGTATCGCCATGGCTTGGCGTGCGGGTTGTAAAGTAGCGAACATGGAGTTTAACCAATTCCATCCCACTAGCCTCTATCACCCTGAGCTGCAAAACTTCTTAATCACCGAGGCGATGCGGGGCGAAGGCGCGTTATTGAAACGCCCTGATGGCACTCGTTTTATGCCTGACTTTGACGCCCGCGCAGAGCTGGCACCACGCGACATAGTCGCTCGCGCAATTGACTATGAAATGAAACGCTTAGGTGCAAACTGTGTGTATTTGGATATTTCTCATAAAGATAAAGACTTTATTATTGAGCACTTCCCAACCATTTATGCCAAATGCTTGAGTGTGGGGCTTGATATCACTAAAGAGCCAATTCCAGTGGTGCCTGCTGCACATTATACCTGTGGCGGCGTGATGACAGACTTTAACGGCAAAACCAATATTGAGAACCTCTATGCCATTGGCGAAGTGGCCTACACAGGATTACACGGTGCTAACCGCATGGCCAGTAACTCCTTGTTAGAATGTATTGTGTTTGCCCACGCGGCCGCGAAAGATATTTTAGCCAAGCTGGATACGCACCCCACTCCTCCGCAATTACCTGAATGGGATGAAAGCCGCGTCACCGACTCTGACGAAGAAGTGGTGATCACCCATAACTGGCATGAGCTGCGACTGTTTATGTGGGATTATGTGGGGATTGTACGCTCGACCAAACGTTTGGAACGTGCGCTACGCCGAGTTGAATTACTACAGCAAGAAATTCATGAGTATTATGCTAACTTCCGCGTCAGTAATAACTTGCTCGAACTACGTAACCTAGTGCAAGTGGCTGAGCTTATCATTCGTAGTGCCCTAGAACGTAAAGAAAGCCGTGGTCTACACTACACCTTAGATTATCCCGAGCAAGCGGAGAACCCTAAGCCGACGGTATTGACCCCCGAGCAGTAATCGCAGCACGGCGCAAACGTTGCCAGTTTTGCGCCGTCATACTGTTTGCTAGCAAAATAAAGCGACACCGCGTTCCAAAGCTATCTAAACTTAACACCAAAGCGAAATCCGACAAGATACTGTGTGGTAATAATTCACCGTAGAGTTTGGTGCCATCGGCTGCTATCCATTCCACATGCGGGGCATGGAGTAATAACACCCCCTGCGCTGGACAGAGTCGATTGAGCCAACTCCACCATAGCCAATTGACTGGTAGCCACATCAAGAGCAGTAATAGAAGCGTAATCCAATGTGGCAGCAGTAGAGCGAGCACTGTGCTCGACACACTCAGCCACGCAACAAACCATGCGCGTGGCAAAATGTTGTGTTGAATGTCGATTCTATACGCGGACGCGGTCAAGGATCAGCGCTACCATAGGCGCAAGAACAGGATCAGGACATTTTTCATGACCCATAAACCACGCAAATAAGTCTGGGTCTTCTACTTCTAATAAATGTTGGAACACTAACTTTTGCTCATCACTCAGTGCGTCGTACGCCGCATCAACAAAAGGCTCTAACAATACATCTAACTCTAACATACCGCGACGGCACGCCCATTTTATCCGTGCTTTTGAATATAATTCAGTCATGACTTACCCCAAAATAATGCTGTCGGCAGTGTAACAAAATGTCTACTCGCAAACCAGTATTGCTCCTCGCCTTGCGCCGACCTATTTAGCTTTGCCCCTTAACCTACCTAGCCAGATACGCTATGATAGGCACCTATCTCAGTCAGTTAATAAATGGACAGAAAACATGGCAAATACCCAAGCTTTTGTGCTTCATGATGGCCTTATTCAGCTCGGTGGTCAGGACAAACTCAGTTACTTGCACGGCCAAGTCACCCAGGACATCAACTTAGTGACCGATGAGCAATTTAAATGGACAGGACATTGCAGCCCTAAAGGCAAGCTGTGGGGAGTTTTCCGTGTTTTCAAACACCAAGACAGCTATTTATTGTGGGGCAGCCCGGCGGCAACCGCAGCATCATTACGTGAGCTGAAAAAATACGGTGTATTCGCCAAAGTGACAATCGCGCAAAGCGAGCTAAAACTGATTGGCTTATTAACGGATGACCAAAGTGCGGTATGCCAAACACTTGGCATTCACTTTAACGAGGGCTGCAATGCTTGCAACTTTGGCCCGTATAAAGCACTTAAACTTGACGCACAACGGCTGTTACTTGTGGTTGATGAAAGCTTCAGCTTACCGGCTGAATTTGCGCTGCAAAGCACAGATACACAGTGGCAGCGCGCGGCAATTTTGGCCGGCGAACCGAGTTTAGGTGAACAAGATATCGACCAATACGTGCCGCAAATGCTCAACCTACAAGCGCTCGATGGCATTTCATTCCGTAAGGGTTGCTACACAGGTCAAGAAACCGTGGCGCGGATGCGCTACCTTGGCAAAAATAAACGTGCATTGTTTATCGCTACCGCAACGCTTAGCACACTGCCCGCTTCAGTGGAGCTCGAAAGCCCAGTTGAAAGTGGCTGGCGCCGTGCTGGTGAGCCGCTGCAATTTGCTTATGATCAAAATAATGGCGAGTTTGTGTGTACTATCGTGCTTGCCAACGACACAAGCTTAGATACTGTGCTACGTTTTAAAGAACAACCAGATTTGCAACTAAAGTTAGTTGCACTTCCATATTCGTTAGATCCGCAATAAACAGGAAACAAGATGAAAATTGCGCAAAATTCTGTTGTCAAACTTCACTATGCTGTACTTGATAACGACCAAAATACCATAGACAACACTTTTGACGACGAACCAATGGAAGTGATCATTGGTTCAGGTTATCTGATCCCTGGCTTAGAAGAAGCGCTGATCGGTAAGCAAGCTGGCGACACCTTAAGTGTCAACGTGCCGCCAGAAAAAGGCTATGGTGAACGTTTTGACGACCTGACCCAAGCGGTACCAAAATCTATGTTTGAAGGCATGGATATTGAAGTCGGTATGCAATTTCGTGCCACTACTGACGAAGGTGACCAATTAGTGGTTATTATCGGCATTGAAGAAGAAGACGTGATTGTTGATGCCAACCATCCGTTATCTGGCATCGCGCTGAACTTTGATGTGGAAGTGTTAGATGTGCGCGAAGCAACGGCTGAAGAGTTGGCGCATGGTCACGTTCATGGCCAAGGTGGCTGTGGTCACGACCACGACCACGACCACGACCATCAGCATGGTGACGGTTGCTGCGATCACGACCATCATTAATCGCGAAGCGGGGGAAACCCCGCTCTCATTTCCGCGGCATTCTTAGGCTGTGCCTTTGTTCGCATCCATAGCGGTTTGAATTGCCGCGAGTAGCGCTTCAGCTTCATCTGTACCGACACGATAACGCTGCTCTTCATCCACCACTAACTCCACCGCCTGAAAACCAGATACGCCATACACCCAACCATCATGAGTAATACGAATACCTATACCATGGCTCCAAGAGTTACTCACCGCCCGCACCGACTGTAATTCGGCCAACGATAGCGATTTCTTTAAAATGCCCGGGCCAAACCACCAGCTAATCCGATCATCCGCAATTTTGACGGTCAAGGTACCAAAAAGTATCGCCATCAGCACTAACAAAGCCATAAACCCGATAACGCCGAGGTTAGGCCCAGTTAATACCCAAGCCACCCCAACAAAACTGGCGATCCACGCGAGGATCCCCCAAATTGCCCAACCCAATTGTGTATGTTGATACATTTTGTGTCTCAAAAACTGTATACCAAAGTGACACCCAACTCACTGTCACGACTTTGCTTTTCATCCGCAGGCTGAGAGTTATAGCGATAAATGTAGGCCGCCTTTAACGATACGCCACCTAACACTTGGCTTATCAATGCCGTTTCCGACTTCAACCGCGAATTTAACCCAGACAGCGAGTGCTCAATACTGACATCTTGATTAAAGCGCGTGCGCGTCGAAATTAACCTTTCCCACTGCATCGCCAGACGCAGTAAGTAGCCGCGCTGTTCGCGCTCCTCACCTTCGGCAAGCGCCACATCTTCTTCCGTTTTAGATTGATATAGACCGGGTCCGATATCAAAATCGACGGTATTTTTACTGCCTTGATAAATTCGATTACCGTAGCCTGTAGCCACCGTCGTTTTGTATTCAAAACCATTAAACCTGTCCTGCTCATAGTCGCTATAAACAAAAAACGAGGCTCGCTTGTTTGCTAATTTGTAGTTACCTTGCGCCGACACGAACGCCCGCTCTGCAGAAACTTTATCTTCACCTGAGGTTTTATCTGTATCTCGACGGTACACGCCATCAAACTTAAATTGATTGCGCCACCATTCAAAATCTTGATAAATATTACTTTTCAGTTTGAATGCGGTCGATTTGGTATTACCGCGGCTTAAAGTAAAGCCAAACTCGGTATCACCATATAGCAATTCGCCACTGTGGAGCTGATGGATCTCAGCTTCTGACAAATCACCGTATTCATGAAAATTTTCGAACGGATCACCCGCTAAACAAGGCGTAGCGATACATCCTAGCAACGTAATAACATATTTCACTGTAACAACTTATTACCTAGTTCAGGCTTCACCCCGAGGCCATACCAGATGGCAGAATGGCGCGTCCATATCACGGCTGATAAGAATTTTTGCAAATAGCATATCCTTACCATCCAGCTCTAATCCAACTAAGACCTGTACAAAGGCTTCTGGTTCAATTTCAAACGAGACAAACTCAGCCCAACTTTCGTCGGCTTCACTGTCTTCAATAAAACCCGCTTCTTCGCGATATTCATTGAACAGCTCAATATCAGCCTCACTGAGATTATCCGGAGCGAGCTCCAAAAAAATCTCATAGGCCTGATCGGTAATCTCTTCAACACTGTATAGGCGTGCAGACATAATCACATCTCTTATTAACGGTATCCGGCTATCATAACAAATTCAGCTTTTTAATTGCCATGTTCACATTAAAAAACACCGAAAAAGCTTGCCAATCAAGCGCCTCAGCGGCAAGGTAAAGCACTAATCCGACCTCTTCATTGCGCAATATGATAAAATTTGACCTCATTGACCAAATCGCTTGGGTGACACTCAGTCGTCCAGAAAAGCAAAATGCCTTGTCTTACGAGATGTTTGTAGCGCTTAAACGCCTCACCAAAGAACTCAAGTCAGACCGCACCCTTAGGGCTGTGGTGTTGCAAGGCGAAGGCGCACATTTTTGCTCAGGTTTAGATGTGAAAAGCGTAGTGAAGTCGCCGCGAAAGGTCTTAGGCCTACTCTGGAAGTGGCTGCCAGGCAACCGCAACTTAGTACAGCAAGTGGTACTTGGCTGGCAATCGTTACCTGTGCCCGTATTTTGCTTATTACAAGGCAATTGTTTTGGTGGCGGAATGCAAATTGCCCTAGGCGCCGATTTTCGCTTGGCGACTCCCGACACGCAACTGGCGATTATGGAAGCGCGCTGGGGATTGTGTCCTGATATGGGCGCAACCGTGCATTTGCCCGCGCAGCTCAATTACGACCAAGCACTTTGGCTAAGTATGAGCGCTCAGCCCATCAATGCCGAAGAGGCGTTCAAGCTTGGTTTAATCAGCGAAGTCTGTACCGACCCTCATGCTCGTTGTCTTGCTATGCTGGCGGAATTAACGCAACGTTCACCCGATGCCTTAGCAGCCATTAAACAAGTTTGTTTGGCCGCTTATCATCCAAAAACGCGTGCGATACTTAGCAAAGAAACTTGGGCGCAACTGAATTTACTGAGTGCGAAAAATACCAAAATCGCCATGTATAATGCTCAACATGAAGCGCCGAAACCTTTTCAACCTCGGCGCTAAGCTAATAACATGAACTAAACCATTGCAGGAACAATATGGAAAACTCAATGATCCAGCAAGAAATGCAAAATATTGAACATTACTA
The DNA here is from genome assembly GCF_042643375.1 of Pseudoalteromonas fenneropenaei. NCBI lineage: Bacteria > Pseudomonadati > Pseudomonadota > Gammaproteobacteria > Alteromonadales > Pseudoalteromonadaceae > Pseudoalteromonas > Pseudoalteromonas fenneropenaei. The sequence goes on from NZ_JBHRSD010000010.1 coordinate 215,373, forward strand.
CCAATTGATCACAGATTATTTGGTTACCTATAGTTTTCAGTTGGTCGCAGCGCTTTTTATCCTGCTACTTGGTCTGTGGGTCGCGAAAAAGCTCTCGCGCTTAGTTGCCAACTTTATGACCAAACATGATATCGATGTCACTTTGACCAATTTTGTCAGCAATGTTGTGAAAGTACTGCTGATCATTATGTTTGTAGTGATTGCGCTTGGCAAAGTGGGCATTAGTGTCACGCCTTTTGTCGCCGCGATTGGTGCTGCATCTTTAGGTGCGGGTCTTGCCATGCAAGGTATGCTGTCTAACTATGGCGCTGGGCTGGCGATAATTGCCACTCGGCCGTTTGTGGTTGGCGACACCATCAATGTCCATGGCGTAAGTGGGTTAGTGAAAAATATTGAGCTTGGCCACACCACTTTAATCAACGAAGCCTTGGTTGAAATCACCATCCCGAATAAACATATTATTGGTGAAATTCTTCATAATTCCTTTGCCAATTCACAGCTTAAAGGTGAGTTAGGAATTGCTTATCATGCCCCTAGTGACGAAGCAATTGCGCTTATTCGCGATATTTTAAGCCGCCACCCGCAAGTCGTTGCTGAGCCACAACCCTTAGTGGGGATTGAACAATTTGCCGACAGCGCTGTAGTGATAAGCTACCGCTACTGGGTCGCAACAGGCAAACTAATTGAAACTAAACTGGATATCAATCGCCAAATCTTCGCTGCAATTCAAGCTGCTAATATTGAGATCCCATTTCCACAGCGTGTGGTGACGGTTAAGCAAGCCTAATTGCATTTGCATAGGCCTAATTAGCTGAGTGAGTGCACTTTACCCACTCAGCTAACGCTTTTTAGCCCTATTCTATGGTGATCAAAGAGCGTAATCGCGCGGCACCAAAGCTGCTCATTTTGTCAAAGTCTGCGCGTGCAATTGGCACATGTTGACAATCTATCGCCGCTTGATGAGTCGCAAGCTCAGGATCATGAACATAAATACAATGCGTATCCATCGCGGTAATACAGACCCAATGCGGCGCCTTTTTACCGTCTAAACGATAAGTGCTGATCAGCACCAACACGCGTTTTCCCGCCTGTAGTAATTGCTCTACGTCCTGTTGTTTTACGTCTTGATAATGAATGTCGACACCACTGACCTGCGCCTGATTGACAAAATCGTTGTGCACCAACTCCATAATGCGTTTTTTCTTGTCACTGCGTACACCTTCAAGAAAGAGCGCTTCGCGTTTATTGATATAGACATCGGCGCTAAAGCCGCGGTATTGCGCCGAGAGTGCTAAGCCAATTGGATGACAGCCGCCATGACCACTGGTCATAAAAATGGTGGTCGCTTCGCGCCAAATCGCCAATTCCTCTAACTGAGTAGGTTCACATTGCTCATTGATACTCGCCATCGCCATCATCAATGCCGCAGGGCCACAGGTAAACTCTGTGGTTTGCATATACCAAGGCACCTGCTGAGAAATGCCATCGCCGGCAAAACGGGCAATTTGCTTTTGCATGCGTAGCGCTTCACTGCCATCACCATAGTAGTCGTGATAAGCACCAAAAGTTTTGTAACCAAGGCGTTGGTATAAACGAATTGCTTTATGGTTGTTGGCTGACACTTCTAAGCGCAAATAAGCTCGACCCGCATGCTGCGCTTCTTGCTCAAGCTGTTTTAACAACTGCTCGGCAATGCCCGTGCCTCTTGCTTCAGGTAACACCGCCAACGAATACAAGCGTGCGAGGCGAGTGCCTTTAAGGCACCACACTAAACCATAAGCAACGACCTGCCCTTGTTGTTCAGCCACTAACAAAATTCCGTGCTTGACCGTCAGCCAGCGTTTGATACTGCGCTTGCTTAAACGGTCTGTCGCAAAACATTGCGCTTCAATATTATTGAGAACATTGAGATCTTTATTGGTTGCACGTCTGACTAACACTTCCCTGTGTGGTGTAATTGCCACAGCTAGGTTAGTCATTCTCTCTACCTCTTAATTCTAAACGGCGCTGAAATTCTGCCATAATTTGCATATACAGCTCGTCACCCAAATAGGCATCTTCTACTTCGTGCTCAATACTCGGGTTATCATTCACTTCGATAACATAAGCCTTACCATTGGCTTCTTTTAAATCCACCCCGTAAAGGCCTTTACCTATCAATTTACAGGCTTTTAGCGCGGCATCTAACACTGCGCGCGGCACTTCAAATGTGGGGAGGGTTTCCCAGCCACCTGAGTTAAAGCGTTTGGACTCATGGTTATAAATTTGCCAGTGGTTACGCGCCATAAAGTAACGACAAGCAAAAATTGCCCGACCGTTTAACACCCCAATGCGCCAATCATATTCAGTGTAGAGGTATTCTTGCACTAACACCAAGGCGCTTTCTGCCAGTAATTCGCTTAACCGAGCAGTAAGTTCGGTGATGTCTTTCACTTTAAATACGCCGCGCGAAAACGAACCTTCTGGCATTTTCAGCACCATAGGGTAAGTAAAAGTGGCTTCTAACTGCGCCAAAGTCTCTGGGTTAGCATCGCTCACTGTCTCAGTTTTCAGTGTTGGCACTTTGCTGTAGCTAAACGCGTCGTGCAAATAAACTTTATTGCAGCAGCGCAAAATTGACGTTGCATCATCAATCACTACTACCCCTTTCGCTTCCGCTTTACTTGCAAGGCGATAAGTAGCATGGTCAATCGCTGTAGTTTGGCGAATAAACAACGCATCATATTGACTAACGTCTTCCAGAGTTTCCGTGGTTTTGACTTCGGCATGAATGCCATGCTTACGTGCCGCTTTAACAAATTTGCTGATAGCGTCCTTGTCGCTCGGTGGCGATGGCTCATTCGGATCGACTAAAATCGCCATTTCCCAGCGGGCATGTTTGGTTTGTTGGCCAATCCGCCATACCGATTCAGAGTGGGCATTAAGCTGGGCAATAAACGCCGCTTGTTCTGTATCGCTGAGCAAACTCATTGAGCCTTGCGTAACTGTCACTCGCGTGCCATCTTCTGCCAATACGGCACGTAAAATCGGGGCTGCAAAACGTTTATAAAGCGTTTGCGCGACTTTTTGCCAGCCCGGATTGACTGCCTTACCAAAGTAAATCCAAGTATCGTTACTATTGGCTTGTCGCAGCTCAGCGAGATGTTTTGGTGCGATAAGTACATCACTGCTTTCTGTGCGCAGTGCATTAATCACCTTCACATTTGGTTGCACCACATGTTTGCGCGCCTCTGCCAATAACGAACAATAATAACCTTTACTCAAATATTGTTGGGTATCACATAAGTTGATAATACGCGTTTTAGGTTCGTCTTTTTTTGGGTATTCCTGTAAATAACGCTCAAACGTTAGTACGTTTGCTAAACCCAGCGCTTGCGCAAGTTGTTCCGACTCAACCACAATTAAAGTTTTTAACATGCAAATTCCTATTCTCGAGTACGGCACGTATACCCAGTAAAACAGCCTTTATGGCTAAGCGTTGGGACGCTCCGTCGTGCCACCGATGATTATCAGTTAAAAGTGAAAAGCGTTAACTTTAAATAGTTAACTTATTGGTGAAAAAGACCGAAAGGTCAAGTTGAGAAGTTACATCGGGTTTAGCTAGTGGCGTTGTGTGCGCCATTTATAAGAGTAAATACGGTGCATCGCAAACGAAAATTACTTGTCGAAAAGAGCAAATAATTTTTATCGATACACCGCTTTTAATTAGACTTTTTTAAAATGAAGTCAGGCTTGGCTTTGTCCCTGTATTAGCCAGTTGGTGTGCCTCAATTACTCTCTAGAATTTCCCTGTGACATTTAAAAACCAACCGTCCGCTCGGTAATCTAGTCGCGTCAGATCATCACTAAAATCAGTAAAGTTATAACCTATACCAGCTTTAACGTGCTCCCCAAAATGCCGGTGTAGAGCCACCAGCATCCCCGTCCGTTTGTCTTGAGCTTCAAGCACTTGTAGCTGTCGCCACTCAAGCGTTGCATCCCATTGCTGTAATAAATGGTAGTCCACGCGATTTGTCCACAATGTGGTTGCCGAATCAAACCACTGCCCTTCATCGCGCCCAGCTCGAACTTCACCATTACGGTAGGCAAAACGGCTACCAAAGCGCCAACTTGGGTTGATTTGATAGGCCACATCCAATGCCATAACAGTACTTTTTTGTTGCGGCATTTGTGCTCGCCCAAGCCCTGATAATTGCTCAGCAGGCGCGAGATCTGCAAGATAAGTCAGTGTGGCAAGGCCAGACCAAGGCGAGTTATCGATTGGTCGATAAGCAACTCCAAGCTGTAACTCTGTAAATCTACTATTCAATAGTGCGTGGTCGTCTTTGGCTTGTTCTGCATCACTAAAGGCCAAATCTAATCTGGCTTGGGCGCGCCAATTCTCATCATATTTCCAACTGAAATTGTGGCGCATGAGCCAAGCATCGAGAGTGTGTGATGCGCTATCATCAGTGCGATACTCAAGCGCACTTGTCCATTTCAATGCCTCATTGCCATAACCTAAGGCAAGACTTAACACATCTCTGTCAGCACGTCCCGACTGTGTGTCTAGCGTACCAGTCTCGACTCCTACGCTTACTTGCCACTGCGCATTTAACTGATGCTCAATCCCATACGCTTGCATTAACCCTTGTTCAAGGTTGTTGTGCTGGTACTGTTGCTCTGCATACACACTGGTTGCTTCGCTAAAACGGTGGCGCGCGCCGCTGGTCCAGTTACCTTGCTTTTGCCCTAAAAGGTTATCTCTACCATCAGGATCGAGCTGGTAGTTTAAATACAAATTACTGTCTTGCTGGATTTGGTATTCAAGCCCAAAATTACCCGCGAGACCCAAATTGCCTGTCGATAACTCAGATTGTAATGCCAATTTTTCACTTGCTTGCCAGCGTCCGCCAAGCCCTACTCGGTTATTACTTTGTCGCGCGTACTCACGTGCCAGCGTACCCTGCACAAAACCGTAAAGCTCGGTTGTCTCATTTATAGCTTTACTCAGCTGCACAACCGCATCACTGCGCGTACCTTGTTCACTGCTAACTCCAACCGGTTCATGTTGTTCACGCTGGTCAATACGAACCCCTAGACTCACCATTACATTATTCGTTAAAGAAAGCTTTGTATTAAGCTCCACAGCTTGAGTTTGATTCGCCAAGTCATCTTCTCGACTATCTAACTTTAACTGAGTGTGCATCTGTTCGCTCATCTGCCATTGTAAGCGAGCCCCCTGTTTGGTCTGCGCACTTCGACTCAACAAGCCAAGTCCTGCGTAGCCTGCGCCGAGGCGTTGCCAATAAAATTGCCCATCACCTTGCTGCTCAAGCCCAAAATCGGCAAAAGTCGCTTTCGCCTCAACAAAATAGGCATTGGCTTTAACCACTTCCGTACCTGACGCATAAGTGGTAAAAGTTAGTCCTCCATTGTCACTGCTTAACCCTACACCCAACCCTTCGCTTTGTGCGGCTTCTATTTTGATATAGGCGCTCTCAGACACTTGGTAAGTAGCGTCTAACGCGGTTAAGGCACTGTCAAACCCATCTTGCTCTTGTTTCGAGGCTGTTACACCTAGCTGCACCTGATCATTTAACCAATGACTCAGCCGTGCTCCATAGCTCAAGTTATCCAGTTCATCGAAACTTGGCGCATATTCGTAGCTAGACACTAAATATACCGGATTGTTGTCCAGTGCCGCTGCTCGTACTAATAAGTCATCTTGTTCAAAACTACTAAGTGGCTTGGATAATAAGATCCGTCCTTGCAAGGCATCGAGATCATAATCTTGTCCTTCACTCAACGCGCGTCTGACCAACACTAATCCAGAGGTTTTATCACGAATTTCCACCGCTACACGCGCTGAACCGCGCACAATATCGCGATGTTTTAAGTAAAATAATGAGCCACCCGTTGCGCGTTGTTCTTCATATGAAGACATGGTTTGCGCCTGCGCGACATAAACATTAGCGGCCAACGCCGCTTCACCTTGTGATGTTGTTGCTGCACTAAGATGATTAAGTTCTAAACCATACAGACCACGTTCAATTCGCGCCAATTCGGTATCACCTGAATGCGTGGCGAAGTTCCCCCAAAGTAAATGGCTGGTATCGTTTTCAACTCGGACATAAACCTTACCTTGGCTTGGCGTATCGTCTTCAACAAACGAGTCGTCCCCTACTTCGGCATGGTGCTGCTCTTCTTCCAATCGACGTAACAAACTTTGCGGATCTTGATGATGTAGACCAGACAATAACTGCTCCAACGGCTGTTCTTTGGTGTCGATTTTGGCGCTTATTCTGTAGCCTTGTGCAAACTTACCTTTGACATAACCAGCTAAACGCGCTTCAGCAAATAGGTCATCTTGTGCTTTTTGCCCATCATTGAGCAATACCATAGAGCCACGGTGGTCACGTTGGCCCAAAGTTAAGTCCGCCATCGCAACATAAAACCAGTCCTGTTGTGGTAATGCCAAATCACGGGTGATCAAACGACCATTACCTTTATCATCCAACACCGCCACTTCAGCGCGGTGCAGACCTGATTGCACAATTTGTTGTTGTATAAATCGGCGCTCCCGATTTACGGCGACAATTCGACCCAGAAAATAGACATGATGCTGTAATGGTACTTGTTCACCAAACAGCGTTAAGGTGCCCCCTTCAACTCGAATGGTCTGTTTTGCAAGTTGCGATTCACCTTGACCAGCCTGTAAATAACCTTCTAACTTGCTCGTTGTTACAGCAAACTGAGGCCTAAAATCAACTTCTTGCAAATACGTTTCATCAAACTCGCCTTGCTTGTTAAATACCCGTAAGCGATATTGCAAGCGCATCCCGAGTAAGTTATTGGGCAGTTGCCACTGGCCCCTGAGGTTTTCATCCAAGGTCACTTTTGCCAATAAAGTGCGGTTGGGTAGCAGCAACTGGATTTCAGCAAAATCAATGAATGACAAATAGTTACTGTGGCCTTGAAGATGGAGCGTCAACCCATTACCGGATTGTGTTAAGGCATGTTGCACCGACAACTTAGGTAAAGCACGCAAAGGGTCGTATTTAAACTGCAGCTGCAACTTTTCTAAAGCAACATCAGCGCAGCGTTGTGCATCGGCATTGTTAGCGCTGTCATCTGCGGCTAATGCAATGCCATCTAAGCTTAGACTGAGCGCTTGAGACGTTTGCGGCACACCACCACAAATTTGTTCACGTAGCGCACTATACTCACTGAGCGTTTTGGTGACCACATGCTCTTCAACATACACCGCTAGCACTTCAACTCGGCGATTGCGTGCCATACCAGCTAAAGTATCATTACTGGCAACAGGCTCTCGGTCAGCGCGCCCTTCGGTACTGACTTGTGTGCTGTCCAGCTGAAGCTGAGCAGCGAAATAGTCGGCGACTATCTCTGCGCGATGTTCAGAGAGATCTTGGTTGTCACTGTAGATTTTACGTGCATTTGGACTGAGCCTTTGATTATCTGCATGGCCGATAAAATGCAGCTTTAGCTGTTTTTTACCTTGTAATAATGCCACGATACGGTCCATTTCAGCTTTGGTTGAACCAGTCAGATAATGTTTCCCCGACACAAAGCGGATCGCTGAGTCCTTGACAAACTCACTGAGGCTCAGCGCTTCTGTCACCTCCTGAGTTTGCGTCTGTTGCAAAGTAACTGGTGGTAAGGCATGGAGCACAAAGTGTTTTTGTACTAACACTCGTTCTGTATTGACCACCACATCCTCTTGGTGGTTGATATTCACACCTGCAAGAGCAGCTGAAGACCCCATAGTACAAGCCAGCGCAATGCCGCGCGCCAAAGGTGAAAATACGAACTTAATCATGCTTGTACTCCTCTACTTCTTGGTTCATCTGAGGCAATGCAGGTGCACCCAGCCACTCTTGTTCAAATGTCAATTCTGCAGAGCAGCCACACGCATTTGCCACTGCCAGTAGACGCGCCTTCAGTACTTCAATCCGGCGCTGTGCTGCAGCCTGTTGCTCTCCTAATTGCAGTTGATAAGCGAGTCGGACCACTAGTGGACCTTGGCTGACAATATCGCTTAAGTGATTAAATCGGCTGACGTATTCAGCTTGCAGCTGATCATCGCTGTCAAAGGCTTGGTGATTAAATTGCACACGCAATACGCGGTGGATATTGGCGGCAAAATTCACTTCACTGCGCGTACCTCGGGTTAACCTGACTAAGCGTGGATTCTCACTGGTGATGCGGTAGCCTGAAGGTAAACTGCGTGCGTCTAGTTTTAGAATAAATTGACTACCGCGCTCTGGGTTCGGTATATCAGCACAGTTTAAGTAATAACGACCGTGTTTATCGGTGGTGATCCACAACCCTTGCGCGGTGGCGATACGCACGCCAGCCAAGCCCACTTCTTGGGCGTCTTGCATGCCATTGCGATTAGCGTCATCGAACACTTTGCCGCTAATGTCACTACAATCAAACAACGCATCAGGGACTATCTGCACCATTGCCGTCGCAATATTAGATAACCGCGTGTATTGCTTGTGCCAAACATTTTCTGTGCTCATCGCCTGTGCACTACGCTCAGCATAAGCTTGGTTGATATAACGCCCTTCACTGCTCCCTGCACCGACCACTACCATTAACTCCACGCGCTTACTTTGTTTGGCTTGCAGTGATTGATTAATAAAACGCAGCGTTTGACCATGCACAAACGGCTCCACTGCGATATCCTCGATGCGCGCACTACCTTTCACGTATTTAAACCCTGCCGGTAATGCATCCACAAAACTCAATTGAGTGAGGTCTAAGTCCACTTGATTAGTGAAATTAATCACGTACGGGATCAAACTACCAACTTGAGCGCGCTCCAAAAGCGTCTGCTTCTGGGCCAACACCATATCGTTGCCGTACGGATCTAGCGGGATATGGTTATTAACCACGTTTGCCGAAGGCAATTGAGGGTCTATCTCAAAGGTCAAGTAATATTGCGTTGTCGCGTTGTGTGTCGATACATCAAGAGTATGAACTGGACAATTGTCTGGATTTGCAACCTCTGCGGATAACGCTGGTGGATTAGCGCTGTGATGTACCAAAACAGGCAATGTCTGAGCACCGACAATTAATGAATTGGAGCACGCTGGTAACTGTATCGACTCTCGTTGGTAGTAACCCGCTGGCGCTTCCACTTGGAGTTGATATTGGCCTTTTGGCGCATCAGCAAATAGTAAGAATTGGTAAAACCCATCATCGCCTGTGATTTGATGCACCGCTTCTTGGCCCCCAACTAAATGTTTATCGGCATCAAATCCCTGTGGTGCCACGATGCTCACTTTGGCACTGCGGATTGGCTTACGTGAGGTTGCGTCATAAATGATCCCAGAAGGGTCAACTGGTAAGTTTTGCTCATCTGCGACTTCCCCAGCGCTCAAACGCAAATTAGTGATGGTGCCTTTTTCGACACTAGCACTTGGGTCGTTAGTAACTGGCACGCCATAGAGGATCCCACCTTGTGGATGGCGGAAACGAATTTCATACACCCCCGCAGGCAACCCCGTGAACTGATAATCACCATTGGCATCAGATTGGGTGACGAGCAGTGGTGTTTCATCTAAGGCATTACGCTCACCATTACCAAGGTCAAACAACAACTCAACTGTCCAACCTGCTTTGCCGTTTTGGTCGTCAATTTCGCGGTTGTGGTTGGTATCTCGCCAGATTTTGCCCTGAATGGTAGCTGGGTTTAATAGTTGCTCGCCAAAATTGTAATCCGTTGCAACAGTCACGTGGGCGGGCACATGAATGTTGGCGATCACATCATTGCCGAGCGTACCACCTAATGACCCAAGACTATCTAAACCATCTTGGGTATCTTGTGGCTGGGTTTCGATTAAGGTAAAACCTTCTCCATTGGCCAGTGGAATATCCGCAAAAACATACTCACCTTGACGGTTGGTGATAGCATGGCGGATCAGCGCTTGATTGTCCTTATCAAACCCTTTTAAGGTCACTATCGCGTCCGCGATCCCCATTTCTTGCGGATGTTTAACCCCATCATCGTTGATATCGATATAAACATAACCACTTAGGTCGCTGCCGCCCTCTCCAAAGTAATAGCCCGTAGCCTGATCATTGAGGTTAAGCTTAATGGCTGAAAACTTGTCATTGCTCGCGGTTCCGCCATGACTACCAAGTTGTTCTTGACCGTCCAACCAAGCCGAAGGTTGCTGCTGGATTATGCTATAAATACCCGGAGGTAACATAGCAAACAAGAATTCACCTTGTTCATTGGTATCACTGGTTGCTGATAAAGGATTGCCATCCAGATCTAGGCCTTCTAGCGTAATAGTAACACCACTGACACGATGTATTTCGTCACTGTCTAATTGACCGTTTTCATTACTATCTACCCACACTGCACCACTTAACTTTGCTGGTTGTAGCTCTGCAAAATCAAGGTGTTGTAAGTTAACTATGGTTTTAATCTCACCGGTTAAAATGGTATCTTCACCGCGCTGATTCGCAATTACCACACCCGCTTTGGATTCTCTACCGTCCACAAACGCCTTCGGTTGTTGCTGATTAACCGCATAGCCTGAAGCGTCGGAAGGGGCAAGCCCTGCGAATTGATAGAAGCCTGAAGCATCGGTTTGTGTAGCAAGCTGGACCGCATTGCCACGATAGTCTTTGCCAGATAAAGTCAACTCAACATTAGCAATACCATGATGCGTGGCATCCTTTAGCTGTGGGCGTAAACCATCATTATCAGTGTCAATAAACACATGACCAGAGACAGTAATTCCGTACAACTCACCGAAGTGAATATCTGCATGAGTTTGCGCAGCCAAGACAACTGTAGTCACGCTATCTTGCCCCATGCTATTTGGCACAATTTGTGCCGCAATCGATTCCACACCATCCACATAGCCTGGTGGTTGTTGCTGGCTAAGCACATACCCAGTAGGTGCACTTGGCGGTAGACCGGTAAAAATAAAATTACCTTGTTCATCGCTTTGCAGCGATAAACTCAATGTCAGCCCTTGAAAAGACGTCCCGATAAGCTGCAATGTTACCGCCGCAATGCCTAGCTCGTTTTGTTGCCAAAGACCATCTTGATTGCTATCAAGGTAGACTTTGCCCGGTAGTTCAGCAGCACTCACCTCAGCAAAGCCATAACCATCAAGCTTTGCCCCTGGTGAGACATGGATAGTAATAATATCTTGCCCAATACTAGCCGCGATTATCTGACCTTGGCTGGATTCTTGGCCATCGAAGTAGTGCTCTGGTTGTACTTCTTCGAGTGTATAACCTTGACTATCACTAGGAGGTAGTGCCGCAAAGGTAAACTGACCACGGCTATCTGAGCGTAAAGTCTGGAAAACAGCTTCACCCATTAAGCTGCGTCCAGCTAGGGTCACGCTTACACCTGCAATCCCCGTTTCATCACTATCCGGTAAACCATTGAGGTTAAAATCATTAAATACCAGACCTGTAATTTGTGCAGCTGGCAAATAGCTGAAGTTGTAGTTTTCAAACGTTAACCCTGAGTGTGCTTCCAACCGAGAAAAACGGTTTTGCTCATGATGTGGTTGTCTGCCAATACTTTCGTTACCATCAACAAATTTCAACGTTTCTGCATGCGGTACTTTACTTAGTTGATAAGTGCCTGCAGCTAACTGAGTAAATTGATAGAAGCCGCGGCTGTCGGTGACAGTTGAGCTCAGCTTTTCACCTCGCGAGTCTAGTAAATCTACAATTTGGCCGCTTAAACCCTGTTCGTTACTGTCACGTAGTTGGTTGAAATCGCCCGCATCGAGGAATACATAGCCACTGATGCTGTGTAGCTTTGGCTGTGCTTGCTTAGCAAAATTGAGCTTGTCTTGCACGCTCGCAATAGGCAAACGAGTATTGATCACGGTACTGTCGAGAACACGAGTGCCGATACTAGCAAGACCATCGCGATAGTCTGTCACTTCCGCCGCTTCAAGGTAATATTGCGCCGTCGTTAGCTGCTCAAATTGGTAAACACCTTGACTGTCGGTGGTAGTGGTTGCAATAACGTCATTAGCTTGATTGCGTAAGGTTACAATAACGCCAGCAAGACCAGACTCGGTCGCATCCAAAATATGGTCAAATGGCGCATTGTCGGAGAAAACTACACCTTTTAGCCTGCTATATTTACCAAAGTAGGCAAAGTTATGCTGTTTCAGGCTATCACCCGCTTTTAGTGTGATAACGAGTTGGGACGAGGCCTGTTTTTCTTGCGCAATACTCGCAACACCGGCTTGATAGTCATTGTGAATTAATTCAGCTGATAAAGCGTAGTTGCCCGCCGGAATATCTTGCAAATGGTAAAAACCCAGCTCATTGCTCTTGGTGGTATATCGCAAGGAGCTATCAACCTGACTCACTAAGGTCACAAGCGCCCCTTGCAGCCCTGATTCCTTCGCAGCAAACACACTGTCTTCTGGGGCTGTATCAAAGAACACATAACCACTCACTTGGCTAAGGCGCAGTGTGTACGCAAAGTTATGCTCGGTCAGTGTTTCGTTTTTATCCACCTTGAACGTAAGTGTGGCGCTCCTTTTTACCTCTTTAGCAATACTGGCAAGGCCCGCATGATAATCCGCATGATTTGATCCCACCTTTAACTCATAATCCCCAGCAGGAATATTTTTTAGCTGGTAGAAGCCCGCTTGGTCAGCGTCAGCGGTAAATTGGATGTTCGGCTTCGCTTTGTCCGTTAAAAGTAGCTTTGCGTAAGCGAGCCCAAGTTCCCCACTGTCCAATAGGTTGTTTTTCGTTTTACCATCAATAAACACCTTACCACTGATGATATTCAGCTTAGGGGTATAGGCAAAGTTATGCCCAGTCAGTGTTTCGTTTTTATCCACCTTGAGCGTAAGTGTGGCGCTACTTTTTACCTCTTTAGCAATACTGGCAAGGCCCGTTTGATAATCCGCATGATTTGATCCCACCTTTAACTCATAATCCCCGGCAGGAATATTTTTTAGCTGGTAGAAGCCCGCTTGGTCAGCGTCAGCGGTAAATTGGATGTTCGGCTTCGCTTTATCAGTTAAAAGTAGCTTTGCGTAAGCGAGCCCAAGTTCACCACTGTCCAATAGGTTGTTTTTCGTTTTACCATCAATAAACACCTTACCACTGATGACATTCAGCTTAGGGGTATAGGCAAAGTTATGCTCGGTCAGTGTTTCGTTTTTATCCACCTTGAGCGTAAGTGTGGCGCTACTTTTTACCTCTTTAGCAATACTGGCAAGGCCCGCTTGGTAATCTGCATGATTTGATCCCACCTTTAACTCATAATCCCCAGCAGGAATATTTTTTAGCTGGTAGAAGCCCGCTTGGTCAGCGTCAGCGGTAAATTGGATGTTCGGCTTCGCTTTGTCAGTTAAAAGTAGCTTTGCGTACGCAAGCCCAAGCTCACCGTTATCCAATAGGTTGTTTTTCGTTTTACCATCAATAAACACCTTACCACTGATGATATTCAGCTTAGGGGTATAGGCAAAGTTGTGCTCGGTTAACTCATCGCCTGCAGTTAAACTAATTGAGATCAAGGCATGCTCTAGAGCAACGTTTGCAATACTGGCTTTTCCTGCCAAATACTGCTTAGGCGGGGTTGTGACTTTGACTTGTACCGCTTCAAGCGGCAATGTCTCGAATCGGTAGGCACCTTGGGCATTCGTGGTTGTTTCTGCAATCAAGCTACCATTTGACGTTTTAAAGACCCCGACTTTCGTTTCAGCAAGACCTGCTTCACTGGGCGCCCTGAGATTGTCAACGGGGTCATGATCAACAAATACAAAGCCCTGCAAAGATGCTAGCTTTATGGCATCTACTGGAGTTTTGGCGGTCGCTTCGTTATTGCTTAAATCGCGTTCGAGTGTGGCTGTAGATACTTTAGCCGTGTTGACCATTTCCAGTACATTGTTTGCTGGCATGTTCACTAATTTCACTGGAATTTTGACCGCCCAAACAGCAGTGCTATCGGTCGGCTTAAATTCCTCAAGCTCACAGCGGACTTGACGGCTTTGCTCGTTAAATTCGCAATGACCAAGATTAGTCTCTATTTTGCCATCAATGGCCAAATTACTGTCCAATACGTCCAGCACTGTGTTACCAAAGCTCGTTCCTGGGCCTAAGTTAGTCACATTAATTAGGTATTCAAATGCTTGCCCAAGTGCCAAACGCGTTACTGACGCAACCTTGGTAATTGACAAATCTGAACGAATTGTCATTGAGGTATTTTCTGCTTCGTAATTATTGGGTTCGTTTGCTTCGATTTCGTTCGACGTAACTGCCAACAACGTTTCAGCTATCAGACCTGTACGCACAGGGCGATTAAGCACTTTGAAGATCAAATGACGCTCATACCACTCACTTTCAGCAAGTGTATGATTTTGTAGGGCTACGTTACCTGTCTTAGCTAAACAATTGAAAGTTGTTTTTACCTCAAACTCAATACCTACATTGGCACAGTGCTGCTCGGCGGGGAGCAAACAAGCTGTCCCATTTTGGCTTTCACAAAGAAACCTTAGTTTTTGGTGTGCTCCTTTTGGTTCAATCGTAAATTGATAGCCCAAGCCACTCGCCAGCGATTTTGTGGCATTGGTGTCATTGATATGGTTAAGTCGTAACTTATAAACAAGTAAATTATCGCTTGCGCCTTGTGCATCATTCCATTCATAAGTGGGCTCATCAACATCGTTATTTTCTGCGGATAGGTCTATCACTTGTGGTTCAATACGAACTTCACTTAAGAGGCTATGATTACCACTGTTACTATCATTTTCTAACTTGGCTGCGGTGATATTTGTTTGCCCACTCAGCGTCCAAAGCTGTTTGTCTGAACTACTTTGCGGTTCGACTTTAATTTCTATTGTTTGTAATTCATTGGGGGCAAGCTCACCAATTGAGCAGCGTACTGTCAGGTCATTGGCGCTAAATTGACAGACGCTCTCTTGGCCTGTACGAGAAAAACGACTACTGATAAATTTGAATTGGCGCGCATTTGGAAGCGTAAACTTATGCGCGACCACCACCTCATGTGCTTTATTTGCCCCTTGATTGGCAATGTCGATTTTTAGTAGTGCAGTATTGAGCGTTTTAATGTTCGTGCTGGCAAAATTGGCGCCATTGATAGCAACATCAAACACAGGCTCTATGCGAATTCTATGTTCACTCTGATCGTTAGCTGTATTGCCATCTTTGTGGGTAATCGAGGTCACTTCGGCTCGATTGACTACCTCACCTTGCGTATCAAATATGGGGCGTGTGACCTGCATCTCTAGTACAGCGGCATCGCCTACTCGGAACGTTTCACCCGCTTTTAGACGACAGGTTATGGTATAGTTATTACCAACAATACTCGCGCGGCAAGCAAACTTTGCACCTTGGCGGCTGAGTATTTCTGCAGGAAAGCGGATATCCGTCTTACTACTGCCGTCGCGGGATTGGAAGTAACCAGCAAAGGTGTCTGTAAAGACTAAATTATTATCAGAGATATGGCCTTCAATCTCATCGCCACCTAAATGCGACAAGGTAACCGTATAAAAGATAGTCTGTTGCGATATGGATAACGCTGTCATTTGCGTTGTATGACTGGCATCTTGGTAGGCTTTTTTTTCAACGGATAAATCCGCACGAGCATAAACCGTTACTGAGGCTGATGCAGGAGTCACAGATTCGTTTGGGTAACCTTGTTCGTCTTTAACCGTTGCAATGTTGGTTAAGCGTCCAGGCTGGTTGGCTTTAGTGATAATTTTTAACACAGGCGCAGCTTGCTTTGCCGCCAAACTCAGGCCCTGACTTGCATCTGCAGAGGCTTTATATTGGCAAGTCACCACTTGCTTTTGCTTTAACGCTGCATCCCCTGAAACATCACAGAACCAATTATCACCACTGTAAGATTGATATACTTCGCCTATCGGCAGTTCATCGGTGACAGTGACTATACCAATGCTTGATCCTGCCCCATCATTGCGAACTTGAATATTGCTGACAACTGTATCTCCCAAGTACACATCACTGCTTGTCGAGCCAATAGCGTGCTTGGTCTTACTTATCGCCAATTTTACAGGGTTACGTAAAGTAAACCACTCTTGATAAGAAACGGTTATAGGGTCTCCTGAATCGGAGGTAATTGTGGCTACGTTGCGGATTGGACGCACATTGCTTGGTGGCAGCTTAACCACCACCTTAACCACGAAACGTTCTTGCGGTTCAATTTTTGCTATCGTACAGCGTAGTAAACTCGCGGTTAACGTGCCACAAGCGTCTCTTTGAATATCCGTTGAACTGGCACTGCCTCTATGGACACTAGCAGACACTAAAGTGATATTGTCGAGCATTGGGTCTTCGACCACCACATTCTCGGCAGCTTGTGCACCACTGTTAACTACATCGATATAAAATTCAAATTGTTGCCCATAATAGATCTCAGCATTCCAATTCAAACTCGACTTCTTGGTTGCCGTTATCTTTGCCAAACCATCCGAAACTGCGAACGATGCTGTGGCTGAAATATATTTATCCCCAGCATAGTTTAAAGTAGCCGTATTACTCTGGCTTGACGTTGCTTGCTTGGCAATGGTTTTTACAACGATGACCCTAGTTTGCTGTGGCTGCAACTCGCTCACGTTTGCAGTACAAGTTAGCTTTTGTGCTGCGATGCTACAGTTAAAGTCAGTACTCTCGACACCTTGATAAGTCAGTGCTGTCGGGATCACATCAACAAGACTATTGAGTGCAAAGGTAGTGCTTTCGTTATTTTTTACCTCAATTCGAAAATCAACCTTGCTCCCCACATACAAAGTGCGCGACTGTATCAACTTTTTTGTCAGCGTTGGTCTTACTTCCGTGGTTTCGAGCGTAATACCGGCACTTTTTGCTTGGTTGTTATCCAAAATTGGGTCAAAGGTTGAGGCGCTCACTTTAGCCAAATCGGTGAATGTCAGAGTCGATGTACTATTGGGTAGTTGCGCATTAAGCACGATTTTCTCGGAGCTGCTGCTTGCCGCCATTTGAGCTTTACGACAAATCACGTGGTCGGTTTGCACCGTACAACTCCACCCTGGAGGAGCACCGATACTATTGATTTTGATACGCGGATCGTAATCAAATCTGGTCTCGACATTCTGTGCTGAAGCCCAACCTTTGTTTTGTACATAGAGGTTATAAGCAAATGATGCATTCGGTGCTAAACGTAAATGCCACGTGGCCTCAGCGCTGCCTGATTGGGCACTTAATGTGGTAATACGAATGGCTAAATCTGCATTTTGTGCAACAGCACTGGTCACTGACGCAGTATCATTACTGCTGTCGCGCTCTACTATCTGGCTTGCCCCGCTGATACTTGAAGTAGCCGTAATATTGCCACTTGAGCCTGCTTTTAATACCACAGCAAAAGTCAATTGAGTTGCACTGACCGCTAAAGACGACCTAGTGCAACGAATGATTTGCGCTTGTTTGGCACACGTCCAACCAGCCTGTGGAGTATTACCGGCGGACTGCCATTGCGTGTTTTGCGGCAACGTCACTTGCAAGACCAAGTCCTGCGCTTCATCAGCGCCCAAATTCTCTGCCGTCACTACATAATTGAACGGCTCATTAACCTTCACACTGGCAGGAGCTGAGATTTTAGTTTGCAGGTCCATACCGGCAACGACAGTTGTATTTTGTGTTTCCGTATTGTTGTTGGTTTGTCCAGCATTCTCGTTTGTTGCACTGACACTTGCTATGGCACTGACGGTGCTTGGAGTCGATTGTGATGTACTTAGCTGTACCGAAATTTTTTTGTTTGGTGTAAACGCGCTACCTGAGCTGTTGTCTATTTCCGCCCAGCGACAGACAAGCTCACTATCATACGCGCATACATCCACAGCTGATACTGACGAAAAACGCGTACCTCTGGGGATTGGAAACCTCACTTCAACATTCTTCGCTATATCGCGCTCTGCATTATAGACTTCAATGTCATAAGTGATCTTGTCGCCTCGCGCAACCGATTT
This sequence comes from Pseudoalteromonas fenneropenaei, assembly GCF_042643375.1. NCBI lineage: Bacteria > Pseudomonadati > Pseudomonadota > Gammaproteobacteria > Alteromonadales > Pseudoalteromonadaceae > Pseudoalteromonas > Pseudoalteromonas fenneropenaei. Next base: position 233,360 of record NZ_JBHRSD010000010.1, read on the forward strand.
CCCATCGTCTCTTAGGTTAATCGAAACGTCTACGGCAAATGCAAACTGGCATATCAGTGCCAGCAATATCACAACTCCGAAACGAAACACATTTCCTCCAACTCTAATTTAGGTACAACTTTAGGGTTGGCAATTGTAAATACAAATTACACTGTAATACAGTGTAATTTGTACCTAAATTAACTATTTTAGAATGTGATAATTACAGGAATAACTCTAAACTTGCTCAAAAGACTTCCTCCAAGGCACATTTACCTTCGTAAAAAACTAAAGGACAAGATATAAAACCAATGTATATCAATATACTTAGCCCACCACTTACTTTTTAGACATATTATCTATGCTTTAACAGGCCAACGTTTAGACAGTACAACCCTCTCCGCTCACCAACCAAAACTTAAGTCGTAACTTCACCAAAAAACATGCAAATATCACAAGAATAAGTTATTTGTTAGGATTTTAGGTATAACGAAAATATCAACTATTGAACTGGATACCACTTAAATTTAGAGGTGTTATTTAAATCGACGTGAAGCTAATCTAGCGACGTTTCGAAGTGATTGTGTGAGGTGATGAAACGGTAAGCTCGCGCTCAATCAAACTCGATGTGAAGGCGCCGATAAAGTATATAGAAATATGATTTTAAATAATTTTTCAAAATTGAAGTGATACATTCAAGGTAATATATTCTCAAAATTTTGAGGATGACAAATATTCTCGTCAGGACGAATTATCATCTATACTTCGTACCAATAATTAAAATAATTGTGACAAAAGTTGTGAAGTTAAAAGTCCTAATGCTGTTTACCTGTATCCTGCTTGCAACGGCACCTCTATTTTTTGGTGCGTATTATCTTAACGATTTAACACAGCAGCATTATCGAGAGCTGTTTAAACGGCACTTGGAGTCTCTTTCACTTATTGCCAAAAAACGTATTGAAGCCGCGGTTAGCGAAACTGAAAACTACACAGCTTTAACAGCGAGCCGCACACAACTGCGTAAAAGTCTGAAGAGCTGGCTTACCAATAACAACCCCGAAGACCTACAGCGTATCCACACTATCCTGTTTGACGCCAAACAAAGTTTGCCGAATTTGGTACGTCTTACTGTCTATGATGATAAAGGCTGGTTTGTCGCGGCTGATACTCAAACTCCGCAAGCAAACCTGACGACTATGAGTAGTGTGAATGTTTCTCCGATTTACCTTGAACCAACCGAATTTGGCGCAGTCCTAAGTAACGTTCAAATGCTGTACCTTGAAGGGGAAAAGCTCGGTTATCTTAAACTGGATATCAATGCCTCTGCCATTACTGACTTAGTTCACGACCGAGCAGGGCTTGGCACCACTGGCGAGTGGCTGTTTGCTGTGCGTGATGTAAGCGGCAATGCCTTAATTGCCGTACCGCTAAGACATGACGAGCTTGCGGCGTTTCGCCGCACTGTAGCCAAAACGGAGCTACAAGTCCCCATTATTCAAGCACTGCAAGGGAACAGCACTACACTCGAGAATGCGCCAGACTATCGCGGGGTTAAAGTACTTGCTGCGACGCAATATCTGGCTGCGCTAGATTGGGGTTTAGTTGTAAAGGTCGACGAAGCCGAGGTAAATCAATTAGCGACTAAGCAACAACAGTTTTTTTACCTCGCTGAAGGGCTAATTTTATTGTTAGCAATTGCGGTCGGGTTGTTGCTGGCCAATTTAGTAGCTGAGCCATTTCAACGTTTACGCTTGTTTGGTGAGAAACTGCGTTTAGGTTCAATGTCACAAGCGCCAAAACTCGGCGGGTGGCAGGAAATTAAAGAGGTATCGCAAAACTTGGTACAAATGATGGAGCAGATGCAGACGTTGAACCAAAATTTGCAGGCGGAAATATCTGAGCGAAATGAACAGCTCAAAGTAAGTCAGCAAAAGCTACTTCAGCAATCACCGGAGGACCCTATCACGGGGCTGTTCAATCACAAGTTTTTCAATCGCCGCTTGGATGAGGAGTTAGACCGTGCTATTCGCCATAGCCATCGCCTCACCTTAGTCTTGGTCGAGGTTGATCATTACACTACAATTGTTGGACATTGGGGCGAAGACGTTGCTCACTTAGTGTTGCAAAAAGTCGCCATTGCCCTTCGCAGTGGCGTGCGCCGCTCTGATATTTGTGGTCGCCTGAGTGATGGCAGCTTCGCTTTGCTACTGCCAGAAACCAAAGAACAAGCTGCAAAAGCGTTTTTAGAACCGTTACGTGAAGACATCGCCCAAACCATAGTTGCGACCATGAAAGGTGGCCTTCATATCACCTGTAGTTTTGGTATCGCTTCCTTTACAGTCAATACCATACGTCCAAGTGAACTGTTTAAATTTACCCAACAAGCGCTGCTCAATGCCAAGCAGCAAGGTTACAACCGCATCATGATTTATACACCACCAAACGATGTTCATTCAGACAGTTAAGGTGTTTTTGGCATCCGCGATTTTAACGAGTGGCCCGCAGCCGCCAACCAAGGCTCATCTGGCCATCTGTGTTTCGGGTAACGACCACGCATCTCCTTGGCCACTTCGATGTAGGCATTACGCCAAAAATGAGCAAGGTCGCTGGTTGTCTGTAGTGGCCGCTGAGCAGGTGACAGTAACTCAAAGCGTAATTTACAAGCTCCGTCGGCCAAAGTTGGCGATTCGACTTCGCCAAATACTTCTTGTAGACGGATGGACACAGTCGGCACGCCTGCTGAATAGTCGATAGCGACTTTGGCGCCGCTCGGCGCTTGATAAAATACGGGCGCCAATTTATCGAGCAGCTGTTGCTGCTCCCAGCTCAAAGTCGCAGTTAATAAATGATGAATAGGTAACTGACGCAGAGCACGCAGATTGTCTACTTTGCCCAGATAAGGTAACAACCAATCATCTAACGTGGCTAAAAGCCCCGCCTCATTAACCGCTAAAAATGCGTCATGATATTGGCCAAGCCAAGCGACACGCTGTAACCAACGTTGGCAGTTTACATCCCAATTTAACAGTGTGAGGCCCTCACTGCGAATAAGCGGCGCAATACAACGCACAAATTCGCGTGCTGTGGGTGCGGGTAAAGGTTTGCTAGCCACCAACAACTGCTGATAGTAACTGTTTTCACGACCTATGAGCTTTTCTTTATGCTCATCCAAATGCCAACTAACCTCGCTTCTTAGCTGCTCAGCAATTAAAGCTTTTGCATCCACCAGTGGCTGACACAAATAAATCACGCCATCGCGATTTTGCCCATCACAATCAACTACGACCAACCATTCGCTCGTTGCTACTGCATCATCATCGCGTAACCTAACACCACGGCCATTTGCCATAGTGTAACGTCTTGAACTGGCATTACTGAGCTTCGCCACTCGGTCTGGAAACGCATAAAACAGCAATTGGCCGAGCTGCGTTTGGTAGTCTGCTAAACTGCTATGATTAAACTGCAACTTAACCTGCCGCGCTGGTGCTAAGCGTTTTACCGTAGTGACTATCTGCTGTAATACCGCTTGGCGCACTGCCGCCTTGGGGCGCTGACCTTGTAAGGTGTCGATTACCGCAAGCACGCGTTCAAGCAGCTCACTACTGGCAGAGTTCAATGCAAGGTCGCGCTCGTTCAACACCCCCGCTAATACCAGCGCAAATGCCTGCTCAGCTTCAGCGGCGCTCAGCAGCATGGCTGCCAATCGCGGTGCCAAGCCCAACGTTAACGCTTGCTCGCCAAGGGCTGTTATTTTTCCGTCTGGTGCGATAAGCCCAAGTGTTCGATTCAGCTCTTTGGCCACCACAAAGTGATGCTCTGGTGGCGCGCTGAGCCAATTGACCTCTTGATACCGTGAGATCCCCCAAGCGGCAAGGTCAAGCACTAATCCAGTTAACTCACTTTGTACCAGTTCTTCGGCTTGATAGGGCGCCAAAGTGCGCTGCTCTGCTTGCGACCACAAGCGTAAACAGTGCCCAGCTTGCAATCGCCCCGCTCGGCCCGCCCTTTGTACCGCAGAGGACAAAGCAATACGCGCGGTATCTAATCGAGACAAACCGCTTTTAGCATCGAATACCAGCCGTTTTTCTAGGCCGGAATCAAGCACTGCTGCTATGCGCGGAATGGTTAAACTGGTTTCAGCAATATTGGTGGCAAAAATGATCCGCCGCGGTGCGTCAGGTGCAACCTGTAACACTTGAGTCTGGGCATTTAACGGTAAAGCACCGTGTAGCGGCAGTAGTTGATAGGTTTGCCCAAAGCGCGCTTCTGCGGCGCTAATCGCGCGGGCAATGTCACCTTGGCCTGGCAAAAATACCAAAATATCACCGCTGGGTACGTCTTGTAATAATTGCCCCAACCCCACCACCACTTGCTCCGCCAAAGGCTTTGCACCTAAGCTCAAGTAACTTTCGGTAACGGCAAAGCTGCGTCCGGCACACACAACAATCGGCGCGTTGTCTAGGTACGTACTCAAGGTTTGGCTGTCTAAAGTAGCCGACATCACCAATAAACGCAGATCGTCACGATACGCTTGTTGTACTTCATAGCACAGCATCAGCGCCAAGTCGGCGTGGATAGAGCGCTCATGGAATTCGTCAAAAATAATCAGCGCGGTGTCGGTCAATTCTGGGTCGTGTTGTAAACGACGCGTCAACACTCCTTCGGTGACAATTTCCAAACGGGTGGCCGCTGAGACTTTACGCTCATGGCGAATTTGATAACCTACCGTCTCACCTACTGCCTCACCCAATTGCGTCGCCAAAAACTGTGCGATGGCTTTCACCGCCACTCGCCGCGGCTCCAACATCACTATTTTTTTATTGCCAAGCCAAGCTGCTTTTAGCATAGCTAAAGGCACTACTGTGGATTTCCCAGCACCCGGCTGCGCCTCAAGGATCACATTCGGGGCGTCAGCTAAATGTTGTAGGATTTGTTCAAGATGAGCGTGGATTGGTAACACAGGCAGACTAATACAAGTGATTCATGGCCGCAGTATACCCGTTGCTTAATAAGCTTTCGAGCGGCAATTACCTAACGCTCTAGCATCACCTGACTGTGGCTGGCAAACATCCGTAGCGCGCCTTTACGGATCAATGTACGCGCTTGTTTGGTAAAGAGCTCGGCATTGGCGTATTCCTCAGGCTGCAACAATTGTGCAACCCCAAGCCAAGCATTACGACGGGCTTCTTTAGCAATATACAGGCTGACATCGGCCAGCTCCAGCGCTTGCTCCCAGTTGAGCCAGTCAGGGCGCTCTTTACATAACGGCATTGGCGCAAAGCCAATAGAACAAGTACAAGTCAAAATATGGTCGTTAACTAAAAATGGATAGCTGCTGACCTGCAGACGAATACGTTCAATCACATCGCACACATCCTCTCGCTGCATGTCTGGCATCAGTAACAGAAACTCTTCACCGCCCCAACGCACGATAATGTCTGAACGCCGTGTACATTGCTTCAAAATATCGGCGAAGCTTTGCAAGATAAGATCGCCCGCAACATGACCATATGTGTCATTAATGCGTTTGAAGTGGTCGATGTCAATTAACGCAATAATACATTCACGCTCTTTGATATCTGCCATTAAACCATTGATCACGCTAAAAAAGTAATGACGATTACGTAGCCCTGTGAGGCTGTCGGTAAAACTCAGCGCCTGCAGACGTTCATTGCGTTCGGCAAGTTCCGACGTTCGTTCTCTGACTTGCTGTTTTAGCAGTACAAGATAACGCTTGTTCTGCCAACGCCAATAACCAAAACCGCAGATCCCCAGTACCAATAACCCGAGCAGCACCCAGCGCTGTTGCGCTAAACGAGCATTTTCCAGTTGCTGTTGTGTTTCCACCAGTTGCTCAGCTTGCACTGCATTATCTTCTTCCAACAAACGAAGCTGTTTCTTCTGCTCGGCAAAGGAAAACTGCGCCTCTAGTTGCAGTACCTTGTTGCTGCGCTTTTGTAGATTGAGTGCCCGCTCGGTCATCATGGCACGCTTTAAATATAAATGCGCCTGTTTATAATCGGCTTGCTGTGCGTAGCTACTGGCCAAAATGTACTGTAACTGCGCTTGTTCAGCCAAGTAGCGGGTATCAAAGGTGTTACGCAACTGGGTTAATGCCAAGCGGTTAGCCGCGTCAAAATCCCCTGCTTGCAAATAACACTGCGCGACGAGTACATGGTATTGCAATAGCGCCCTAGTAGATAATAGCTCAAGCTTGTCATTCAATTCTAACAAAGCCACCCGTGCACCACGGTAATCCCCTGTTGCAAGGAGCGCATCTGCATAAATCAAAATGGCTTCAGCACGCTGGGCTTTCGTCAGCTCAGTTTGATGCAGTTGTTTTAGCATCACTTCTTGCACTTCACGGAAACTACCGCGTTGCAATAAAACGCGAGCGTGCCAAAACTGCGCTTGGATCTGATAGGTCACTGGTAACAGCTTGTTGCGTAGCAGTTTATTGGCCAGTGCCATATAGCGCTCAGCGACATCACGGCGCTCTAAGTCTAGTTCCAGCGCCACAAAAGCAAAATATACGCGCAGCAGCAGTTCTGGCTGATTAAGCTTTTCTGCCACAGTGAGTGCCTCATAGTGCAGCGACAAGCTATTCTTATATGCGCCATATTGCTGCACCACACTGCCTTCCAGCACTAAGCTATCCGCAACGGTTTCTTGCATGCCGAGCATTTTAGCCTGCTCCCGCAACAACCGGATCTTGGGTAATAAACTCAACTCAAAATCTTGTTTAACACTGCGCTGTAAGTCCTTAAATACAGATAATAACTGCTGATGTTGCAGTGCATGAGATTCAGTTACACCCTTTGAGTCTGCAAAAGCCCAGTGGCTGAGCAATAACAACCAAGCGCTGAGACACCAATTGCACCTCATTTGTGGCCCCAAAGTGTTGTGGGCAACATATGTTGGTTTATCGCCTGCCAATGCATCACACGCGAGTTAATAAAGCCAGATTGGCGCAGTGCTCGTTCAATTACACCGCGCTCGCGTAAAATGTGTAAGCCTTTATTAAGGGCAGCATACACGCGCGCACCGTCGGGATGACGCTTACTCACCACAAAATGCCGAGAATCAGGCAGCAATACTTTCAAATTATTGATGGGCACATAATCTCGGTCTAAGAAAGTCATGGTGAGGTTTTCGCTAACACTAAAATTGACCAGCATGGCATCAGCGATCTGATTTTCAACCATATCCAACATAGTTTCCCAAGGACCAATAAAGCTAATGATGTTTAGTTTAATGTTGTTTAGTGCATGCCAATCTACTTGCCAGCGCGGATTAGCAACGACACTGATTTGGTCTAGGCGCTCTGCGGGTAAATCATGCAATGCCACGTTGAGCTTACTGACGTAAAGCCCAGCCTCATATTCGCCCACACGCACCACAGGTTCGCTAATATACAAAGACCCAGAATAGTTGATAATGTCTTCATGCCACACCGAGCGCGCCAAAAGCAAGCTATCACCGGCTATCAAGTCACTATATTCCATTAAATTGACTGACGGTTTAGCACGAAACTCTACCTTGCGCGTTTCGCCGCCCAAATACAGTGCTTGTTGCAGCAACACCATTTCTACTAACTCAATATGAGAACCTTGGGTAATAGGATGAAAGTCATTTAATTCGAGGGGATTTTTGCCCTGTAAAAAGGTTTGATAGCGCTGACTGAAGTTTTCGCTGCTAATAATATCAACAACCAGAGGCTCAGATTGAGCAGGTTCCTGAGCGGCAGCAAACCAGGGTAACAAGCACAATACAACCCCAATTATTTGTCTCAACATCTCTACCTCTCCCCATTCGATAGCAGATTATATCGTCAGTTCACAGCAAAAGTTAACTATTTAAAAACAAAAAGCCATCCTAATGAATTAGTTTCATATCCTAAACAAACGGATTAAGCATATATTTTCAGCATTACACTTTTTATAACAATGATTTATCGCAACGTACTAGACACTAATTACTATAGCAGTCGCTTGCTTGTTTGCTGGGATGAAGGTGAAATTGACTAGCTAACTCGACAGGAGCGCGCAGCGGTAACGAGCTTGCCTTGCAGGCAAGCTCGTCAGGTGGGGTTATTGTGGTTTTGGCTTGCCTAAGATCAAGGCTTTGCCCGTGGCCATCACTTGATAGTTAATTGGGACTAGAATCAGCGTAATAAAGGTTGCAAATAAAATCCCAAAGCCGAGGCTTACCGCCATTGGAATTAAGAACTGCGCTTGGGTTGAACGTTCAAACAACAGTGGCATCAAACCAATGAAGGTAGTCAGCGAGGTCAACATCACGGGGCGAAAACGCACCACACCTGCTTGCAATAACGCATCGTGCATTTTAGTCCCTTGTTTGCGTGCATTGTTGATAAAATCCACTAACACTAAGCTATCGTTTACCACCACGCCTATCAGCGCCAAGATCCCCAATAAGCTCATCATGGTTAAGTCCATACCCATGATAAGATGCCCCGCGATGGCGCCGATGGCACCAAAAGGGATCACCGACATCACCACCAGCGGCTGACCGTAGCTTTTAAATGGAATTGCCAACAGCGCGTAAATGGCAAACAAGGTAAACAGCAAACCAATCTCTAAGCTTCCGAATGACTGGCGCTGCTCTTTTGCCTCCCCTTCCAAGGAATAACTAACACCTGGGTACTGCGCGGTTAAATCACTTAAAAACTGCTGTAAGTCGGCTTGTAGCGCAGTCATGTTAACGCTTTCTTTATCAATATCAGCGGTAACATTTAAGGTTCGATAACGGTCAATACGGTAAATACTGGCCGGACTTTGCCCCGCTTTAAATGTCGCAACTTGACCAAGAGGAACATGTTTGCCACCCGGTACACTAATTTCAAACGCACCTAGTTGCGCCAGTGAAATCCGTTCTTCAGCAGGTAAACGTACCATAACGCGGATATCATCACGGCCACGTTGAATGCGCTGCACTTGCGCCCCATAGAAGGCATTGCGCACTTGGCGCAGCACTTCGGCGCGGTTAAGACCAAGCGCTAGCCCCACATCATTGAGGTCGATTTGAATTTCTTGCTTACCGTCAGACAAGCTATCCGCAATATCAAACACCCCTTCGTAGTGATTGAGCTTTTCTTTAATAAACTCAGCAACCGTGCTGAGTTCATCAAGGTTATTGCCGCTCAGTTGCACATCGATGGGATCAGACAAACGGCCAAATTCGGCGCGGAAGGTTAAGACTTCAGCCCCCGCAACTGGGCCTATCAAAGCGCGCCATTCATTGACTAACTGAACACTGCTGACCTCCATCACTCTGACTTCTGGCGATTGGATCTCAAACCGTACCCGCCCCATTGCCGAACCATTGCTAGCACCAGAAGAACCTGACGACGACAGCACGTTTAAGATCACACTTTGCCCTGTTACTGGGTCGGTGTATTTTTCTTTGAGCTGCAACGCGGCTGCCACCATACGTTCAATGTGACCATCGGTGACTTCAAACGGTGTCCCTGTTGGCATGGTGAGATTGACCCGCGCCGTTTCCGATTCAATCCGTGGAAAGAACACAAAACGCAGCCAACCTGACATGATCATGACTAAAATCACTACAAAAATGCCACCAAAGCCAAGCAAGGTTGAGGTTTTATTATTTAGGCACCAGCGCAATACTGGTTGATAATATTTCAAAATGGCTGCTTCAAAGGCATTGGCAAAGTTCTGCTGCCAACGACTAAACCCACTTAATGGCTCGTCTTTACGTTGTTTGAGATATTTTAAATGGGCTGGCAGCACAAATTTTGATTCCACCAGCGAGAACAATAATACGGGGATCACCACTACCGCGATTTGCGCAAACATTGCGCCACGCCCGCCTTCAATCATCAGCATAGGAATAAATGCCACCACAGTGGTGAGCACGCCAAACGTCACAGGCGTGGCTACTTCCTGCGTGCCCTTGATGGCTGCATCAAGGCCGCTGCGGCCATTTTGCAGATGGCGATAGACGTTTTCACCCGTCACGATAGCGTCATCTACCACTATCCCGAGTACTAAAATAAAGCCAAATAAGCTGACCAAATTAAGTGAAATGTCAAAAAATGCCATCGCCAAAAACGCCCCAGTAAAACTGATTGGGATGCCAATAAACACCCAAAACGCGATTGCAGGACGCAAGAATAAGGTCAATAAAGCTAAAACTAAGATCCCACCTTGAATGGCGTTGCTGGTTAAGGTTGATAGGCGTTTTTTCACCACTTCCGAGTCATCATCCCAATAAGTGAGATTCACCCCTTGCGGCAGTCGCGCTTGCTCTTTTTGCACAAACGCTTTAGCGATATCTGCCACCGTAATGGCGCTTTGCGCGCCGACCCGATACACCTGAATAAGCGCGGCTGGCTCGCCGTTAAAGCGCGTCAGTAGCGGAGTTTCTTCAAAATTATCAGCGATTTGAGCTATATCGCCCAAGCGAATTAAACTGCCATCAGCAGCGGTTTTAATGATAATTTTGGCAAAGTCTTGTTTTTGGTAAGCCTGACCTTTAGAGCGCAGCAATATTTCGCCCCCTTCGGTTTTCACGTTACCAGCCGAAATATCCTGCGAGCTATTACTGATAAGCGAGCTGATTTGGCCTAAGGTCAAATTGTATTGACGCAGCGCATCCTGACTGACATTAATGGCAATTTCATAATTACGCACCCCTTCGAGACTCACCTGAGTGATGCCGCCTTCCCGAAGCAGATCATCACGCAATTGTTCTGCCAAAGTACGCAGTTCACGTTCTTGCAGTGGCCCAGACAAAGCCAAATTAATCACTTCGCGATTACGCTGCGCAAGGGCAATACGAGGTCGCTCTGCGTCGATTGGTAAAGTAGAAATCGCATCGACACGACTTTTGACATCCGCCAGCAATTCTCGTGGATCGTAACCTGATTGCGTTTCTATGGTGATGTTGGCGCTACCTTCAGTGGAGCGACTGGTAATACGTTCAATACCTTCTAAATCGGCAACCGCTTCCTCAATACGAATGGTGACGCCACGTTCAACATCCTCAGGCGTCGCTCCGCGTAGTGAAACCGCGACAGAGATACGGTCACTGGCAGTATCAGGGAATACTTCAAGCGGAATATCACGCACTAAACTCATTAAGCCAACAAACAACAAGCTCAGCATCAATAAGTTAGCGGCCACATGGTTACGCGCAAACCAAGCTATCATGGTTGTTGCTCCTGTGCGGTTTTCGCCTCAGCGTTTTTTTGCTGTGGTGCAGCAGCTTGATTACGTTTGGCTGGTCGCTCGTCTGCGGTTTGACCTTCAGCAGCTGCATCACGGCGTTTGCCTTTACGCTCCGTTTGCTGGGCTTTGCCGTCTAGTTCGACGATAGAAACCACTGTGCCACTTACCACTTGACCAAGAGGACTTGTCACGAGCACATCACCCGCTTTTAGTCCGTTGCTCACCACACTTTGACGATCATTTTGCCAGCTAATGGTTAAATCACGGCGCGCCAAGCGCCCGGCTTCGACTACAAACACATAACTGTTTTGGTATAACGCCTTATTAGGAATAAGTAACTGTTCAGCGAAGGTCTTGCCTTCAATTGAGGCGGTGACATATTGGCCGATTTTCAGCGGTGCTTTGTCTTGATGTTGGGTGCTAAATGGGTCGTCAATTTGCGCCACCACATAAAGTTGTTGCGCGTTACTATCAATTGCCGATTCAGTACGGACAATTTTGCCTTGCCAGCTTTGTGCTTCACCAAACAAAGTTGAGGTAATCGTCACCGCGGGTTTGGCTTGCAGTTCGCTGCCTTCGCGGAACTGCTCTGGTAAGGCAATAAAAGGAAGGTCGCGCTGTTTCAGCGGTAGGCGGATCTCAACATAATCAGTAGCGTAAATTTCCGCGAGCTGGCTGTTATTGCTAGCAAGCTGGCCAAGGTCCACTTTTTTACTTAGCACTCGGCCATCAAATGGCGCTGCAACTTGAGTACGCGCTAAAGCTAACTCCGCAGTGGCAAGTTCTGCCTGCGCCGACAGGAGTTTCGCTTGCGCGGCGGCCATTTGTGGCTCACGCAATACCAAAGGCGAAGGGGTTTTGGCACCATTCCCAAGCCGCTGCCAATCTTGTAAGGCTTGCTCACCGCGGGCTTTTTCCTCAATCAAAGCTTGTTCGGCACTGAGCACATTGGCTTTGGCGGTTTTTACTCGCGCTTGATAATCACGGTCATCTAACTTTACCAGCACTTCACCGGCGCGAAAAAAACCACCATCACGGAACTGGCTATTGAGCCACACTACTTCACCACTGACCTGACTTTGCAAGATAGATTGGGTACGCGGTTTGACTACCCCAAAACTCGCCAGCTGATAGGTAAATGGCGCCGCGGTTAACGTCACTGCCTGCACATTAATTGCAGGAATTGGCGGTGCTGGACGCTGCTTTGCGGCGGGTTTCATAAAGTGCAAAAGGGCGAGAATCACAGCCACAATAACGACAATAAGGGCGGATAAACGATACTTAGATTTCATTTTGAGATCCTAATGAAAGCGCAAAACGCGTTGCAAGCGGACGACCAAGCGCGGTCTCCAAAGTAATAATTTGTTGTAATTGTTCGGCACTTAAGCTGATAAGTGTCACTTCTGCATCAAGGGCACGTTTTTGTGCATCTAGCACTGTGGTGTAGGTGACCAATCCTTTTTGGTACTGAGCAAAAGACAAGTCCTGCGCCAGCACTGCATTTTCGTAACCCGTTTGTGCCAGCGCCAAGCGTTGCACGGTAGCGCTACGCGCCGTAAGTGCAACTTCAACCTCACTATAGGCAAGATTCACAGTATCTTGGAGTTTGCTAGCCGCGATTTGGGCATTACTTTGCGCTCGCAATTCTTCACGCGCGAGCCGACCACCATCAAAGATAGGCTGGGCCAAATTCAGCACCCAAGACCACAATAAATCCCCTTTTAATAAGTCTTTGAACTCTGAGGAACTGTAGCCACTTGAGGCAGTAAGTTTAAAGGCAGGAAAGCGAGCTTTATAAGCGACTGCCGCACTGCGGTCCGCAGTCAGTAACGCAAACCAAGCCGCTTGTACATCAGGGCGCTGGTTCAGCACTTCGCTTGGCAAGTCGCTATACTGCTCAGCATGCCATTCAGGCAAAGCTAATTGGGTGATCACACCCGAGGGATATACCCCCACCAAAGTTTGTAATTGGCTGACGGTCTGCTTGAGCGTTTGTGCTTGGCTGACCACTCGACTTTGCTCAGCGGCCACACTAGAACGCGCCGAATAAATATCCAGCGCGCTGGTTAAACCGAGTTGATAGTTTTGCTCAAGCATCACTAACTGCTGCTGCAAGAGCGTGGCACGCTTTTCGTAAAGCCCCAGCAATTGCTGCGCTTTTAGTGCCTCAAGATAAGATTGCGCGACTTGCTTTAATAGCTGCTGGCGAGTTTGTTGTAAGTTCTGCTGCTCTTGTTGCCAAAGCAATATACTTTGTTGCTCAGCATCTGCTAATTTACCGAACCAATCCAATTCGAATGACAAACTGGCCGTAAGACTACTGCCACTTGAGAGGTTAGTAGCCGTTTGTCTACGACTTTGCTCCAGCGCCAGTTTCACTTCAGGTAAACGACTCGCACCAGCATTGTCCATGTTCAGCTCTGCTTGCACCACTCGTTGCTGTGCTTGCAAATAGCTTGGGTTTGATAAAAGTGCTTGTTGTAACCAAGCAGTAAGGTCAACCAAGTCACTACTGTGTTCACTTTGCCAAACATTTACCGCCTGTGATTGCAACGAGGCACGCTCTGGTAACGAATAACACGCGCTCATGCAAAGTGTCAGAATCGACACAATATACACTTTGGTCATCGGAATAAGATCACTGTTCATAATAGGAGTTGCGCACAATGTAGAGTGATAAAATGGGTTACTCAAATATCTTTACGCTGCTTTACATAAAAAGATCGCAGATAGAGATAAATGAACAAATATTGCAGCCAAATAGCAGATGTGCGCTTAAAAATAACGGAAAATGGTTGGATAAAACTAAGGCGTGCAAACCTTTTAGGTACGATTTTTGCTCAAATCAAAGGCTTTCAATACGCGAAATGAGCAATGCAGCATAGTAGTCTATGTAAAGTGCGAATGACAAAGTAGTGGAAGCTTTTGGTTGACCCCTTCGGACAGCGCTAGTTAGGTATTTATTCAGCGTTATCGGCTGAATCACATAGTCCACGGTGCTACGCAGCCTCTGCTGAGCAGCCCCTGCCTTGCCTAAATACCTAATTTACTGCAGCAAAAACAAACTGCAAAGGTCAACACGCCCTAAATTAATCTATTTACACGCCGGAATTGTTGGCAAAGTTGCACGCTGCAAATAAAAACCTTCTGTTTACATTCATTTACCTTACCAAACTCTTATAATTCATGCATTTACATCAAACCCTGCGCAAATGTAAACCGTTCCATAAGTTTGTGACACTTTGTGTGTTGATTGCAAATATCATATTGCATAAGATTCAACGCTCGTTTGTACCTTTAAAATGCTATTTACAATAAAAATATAATCCTGAGGATCTCATGTCTAAAATAACAAAAATGTCCGCCGTCGCTTCTGCTGTAAGCGCGATTCTTCTCTCTGGTGTAGCAACCGCCGCCTCATATCAGGACTATAACGTAGAAAAAAAACAATCAATTAAACAGCAATATGCTGAATTGAACAACACTCAAACCAAAGCTGCAGAACAAGAAACACTAACTTGGTTAGTTAAACTCAAGACACCTTCTATTGCTGAACAAAATCTAGCTGGCGTAGCTGCAAAAACGGCAAGAGTTGATATAGCTCAAGCACAGCAGTCGGTTGAAACAGCCATTCAAGATTTAAACATTGATTTACAAGTAGTGTCTAAAACCAGCAAACTGGTCAATGCGTTAGTCGTCAATGGAACGCAAAAAGATGTTGAGCAACTGCTAAATAATCGCCAAGTTGAGAAAATTCTACCCGTTTACGATTATAAGCTAAATGTTGCAGAAAGCGCCGATTACATCAAAGCAACGTCGCTAATCCAAGCAGGCAAAGCCACAGGTGCAGGCATTCGCGTTGCAGTCCTAGATACGGGTGTCGATTACACTCACAAAGCAATCGGTGGTTCAGGTAATGTAGCTGATTACCAAGCTGCGGCAGCTGATCCAGCTGATACGCCAGCATGGCCTCAAGGTAAAGTAATTGGTGGTTACGATTTCATCAACAATGACCCAGATCCAATTGACGTAAATACTAACCATGGAACTCACGTTTCTCATTCAGTGTTAGGTATTTCTCCAGACGTTGAGCTTTTTGTCTATTCAGTGTGTAACAGTGGTTGTCCGGGTTTAGCTCAGCTAAACGCACTTGAAGCTGCGATGGACCCAAATGGCGACGGTGACATCTCTGACCGTGTTGATGTCATCAACATGTCTTTAGGTGGCGACTTTGGTCGTCTTAAAGGAGGCGCTGTACAAGAGCTTATCGACAAAGCGGTTAAACTTGGCACTAACGTAGTTATTTCCGCTGGTAATGATGGCCCAGTTCCATTTATTGTTGGCGGTCCAAGTACGTCTGCCAACGCCCTGTCTGTTGGTGCGATGACTCACCCAACGATTGAATCTGCACACACAACCAGTTCATTCCTAGGTGCGGACGTGGCCGTAGGTATTTCTTCATTCAACCCTGAGGACGAGTTTGAGTTTAACAGCGACACGGCACCTATCGTATTCTACCCAACAGGAACGAATACAGCTGGCGAGGAAACTTCCCTAGCCTGTGAAGACTTCCCAACATCTGTTGATTTTACTGGTAAAGCTGTACTAGTTGACCGCAATACCTGTAACTTCACACAAAAAGTATTAAAAGCGCAAGCACGTGGTGCTGCATTTGTTATTATCGCAAACCGTGACGAAGGCTCAGGTCCAATTAGCCCAGGTGGCTCAGCTCATCCTGATATTACCATTAACAGTATCGGCGTGAGCTACGGACTTGGCAAAGCAATTAAAGCGGAGCTTAAAGCGGGTAATAACGTCGCATATTCAGTGAAAGCGGAGCTAAAATCTCAAGTGGGTGCCATTGCATCATTTACCTCTCGCGGCCCTTCTATGGATGGTTTACTCAAACCTGAAATCACCGCGCCAGGTGTGAGCATTATGACAGCGCACCCAGGTCTTGGTGAAGGTTTAACTCCTGCCAGCGGTACTTCATTCTCAGGCCCGATAACAGCAGGCGCGATGAGTATGCTTCATGAAGCGCTACCCACTCGAAATGCGCTAGAACTAAAAGCTACTATCATGAATAGTGCTAATTTGGACGTTACGATGGAGCCACGCGCTATCAATCCAAATGCGGCACTTGCTCCAATCAGTTATATCGGCGCAGGTTTAGTTGATCTGGATAAAGCGACTTCTTTACCAGTTGCTGCATGGGCACAGGATACGCAACAAGCTGCGCTATCGTTTGGTCTAGTATCACTTAGCAAAATCAGTAGCTTGACCAAAACTGTGGTGGTGAAAAACTTCTCCAACGACACGAAAACTTATCGTCTGTCACACGACCAACGTTTCGCGGATGATGCTGAGCGTGGTGCTTTGAGCATGAACTACCCAGAGTCAATTACAGTTGGTGCCGGCCAAACTATGACTTTTGATGTGGTAGTGACGATTGACCCAAGCAAATTACCTGAATGGACGCTAGATTCATCAAACTTACAAGATGCAGCGACTTCAAGTCTTCTTACCACGGTTGAGTTAGATGGCGCGCTATACTTTAGCGAGAATAACGAAAAAGCCTTCCATTTGGTATATCACGTGTTGCCAAAAGCCACTGCAAGTGCTGAAGTCGCACCAATGAAATCGGCTGACGGAATCCAACACCAGCTTACCAACACGGGCGCCGCTCAACTTGATCCATTCTTTGCACCAACTGTTGCAACAGACGTCGTGGGTGATGCAGAGCGCCTAGATATTATCGGTGCCTCTATCGAAACTCTCCCAGTGCCAGCACAATTCTGTGAAAGCGGCTATATGACGTTCACTACTATGGTATTGGACAAGCCATTGACTCTGACCTATCAAGGTGGCTTCTTAGCCGATGTAGATTTCCCTGCAAAAGGCGAGACTAAACCTGACGGTGTGTATGACTACACTATCCAAAGCGGTCAATTATCTTGGTTCGGTGACCAATATCCAACAGGTCAAGCTATTACATTTACTCACCCGTATAACAAGTCATCGGGTGAAATCAACGACATCTACTTTACCGCAGGTAATAACTACCTAACGCTAAGTTCTTGTGTTGAAAAACTTGGCCTTGATGGCGCAGCGCTAGCTGCAGGTGTACCAGCAAGTATTCGTTTCCGTACTGAAGAACGTTCATGGACACCAGTTCCAAAAGCTTCACTAGACGAAGTGATAGTAGATTACACCTTCAAAGTATCAAGTGGTGAAGTAGCAGCACTGGTAGATACCGCAGGTAACGAATTGGAAGATGGACTTGCACCGGGTGAAACCGCAAACTTAGTATTTGGCGATTCTGATTTCATTATGTTGGCAGACAATGGTGCGATGGCAATGATTGCAAAACCAACTGCGGATGCGCAAGTTGCCCCAGTGATCACAGCCGATCAAGCATTCAGCGTACAAGAAAATACTGCCAACGGCACTGTCATTGGTGAAGTTGCTGTAACTTATGCTTCAACGCTGGCAAAACCTGTGTCTGAGTTTATCGTTACTCGTTCAAGCTCAACTGCACTTACTGTAAATGCCGCAGGCCAAGTCGTGGTAGCGAACAGTTCACAACTAGACTATGACGCTGGTCTGCACAATATCGAGCTAGAAGTGGTTGCTACAGATACAGCTGGTAATGTATCAGAGCCTGCCGTTATCACAGTTAAAGTGACTAATTTAGCTGATGAAGAAAGCGAGAAACCAAAACCTGTAGTAGAAACTAAGAAGAGCTCTTCAGGTTCACTATTCTGGTTGCTATTGGCTGCACCACTGGCGTTATTCCGTCGTAAAAAATAATTTACCGATATAAACGCAAAAAAGCCCGTCAGGTGACGACCTGACGGGCTTTTTTTATTGCAATGCTGAACACGTCAGGACCACAAAAAACCTTATGTTATGACTTAAGTGCGAGTTACGCTGCCATAAGATAAGGCTCTCGGCCTTGATGTTTTGCGTTACGTTGATATGACCCTTTACCTTTTTTCGCTTTTTCTACTTTGCTTTTAAATAATACGCTGGTCACTAATGCTTTGATGGCATTGTCGTTGATTTCGCCACGCTGATGGTCGTGGGCAATTCGTTTGTTTTTACGCATGCTTGCTCTCACCATAGAGATTAAATTTATCGTTACAGTAACGACTAGGATTAAAAAAATGCCAGTGTTGGCGCGCGCATTATTGAGAACAAATGGGGAAAATACAAGTGGCAAAGCAAATAATGTGCAATGGATTGAAAACTGCTTTTATGACGCAAAAACAAAAAACGCAGCGGGTAATCCTGCTGCGTTTTTAACGGCTAAAGCTTGCAGATACTAAGCTTAGGCGTCTGGGTCGTAACCCAAGTTTGGTGCAAGCCAACGTTCGGCTTCAGATAAACTTAAATTGGCACGACGGGCATAATCTTCAACTTGGTCGCGCTGAATGGTCGCCACCGCAAAATACTTAGACTCTGGATGAGAGAAATACCAACCCGATACCGCCGCACCCGGCCACATGGCATAGGAGCTGGTGAGCTTCATGCCAATGCGGCGCTCAACATCCAGTAAGTCCCAGATTTTTTGCTTTTCAGTATGCTCGGGGCACGCTGGGTAACCTGGCGCTGGGCGAATACCTTGGTAGTTTTCACGAATAAGTTCTTCGTTAGACAAGGTCTCATCCGCGGCATAACCCCAATGCAGTTTACGAACTTGCTCATGAAGGTATTCCGCAAATGCTTCAGCCAAACGGTCGGCAACCGCTTTGATCATAATTTTATTATAATCATCGTGTTGCTTATCAAACGCGTCAGCCAAATCGTCTTCCGCTAACCCACCCGTGACCGCAAATGCCCCGATATAATCCGCTACCCCTTTTGGCGCTACGTAATCGGCTAAACAGTAATTAGCAAAATCGGTTTTTTCCGTTTGTTGTCGTAAATGACACGCCAAGTCGAGCCTTTCCGTACGGCTTTCATCAGTATAAATTTCAATGTCATCACCGACTCGGTTTGCTGGGAATAAACCAATCACGCCAAGCGGTTGCAAGCTTTTGCTGGCCTCTAACTCATCTAACATGGCGTTAGCGTCATGGAATAAGCGCGTGGCTTCCTCACCGACTACCTCGTCTTGTAAAATCCGTGGATATTTACCCGCCAAACTCCAAGTCATAAAGAATGGCGTCCAGTCGATATAGGCGCGCAATGTCGCAATCGACACATCTTTAAACTCTGTTACGCCAAGCGCCTTAGGCACAGGTGGCGTATAGTTTTGCCAATCCAGTTTCAGTGCATTATCGCGAGCCTTGGCAAGGCTGACCGGTTTTGTGCGGGGCTTTTTACGCGCTTGTTGGTCGCGTACCACCACATATTCGTCTTTGACCTTTGCCAAAAACGGCGCTTTTTGCGTAGCCGACAGCAAACTAGATACCACCCCCACCGCTCGGCTGGCGTTATTCACATACACCACGCCTTTGTCGTATTGAGGTTCAATTTTCACTGCCGTATGCGCTTTTGAGGTGGTGGCACCACCTATCAACAAGGGCAGCTCAAAACCACGGCGCTTCATTTCTTTGGCAACATGCACCATTTCGTCGAGCGATGGGGTAATTAGGCCAGATAAACCGATAATATCGGCGTTGGTATCAATCGCGGTTTGCAAAATCTTTTCTGCTGGTACCATTACACCAAGGTCGATAACCTCGTAGTTATTACACTGTAAAACCACCCCAACGATATTTTTGCCGATATCGTGGACGTCACCTTTTACCGTTGCCATGACGATTTTACCTGCGCTCGCACCACCTTGTTTTTCCGCCTGAATATACGGGTCAAGGTAGGCCACCGCGCGTTTCATGACCCGTGCCGATTTCACCACTTGCGGCAGGAACATTTTACCGGCACCGAATAAGTCGCCGACCACATTCATACCGTCCATCAGCGGCCCTTCAATGACCTCTATTGGTTTGGCAAAACTTTGTCGGCACGCTTCGGTGTCTTCTTCGATATATTCAGTAATACCTTTAACCAGCGCATGCTCAAGACGCTTGGCAACCGGCCAGCTACGCCATTCAAGGTCTTCGACTTTCTCGGTTTGCGCCATACCAGAATATTTCGGCGCCAATTCCACCAGCCGCTCACCGGCACCGGGGTCGCGGTTTAAGATCACATCTTCAACGGCATTGCGTAGCTCTTCAGGAATGTCATCGTATACCGCAAGTTGCCCAGCGTTCACAATGCCCATATCCATGCCCGCTTGAATGGCATGGTATAAAAATACCGAGTGAATGGCTTCACGCACAGGGTTATTACCACGAAACGAGAATGACACATTCGACACCCCGCCCGAAATTTTACAGTACGGCAGGTTTTGCTTGATGCGACGTGTACCTTCAATAAACTCAACGGCGTAGTTGTCGTGTTCTTCGATACCCGTTGCGACCGCAAAAATATTCGGATCAAAGATAATGTCTTCTGGTGGAAAGCCTAGCTCATCCACCAAAATACGGTACGAACGCTGGCAAATCTCAAATTTACGATCGGCTGTTTCTGCTTGGCCTTTTTCGTCAAACGCCATCACCACCACAGCTGCACCAAAGCGTTTAATGATTTTTGCTTGGTGAACAAAGGGCTCAATCCCTTCTTTTAACGAGATGGAGTTAACGATTGCCTTACCTTGAATGCACTTTAAACCCGCTTCAATGACTTCCCATTTTGACGAGTCGACCATAATAGGCACACGTGAGATCTCAGGTTCAGAAGCGATAAGGTTAAGAAACTTCACCATGGCCGCTTTGGAGTCGAGCATTGCCTCGTCCATGTTGATGTCGATGACTTGGGCGCCACTTTCGACCTGCTCGCGGGCAATTTCTAGCGCGGTTTCGTAATCCCCTTCCATGATCAAACGCTTAAAGCGCGCCGAACCGGTTACGTTGGTACGTTCACCGACGTTGGTGAACACAGCTGTCGCTTGACTCATACTGCTATTTCCTAATTCAAGTTACAGGCTTCAAGACCCGCAAGACGCATACGACGCTCAATTTCAGGCAATCGACGTGGCGCCACATTGGCGAGCAATTTGCTAAAGGCTTTAATATGTTCTGGGGTGGTACCACAACAGCCACCGACGATATTGATAAAGCCTTCTTTGCCCCAATCAACTATTTCTTTTGCCATGTCATCGGCTTCTAAATCGTACTCACCAAACTCATTGGGCAAACCCGCGTTGGGGTGTACCGAAGTGAAGGTTTCACACACCCGTGATAACTCTTCAACATAAGGGCGCAGTAAATCTGGGCCAAGTGCACAGTTTAAACCAATAGAAATCGGTTTAATGTGGCGGATAGAGTTGTAAAACGCCTCAGTGGTTTGACCGGATAAGGTCCGCCCTGACGCATCGGTAATGGTGCCAGAGATCATCACCGGCAAGCTTTGCCCTGCACGCTCAAACGCTTCTTCCACCGCAAAGGCGGCCGCTTTGGCATTGAGCGTATCAAAAATGGTTTCAATCAAAATCAAATCGGCGCCGCCTTCCATTAAGGCTAAGGTCGATTCGATATACGCTTCAACCAGCTGATCAAAGGTAATATTGCGATAACCTGGGTCGTTGACATCCGGTGAAATAGAACAGGTTTTTGACGTTGGCCCAAGCACCCCAGCCACATAGCGCGGTTTACTTGGATCTTGCGCCGTAAATTCATCACATACCGCACGCGCCAATTTCGCTGACTCTAGGTTAATTTCACGGCTCAGCGCTGCCATGTCGTAGTCTTCCATCGAAATGGTGGTGGAGTTAAAGGTGTTGGTTTCGATAATATCCGCGCCCGCCGCCAAGTATTGGCGATGAATGTCGCGGATCACCTCAGGCTGTGTCAAACTCAATAAATCATTGTTGCCTTTGACTAACACATGCCAATCTTTAAAGCGCTCACCACGATAGTCTACTTCTTCAAACTTATGTTTTTGGATCATCGTGCCCATCGCGCCATCTAAAATCAAAATGCGCTGTTGCAAGGCGGCGGTTAAGGCGGTGAGTTTATTCTGCATAATTGTTAGTCCTTACATCTTGGCTAACTAAGTTAATGTCGTATGGCGTAGTTTGGTAAACATAGTAGTTTAACCAATTAGAGAATAATAAAAACGCGTGGCTTTGCCACACTTTTGACGGCGTTGCACTGACGTCATCATTTGGGAAGTAGTGCAGAGGTTTTGGCGCATCAGGCCCTTTGGCTAAATCACGTTGATACTCTTTCAGTAAAGTATCTGCGTCATATTCTGGGTGGCCGGTGATATACACTTGGCTGCCTGAGTGATTTTTTATCAAGTAAGCGCCCGCCTCTTCCGACCCCGCCAAAGTAATTAGCTGACGACAAGCCGCCAAACGTTCGTTTTCGATATGACCATAACGCGAATGCGGTACATAGAAATTGTCGTCAAAGCCCCGGGTTAGTGCACCATGATCGAAAAAACAACGGTGCTGAAACACGCCACTGAGTTTATTGCTACGTAAAGTGCGCTTAATACCATAATGGTGATAAATCGCCGCATAAGCCGCCCAACATGAAAATAACGTTGAGGTAACGTGATGCTCAGCCCAATCGAAGAACGCACAAAGTTCTTGCCAGTAGGTCACCTCTTCGTATTCCAAATGGGCTAATGGCGCACCGGTAACAATTAAGGCATCGTAGTTTTGTTCTTTCACGTCAGAAAAATAACGATAGAACATGTCTAAATGTTGCTCGGAGTTTTCTGAACTACGGTGGGTGTCTAAACGCAATAAATCCACATGCACTTGTAACGGCGTGTTGGCTAATAAGCGAATAAACTGCACTTCAGTTTCGACCTTATTGGGCATTAAATTCAAAATAGCCAGTCGCATCGGACGGATCTCCTGCGTTAGCGCACGGCTTTGTGGCATCACAAAGACATTCTCGTGGCGAAGTTTGGCAATGGCAGGTAAATCGTCTTTGACTGTGATTGGCATAACTTACTCCCAAGGTGATATTACCCGACATTATGACGGGAAATAGGAAATTTTCAACCTCTAGATGTATGGACGTCCAAATGATTTTATTGCTACCCAAACTCACTTTAATGTTTTGCTTGCGTATATAATCTCCACGTTTGAGATTAAGCTACTTAAAAGAAGAAAAATTATGCCACTTTTGGGCGAAGTTGTTGCGCTAGTCGCTGCGTTTAGTTGGGCCTTTTCCACTTATTTATACAAACAGTTTTCACATCAGCTTAGCGCTTTTGAATTAAATGTCAGCAAAGGCGTATTGTCATCATTGTTAATGCTGGGAATTATTCTTGTCATGCAAGATACCGCTATACCCTCGATGCCTCAGGCTTGGCTTTGGCTGGTACTTAGCGGTATTGTGGGTATTGCCCTTGGCGATAGTGCTTATTTTGCGGCACTCAAAATGTTAGGACCGGCACGCACGTTAGTGGTGGAATCTTTGGCGCCCATTTTCGTGGTGCTGATCAACTTAGTATGCTTTTCAGTAAGTCTTTCTGCACAAAGCTATTTGGCCATTACCTTAACCACTTTAGGCGTCATCATTACGCTTTACCCTAATGGTCCACTCGATATACAGCCAAAACATTACCTGTTCGGTATTGGCTTTGCGTTAACTGCTGCTTTGTGTCAAGCCTTAGGTATGGTACTCACCAAACATGCCGTTAGTTATGGCGAATACAGTACTTGGTGGGCAGCGCTTATTCGCTTATTTAGCGGAACCTTTGTGATTGGCATGCTGGTAGCGTTCTTGCGCCATCACTCGCTTTTAAATGCACTTTCACTTCAGGGGGTAAGCAATAAAGCATGGCTATTCATTGCTATTTTCTTTGGTACTTTTTTGGGTGTTTGGCTGCAATTTGTGGCGGTAAAGTTTACCGATCCGGCCATCGCGCAAACGTTGTTTGCGACGTCTCCACTGATTGTGATGAGCATCACCCTTTGCAAAGGCGAACGATTAACGCGAGGTATGATAACGGGTGGATTACTTGCTTTTACCGGCGTTGTGCTTATTTTTATGCCTAATCTCTTGGTATTGTGATACACCAAGCATTCGCGAGGTCACGGGTAAACAACCTAATCGTACTGACTGTTATACTTTTTGAGCTAACAACACTAAGCTAAAGCAGTTTTAAATGCAGCGTGACATTGAATGCCACTCTGTATGTCACTACAATATTAGCAATTTTATTGACTATTTTTATAAGGTTTGGACATGCCATTACCGGATAAGTTTATTTACACGATGCATCGTGTAAGTAAAGTAGTACCTCCTAAGCGTACTATTTTAAAAGATATCTCTCTTTCATTTTTCCCAGGCGCGAAAATCGGTGTGTTGGGTCTTAATGGTGCGGGTAAGTCAACTTTGCTTCGTATCATGGCAGGTGTGGATAAAGAGTTCGAAGGTGAAGCGCGCGCGTTTCCAGACACAAAAATCGGTTACTTACCACAAGAGCCTAAACTAGACGAAAACAAAACGGTTCGTGAAACCGTTGAAGAAGCCGTAAGCGAAGTGAAAAACGCACTGCGCCGTCTGGACGAAGTCTACGCTGAATACGCGATGGAAGACGCTGATTTTGATGCACTAGCCAAAGAGCAGGGTCAACTAGAAGCGATTATTCAAGCACACGATGGTCACAACATTGATAACGTACTTGAGCGCGCTGCAGATGCATTACGCTTACCTGAGTGGGATACGCCTATCAAGGTCCTTTCGGGTGGTGAGCGCCGCCGTGTAGCTATCTGCCGGTTATTGCTCGAAAAACCAGATATGCTACTGCTTGACGAACCAACCAACCACTTGGACGCTGAGTCTGTGGCATGGTTAGAGCGCTTCCTACACGACTATGAAGGCACTGTTGTGGCGATCACGCACGACCGTTACTTCTTAGATAACGTAGCAGGTTGGATCCTAGAGCTTGACCGTGGCCACGGTATTCCGTGGGAAGGTAACTACTCTTCATGGCTTGAACAAAAAGATGCGCGTTTGAAGCAAGAAGAAAAGACTGAAAAAGCACGCCAAAAATCGATTGCTCAAGAACTTGAGTGGGTTCGCTCGAATCCAAAAGGTCGTCAGGCTAAGTCGAAAGCGCGTATGGCTCAGTTCTCTGAACTTCAAGCTACAGATTACCAAAAGCGTAACGAAACCAACGAGCTTTTCATTCCACCAGGTCCTCGCCTAGGTGACAAAGTCATTGAAGTATCGAACCTGAAGAAGAGCTTTGGTGACCGCGTGTTAATCGACAACCTCAGCTTTAACGTACCAAAAGGTGCCATCGTCGGTATTATCGGTGCCAACGGTGCGGGTAAATCAACGCTATTCCGTATGTTAAGTGGTCAAGAAACACCTGACAGCGGTACGATTGATATCGGTGAAACAGTTCAGCTTGCAACCGTTGAACAGTTCCGCGATAGCATGAACGATAATCTGACTGTATTCCAAGAGATCTCTGATGGTTTGGATATACTCAAGATTGGTAACTTTGAAATTCCAAGCCGTGCT
Organism: Pseudoalteromonas fenneropenaei; assembly: GCF_042643375.1. Classification (NCBI taxonomy): domain Bacteria; kingdom Pseudomonadati; phylum Pseudomonadota; class Gammaproteobacteria; order Alteromonadales; family Pseudoalteromonadaceae; genus Pseudoalteromonas; species Pseudoalteromonas fenneropenaei. The sequence goes on from NZ_JBHRSD010000010.1 coordinate 259,056, forward strand.
TACATCGGTCGCTTCAACTTCAAAGGCACTGACCAACAGAAGTTCGTAAAAGAGTTATCAGGTGGTGAACGCAACCGTCTACACCTAGCTAAACTTCTTAAAGCGGGCGGTAACGTACTGTTACTAGACGAACCAACCAACGACCTAGACGTCGAGACATTACGTGCACTTGAAAACGCGATTTTGGAATTCCCAGGTTGCGTCATGTGTATCTCGCATGACCGCTGGTTCCTTGACCGTATTGCAACTCACATTCTCGACTACCGTGATGAGGGCCAAATCAACTTCTTCGATGGTAACTATACAGAGTACGAAGAGTGGTTGAAAAAAACCTACGGCGCTAATGCTGCTGAGCCAAAGCGAATTAAATACAAGCGTATTGGCTAAGCTACACGCTTAAGTTGATTTCAGGCCCTGTCAAGACAGGGCCTTTTTGTTAAACCAAGTTGTCAGAACAGGCAAATGCCAACTATGCTTTAAGCATCGCTTGATGGGGATTGACGATGGAAGACCGCAGACGATTTACCCGTGTATTGTTTTCGAGCCGCGCTAAACTAATGACCGCTGGCGGTGACTATAATTGCGAATTACTTGATCTGTCTTTAAACGGCGCCTTAGTCAGTTTACCGCTCGGGTTTATCGCAATGAAAGACGAGCCCGCCAGTCTGCGTTTTGCCCTACCCGAAAGTGATGTGGTTATCCACATGCAAGTGGAAATCCGCCATATTGAAAACGCCCACCTCGGCCTACATTGCACCCAAATCGACTTGGAAAGTGTAACCCATTTGAAACGTTTAATTGAATTGAACTTAGGTAGCGACTTGATTTTGTACCGAGAACTTGAGCAGCTCGCCATTCATCATTAAAATCCCCTTATACCAAAACTATTTGGAGTTACTGCTAGACGGCGAGTGAGCCAATCCCCGTGAGTTTAGATAAACTATGTGATTGAGGGAGCAAACGTAGCCAACTCCGCGGCGGCTTCAAATGGGCAGGGTATAGTACTGTGACAAAGCTGCAATCGCGCTCGTAGTGCATAACATTGCAGTAGTTTGGCTTTTTGTACTACATTCCACCTAGCACTATAAAAACAGGAAGTAAAATTATGATTTTGGACTCATTGCAAGGTTTTGTGCCTTTTGCGTTATATTTTAGCCTTGGCTATCTGCTCACCGTCACCTTTCTCTTTATTTACTCAAAAGTCACACCACACTGTGAATGGACTTTAGTTAAAGCGGGCAATACCACCGCTGCGATTGGCTTTGCTGGCACGCTAATTGGCTTCGTATTACCCATTGCCAGTGCCGCTATCAACGCAGTATCACTACTCGACTTTGTGGTTTGGGCTGTGATAGCAGGCGTTATGCAACTCGTGACGTTTTTCATGGTGCGTTTGTATATGCCAGCGCTTTCAGAAAAGATTGAACAAGGTAAACTGAGCGCCGGCCTCTTTTTAGGGGCAGCGTCACTTGCTACCGGTATCCTCAACGCCGCGTGTATGACTTACTAAGGAGCGCAGGGATGAAACGTAGTCGTTTTATAAAACTCACCCTGATGCTCGGTGCCAGCACTCAATTAGCCGGTTGTGGTGACAGTGAAGAACAAAGCCTTATCTTCAACAATATCGAAGATTGCACCTCATTTGGGGTAGATGTTGAAGCCTGTACTGCACAGTATCAGCAAGCACTTGAGAATCATGTTCAAGAAGCGCCTAAATACGCTAATCAACAGCTCTGTGAAAGCGATTTTGGCTTTGATCAGTGTGAAGGCTCCGGCTCTATCTGGCGTCCTATCATGGCGGGTTTCTTAATCGCCGCAGTCGCAGAAGCTGTGGACGAAGGGTTAGATTACGCGAAAAAGAAAAAGCGTAAACAAGCCTATATGGGCGGAACTTACTTTGGTGGCGGCCGGCCACTTTACCGCTCACGGGACGATTATTTTAGCTTCCGCAATTCCAAGAATGATTATATTTCCAGCGTCAGTAATCGTGGCTCAGTGATGGTAAAAAAATCAGCGACTAGCTACCCAGTAACGACCTCACGCACCACCACTTCGCGTGGCGGGTTTGGTCGTAGTGCTTCTTCTCGTAGTAGTTGGGGCGGTTAATGCTGCGCATTTCTTGTCAGGAGCGGCCCGATTTGGCCGCTCAGGCACAATTTTACGGTTTCGATTTTTATCGAATTGATAATGAAATGTATTGGGATGAGCGCGCTTTTTACCAGTTTACGCTCAAACAAATTGAACATGACTTAGAAGATCCCAGTAACGAACTAGCCCAGATGTGTGAATCCTTGGTCGAGAAAATAGTCACCGATGAACAGCTGCTGCGGCGTTTTTGTATCCCAGAACCGTTTTGGGATCTCATTGCGGATAGTTGGCACCACCGCGACATGAGCCTCTATGGTCGATTCGACTTTAGCTACAATGGCAAAGCATCAGCAAAATTACTCGAATACAATGCTGATACGCCAACATCCTTGTACGAGGCGGCGTTTTTCCAATGGCAGTGGCTTGAGCAACAAGTGGATCGTGGCGTGTTGCCACGTAATGCCGACCAATTTAACTGCATTCAAGAACGTTTAATTGCGGCATTTGCGCGCTTACCTCGCTCTCACCCTTGGCATTTTGCCTATTGCGCCGATTCGATAGAAGACAAAGGGACTGTGATGTACTTGCAAGACTGCGCTTATCAAGCTGGTCTTGCCACAGCACTGTTGCCGATTGAAGATTTGGGCGTGGATGCGCTTGGGCAGCTCACCGACTTAGAAGATCAGCCAGTGCAAGGGTTGTTTAAACTCTACCCGTGGGAACAGTTGTTTAGCGATGATTTTGCTGCACACCTCAACACCACCCATACTCGCTTTATCGAGCCGCCGTGGAAAGCGGTGTTGTCTAACAAAGCTATTTTACCTTTGCTGTGGCAACACTTTCCCAATCACCCTAACCTATTGCCCGCTTACTTTGCAGGGGAAGAGCAAGCAGATTTGGGCGAGGCATTTGTCAGCAAGCCGGTTTTTGGTCGTGAAGGCAGCAATGTGACGTGGTTTCACCCACAAAAAGGCCGCATTCATCAAGGTGGTAGTTATGGCAGTGAAGGGTTTATTACACAGGCATTGGCGCCGTTACCGCAATTTGGCAACGACCATACTCTATGTGGCGTATGGCTGGTGGATAACCAAGCTTGTGGCTTAACCATCCGCGAGGATGAGTCGCCCATAACCAAAGATACTGCGCGGTTTGTGCCGCATATTATTGTCTAACACTGAGACATCTAAAATGTAGGCAAGTATTATACTGGCCTACATTTCACTTTTGACTACCGCATACCCTGCTTAAAACAGTGCGTCCAACGCCTGTTCAAGGCTTGAAACCGCTATCACTTCCATATTTTCTATCGCTTCTTTGGGTTTATTAGCAAGTGGCACTATGGCTCTGGTAAAGCCATGCTTTGCAGCTTCTCGCAGGCGCTCCTGACCACTGGGGACTGGACGAATTTCACCGCCTAACCCCACTTCGCCAAATACCACTAGCTGGCGATCCAGCGCTTGGTTTTTATAGCTTGATAACAGTGCTGCAATTAGCGCTAAGTCGGCTGAGGTTTCAGTGACTTTAACGCCGCCAACCACGTTAACAAAGACGTCTTGATCAGCCAGTTGTAAGCCACCGTGGCGATGCAGTACCGCCAGTAACATGGCAAGCCGGTTTTGCTCTAAACCGACTGTCACGCGACGCGGGTTACTCAGCTGCGAATAATCCACCAGCGCTTGTACCTCAACTAACAGCGGTCGAGTGCCTTCCCAAATCACCATCACCAGCGAGCCTGGAGTTTGATGCTCACCACGATTGAGGAAAATCGCCGAGGGGTTGTTCACTTCACGCAAACCGTGCCCTGTCATGGCAAATACGCCTAACTCATTAACGGGTCCAAAACGGTTTTTATGACCGCGTAAGGTTCTAAAACGGCTATCGCTGCTCCCTTCAAGTAAAATTGAGCAGTCAATACAGTGCTCTAACACTTTTGGCCCCGCCAGCGTGCCATCTTTAGTGACATGGCCAACCATAAAAATGGCGACCTGATTTTGTTTGGCAAACCGTGTGAGGTACGCCGCGCTCTCACGCACTTGTGAAACACTACCCGGAGCAGATTGGATATCCGTCATGTGCATGACTTGAATCGAGTCAATGACCATAATGCTCGGCTGCTCACGTAGCGCCAATTGGCAAATGGTTTCGACATTGGTTTCCGCTAACGTTTTGAGCTTGTTGGTTGGCAAACCTAAACGTTTCGCGCGCATGGCTACTTGCTGAAGGGATTCTTCACCCGTCACATACAAAGTATTCATGTGCTCTGCCAATAAACACATGGTTTGCAGTAGCAAAGTACTTTTACCCGCGCCCGGCTCGCCACCGATTAAAATTGCGCTCCCCGGCACTACCCCGCCACCTAACACGCGGTCAAATTCTTTAAAACTGGTGGAAAAGCGCGGCAAGCTTTCGAGGTTCACTTCATCTAAGGTTTGTACCTTAGCTTCAACCATGCCGGCAAAACCACTCATGTTGCCAGCCCGAGGCTGTGTTTTTATTGAAGGAACACGATATTCAGTAACTGTATTCCAAGCTTTACATTCAGAACATTGCCCTTGCCAACGGGCGAATTCCGCACCACAATCACTACAGACAAATGCAGTTTTCTTTTTTACCATAGACTTAGGCACACTAATTGCTTTTAGTAGAATTCCACTAAAGTTGGTAATAGACATTGCCAATATTTTGGCCCGAACTGTAAGATTACCCGCTGGATTTCACAATGCGTAGGGTTACATATTGAGTATTCACTGTCCATTTCACTAGACTAAGTGATTGGATTAGCAATAATTTTATTACATATACAAGTGATTACTGCGCATTAAAGAAAGCTGACGAGTAAATAAGTAATAATAATAACGAAAAGCATGCAACGAGAGTACCTAAACTTTCGCGCTTGTGGTGATGATGGCAATGGCTGAAGATAAGTTACTGAGATATCAAGATTTGATCAACGAGTTGAAACTTCAACTCGGCGACCAGAATTTTGAAAAAATATTCCGTCAAACAACTTCGCATCTTTCCAAACCAGACCAATTTCTGTTGAAAATGGAAATGTCGCGTTTATCTCAACCTGTTTCTCGTTTTATTGATTTACGCGGCCAAGTCGCAGGTGAAGTTCGCCCTTATGAATATGAGGGCAAACAACACTTTATGGACGATGTGGCCATCGCTGTATTTGAAGAAGAAGTGGCCCGCCATGGTGGCTACACCTTAGCTGTATACGAAGCCGTGATGCACACTGAAAATAATTACCGCGTCATGCAGCGAGAAGCGCAGCTTCGTGAATTATCGGGAGAACAAACTCCAGAACAAAATCCACACTATGTCAAAGCCGTACGTTTTGCTTCTTATGAGAGCCGCATTGAAGAGCGGATGAACTACTCTATCAAAATCAGTGTTGATTTACCAAAAGGCCGCACCGTCTCCGCCACAACCTCTGATATTTCCTTAAGTGGCGCAAAAATCAAACTGGCACCCAAACATCATGTCAATAAAGGCGACTTACTTTCTATTCGCTTAGTCGGCCTTGAGCAAGAATTTGAGCTTGGCTTAAAAAGTGGTATTCAGTATGAAGTGGTGGCGGTTGAAACGGTCAGTCGCGAATACAACCACGTTCGTCTAAAAAGAACTTTTATCGAGAAAAATCAAAGCTTTGATGACTTTCTCAATAGCTTTATTCACGGTAATAAGCGCCGCTACAAAATCAATCTTGATAACACTATGGATGCCATAGTATGTAAAAGCTACGAACAATACTACTTACCTCGGGTGGCGTCGCTTTTTACCTTTATTAGTAAAAAAGACAATTTTTTAATCCCCAATATTGCCCTTTACAATGAAAACAGTGCCTTTATTCATCGCTATTTTTGTGATGAGCGTAAAGTGTCGTGCCTGTACAGTATTTTGAATCAACGCCGTCTCAAGGCATTGATGGACAAACACAGTAGCGTTAAGGAAACCATTCTCTACACCTTTACCCACAGTGTTGGCGGTAAACTTTACTATTATTCAGCCACCGAGGCAGAACTTTTGCAAATGCCAAAGTTAAGGTCGCTGTTTTTTGGTTTTGGCAGTAAGAAAGACAGCTGGATGAGCTTTAAATTGCAGTTAATGCCAAGCACCCGCGAAGATGCCTTTATTCCGCTCTCTTTGCCTGAGTCACTGGGTAAAAGCCTTGAAAAGCTCAACAAGCCCCCTACGCCTCGAGTGCAGGGCCTTATCCATGACGTACAGTTTTTACTGGTTATCACTGAGATAAGCACACCAGCGATAACGGCTAAATATCAGCAACAAAGTTACTCGCAAGAGCAGCTTAATCAACTGAAACAATTTGGCCATGGCAAAGCCGCCAACCCACCCTACTTAGAGGCGGTTGCGCTTGAGTATGTAAATTTACGTGCTCATCGCCGCTACTTATACAAAACTGCGGTTGAACTACATTTAGAGGGGCATGTGAGCGTTAATGCCTATAGTCGTGACTTTTCGGTGATGGGCATGCAAATTGAAGCCGAGCGACCGCTTGAGCTGAAAAAAGGCGATATCGTTTATATCAGCTTGCCGGAACTACAAAAAATAACGAAACAGCATAACCTCTCGCATTTATGCTACGAAGTGATGGCAGTAAGTAAGTCACAAACCACCATCAACCTGCGTGTAAGTAACCCCACCGACAGCAGTAAAGGCGTGGCTATCCAATTCTTTACTCAGCTTATAGAAAACAACAAGAGTAAATTACAAGCTTGTGATGAAAGCCCGAAGATCCCAGGGCTTTCTACGGCATTACGGAATATGGTGACCAAAAGCGTGTGTCAATTTCCGCTTTACTTCCATAAAGCGGGGCAAAACCTCAAGATTGGCGCTGTGGGTGTCGGCCTTTATAAAACCTCGTTACATCGTATTCTTGGTCACTTTACCCAAAGCAGTGGTGACTTAATTTCGATTGAGCAATTGCTGCCTACTGGTTTTATTGATAGCGCGCTGACTGAAGCGCTGCGCGCGCACACACGACAAGATAAGCCTCTGCAATACACTTTGTTTATTAAGTTTGATCCGAGCAAAACGAGCGCGCAAGAAGCGCTTAAAAGTCAATGCGTGGCACTGGATGAACCGCTAGAACCGCTTTACTTGTTTGCCAAAAAGGCGCTCAAGGGTGAGCTGTTATTTGTGTACCGCCTTTATGTATCCAAAACGGGCCGACCAGACATCGACTATCTGGCGAATGAAATGCGATATGTAAGCCACTATGCCATTCACAAAGCCAAAGAGTTGGAAGAAACCTTATGGGCGGTTGCTGGGGTTGGGGATGTCATTGACATCAGTGAGGAAGTTATCGGCTATTTTGACTTTGAAACATCGCTGGTGGAAGGTATGCACGCCCGTAAACTAGCTTGGTTAGAAGGCCACTTGCGTTAGTCTCAAGTGGCATTTAATAACTTAGCTCAAGCGCATTCTCTAAGGCGTGCTAAGTAAATAAAGCAGTTGCGTCAACGAGCCATGACAAATTGCCGCATCTGCCTCAGTAACGACTTTCTCTTTGCCATGTACCGCCACACCTAATGCCGCTTCCGCCATCATCAATAGATCATTGGCACCATCACCCATCGCTACTGTTTGCCCGTTAGGTATTGCGTATTTTGTGCGTAGCGCCGCTAAGGTTTCGCGTTTTTTCTCAGCATCGACGACAGCGCCAAGTACTCGCCCACTTAACTCACTGCCATCAAACTCCAACTCATTGGCAACCACGTCGTCAAGCTGTAACACCTCGCGTAATTGCTCAGCAAACAAGGTAAAACCACCAGAGGCGATAGCTAAACGCCAGCCATGTTGTTTAAGCCGAGCGCATAACTCAGTAATACCCGGCATCAGCGGTAAATCAAAACGTATGGTGTCAAGTAAACTCAGTTCAATGCCTTTTAGCTTAGCAACGCGCTGATAGAGGCTCTCACTGAACGCCAATTGACCTGCCATCGCTGCTTTGGTTACTGCCGCGACTTCATCATACACATTCGCTAAGCGAGCAATTTCATCTATACATTCAATGGTAATGGCGGTCGAGTCCATATCCATCACTAATAACCCTGGCTGTAAAATAGTCGGTGGATTATCAATGAGCACCGCTTGTAAGCTATACTGCTTAGCGACCTTTCGTACCTTGCTGCGTAATTCTTGGTTGATACTCATGAATGCGTCGACCGGCACGCACGCAAGCGCCTCAGGTAAGCTCTCGTCCACCGCAAAACGTGCGACCAACCCTAGTGAAATACCAGCCTTTGCATAGGCTTGCTGAATTATGGTGAGCTCGTCATCACCGATTACACGGCCAAATAGTACCAGTCTTTGTCTATGGGCCGGTGCGGATGCTGGGGTTAAATCAAAGTTGCACCAAGTTGGCTTGCTTATTACCTGAGATAGCGACGAATTTGCGGAAGATAACGACATGGGGGCTCCTTTTACTTGCCCTCGATTTTTAACATGCGCGCGGGCAGATGTCAGCTGACTTTTTGCAATTATGAAAATTCACCAACATCATAACCGCACAATGCGGGTTTTAGAGCGGCCCAAACACGCTATGAGTATTGCAGCTCAATGCTTGCGCAATCTCATGGGCAGACTCATTGCGCAGCGCACAAAGCTGCTCAAATACCAATCGTAACTGCACTGGGCTGTTGCGCTGCCCTTGAAACCCCGCCAAAGGCATGGCAGGGGCGTCAGTTTCCAGCACTAAGGCCGATAATGGCAGCGCAGCCACTACAGTGCGGGTTTTCACTGCACGCGGATAACTGATGGTGCCGCCAATGCCGAGTTTAAAACCTAGCTTAAGATAAGCCTCAGCTTGCTGCATTGACCCAGAAAAGGCATGAATAACCCCACCAAATTGTGGCGGGTGCTGTTTAAATACCGCAGCAAGTAAATGATGGCTTTGTCTATGGTGGACAATTAAAGGCAGCGCCAATTCATTGGCAAGCCTAATATGTGCGGCAAACAAATCCTGTTGGCGTGGGATATCCACAATATTAGCATCGATACCACATTCGCCAATGGCAACTATATTCGCACGTTCGGTACGTGCTAAAGTGGCCAATTGCGTCATGTGGCTATCGTCATGCAGAGCGAGGAAATAAGGATGGAGGCCAAATGCAATACCGACATTGGCATGCTGCTGCTTAAATGTAAGCAACTGCTCACTTTGTTTGAGCGTAACACCTGGCACTACCCAAGCGGACACACCTTGCAGAGTTGCCAAGTTTAATTGCGTGCTTAAGTCAGCATTAAACTCGGCAAAATCAAGATGGCAGTGAGTATCGATTAAGGATTCAAGCGCTCGATTTGCCATGTGCCATCGGCTTGTTTTTGATACATAAAGCGGTCATGCAAACGATGCTCGCCACCTTGCCAAAATTCAATTTTTGACGGCACTACACAATAACCACCCCAAAAATCCGGCAATGGAATTTGCCCTTTGGCAAACTTGCTCTTTAACGAGTGAAAGGTTTCCATTAACACTTTACGTGACGATACCGGTCTGGATTGTTGTGACGCCCAAGCTGCCAATTGGCTTTCTTCAGGGCGAGAGAGGAAATATTTCGCCACCGCAGTAGTGGGCAATGGTTTTGCTTCACCATAAACAATCACTTGGCGCTCAATACCATGCCAAGGAAAGTGTAAGCACACTTTGTTGTTGTGTTTGATCTCTTGCGCTTTACGCGAACCAGTGTTGGTGAAGAAGGTAAAGCCGTTTTCATCTAACTGCTTTAACAGCACAATACGCTGAGATGGTTGGCCCTCTGCATCCACAGTTGCAACCACCATAGCGGTTGGATCGGGAAAGCCGGCATCAACCACCTGTTTTAACCATTTCTCGAACTGCGTAATCGGCGATGCGTCCAGCATCTCACGACGTAAACCACCTTGCGTATATTCACGACGAATATCATCCAGTTTCATACTGCCCCCTAACTCGAGAATTAAGACTTCCTTTTTAGATTAAGTGTCGCGGCGAGTTATCTCGCAGCGACGTGAGCGACTCAGTGTACTTCAGCAATGAGTCGCTACCTCGGTATATACTCAAACTACTTGGAGTGCAGGTAGGCGAGTATAAAGCCGCTTACATTTGCTCCATTACTTCGATACCAAGTAGGTCTAAGCCTGTTGCCAAGGTTTTTGCCACTAAGTTACAAAGCAATAAACGGCTAGTACGTACATCCGCTGCGACATCATCTTTAAGCACTGGACACGCTTCGTAGAAGCTCATGTACAAACTGGCAAGCTCGTACAAGTAACCACATAATACGTGCGGTGTCGCTTCTGCGATCATTAGATCCAACACTTCTTCAAGTTGCAGTAATTTCAGTGCTAAAGCTTTTTCTTGTGGCTCAACAATGCTGATAGCACCTGTCAGTGCCGCACTCTCAATCCCAGCTTTGCGGAAAATACTGCTCACCCGCGTATAGGCGTATTGGAGATAAGGTGCCGTTGCGCCTTCAAAGCTCAACATGCTGTCCCAGTTAAAGATATAATCACTGGTACGGTGCTTTGATAAATCAGCATATTTAACCGCGCCGATACCCACTTTACGGGCAATTTCCGCACGTGCTTCGGCACTTAGCTCAGACTCGCGAGCAGCCAGCTTTTCTGTGGCACGACTCACCGCTTCTTCTAATAGATCCGCTAATTTTACTGTGCCACCAGTACGGGTTTTAAATGGTTTACCATCGTCACCCATCATAGTGCCAAATGGGCAGAACTCGTAGCTGGTCTCATCACGCAGGAAGCCAGCTTTACGCGCAGTCAGCTCAACTTGACTAAAGTGCAAGCTTTGGCGTGCATCAACAAAAATCAAAATACGGTCGGCACCAAGCTGATTAGAGCGATAATCACAAGCTGCTAAGTCTGTGGTTGCATACAAGAAACCGCCGCCCGACTTTTGCACGATAAACGCCGATGGCTCACCGTCTTTGTTAGCTAGTTCATCCAAAAATACCACTTGCGCCCCTTGGTCTTCTTTTGCCAAGCCCTTCGCCTGAAGTGTTGCAATCACACCAGCCAGTGCATCGTTGTAAGCACTTTCTGCCATAATGTCTTCACGCTTTAGCGTCACGTTAAGCTTTTGGTAAACTTCTTCAGAATGTTTTACGGAAGTGTCGATAAACAGCTGCCACAGTTTCGCACAGTGTGCATCACCGCTTTGTAGTTTAACTACATAATCACGGGCTTTATCGGCAAAACCTTCTTCATCATCAAAGCGTTTTTTCGCATCGCGATAAAAAGTTTCTAAATCTGCTAATGCAACTTTTTCTAAATCAATACCTTGGTTCAATAAGTCTTCTAAGTGCGCAATCAACATGCCGAACTGAGTACCCCAGTCGCCCATGTGGTTTTGCCGCACTACGCTGTCGCCACGAAACTCTAACGCGCGTACTACCGCATCACCAATGATGGTTGAACGTAAGTGACCAACATGCATTTCTTTGGCAAGGTTAGGTGAAGAGAAATCCACCACCACTTTTTGTGGCTGTGCATGCTCACTCACGCCCAATTTCGCATCAGCATTTGCCGCCATCAAGCTGGTGGCTAAAAACTCTGGCTTTAAGTGAATATTGATAAAACCAGGACCTGCGATTTCAACCGTGTGGGCTAAATCACTGACGTCTAAATTATCAATGATCTTCTGCGCCAATTCACGCGGGTTACTTTTTAGTGCTTTTGCCGCACCCATTGCACCATTGATTTGGTAATCACCAAATTGCGCGCGCGTGCTTTGCGTAACCGCTGGGTTAGTGCCCTCTGGCACCCCAGCCGCTGCCATGGCAGCCACCGCTCTTTCGATAAGTAATTGTCTAATATTCATTATCTTGTCCTTTTTGCGCGCAATTAGTGTTCACGAGTTTGATGGAACGAGACTTCTGGGTAACGCTCCATAGTGAGGTTCAAGTTCACTCGGCTCGGCGCGATGTAAGTTAAGTTATCGCCACCATCGAGTGCCAGATTCACTTCACACTTACGTTTAAATTCTTCGTACTTTTTCGTGTCTTTACAGCTTACCCAGCGTGCTGTTTGTACTGTTACTGGCTCATAAAGCGCATCAACGTTGTATTCAGATTTCAGACGTGAAACCACCACATCAAACTGCAGCACACCCACCGCACCTACTATCAGGTCGTTGTTGATAAGTGGACGGAACACCTGCACCGCACCTTCTTCCGAAAGCTGTACTAAGCCTTTTAACAATTGCTTTTGCTTGAGTGGATCGCGTAAACGAATACGACGGAACAATTCCGGCGCAAAGTTTGGAATACCAGTAAACTTCAAGGCATCGCCTTGGGTAAAAGTATCGCCGATTTGAATCGTACCGTGGTTATGTAACCCGATGATATCGCCAGCAAAAGCCTCTTCTGCACGCTCACGATCACCCGCCATAAAGGTCACCGCGTCAGAAATACTGACGGTTTTACCGATACGCACATGGTTCATCTTCATGCCTTGGGTATATTTACCCGACACGATACGCAAAAACGCCACACGGTCACGGTGTTTTGGGTCCATGTTAGCTTGGATTTTAAACACGAAGCCGGAGAACTTTTCTTCACTTGCTTCAACCGCACGGGTTTCAGTTTGGCGTGGCTGAGGCGCTGGTGCCCATTCAGTTAAACCATCCAACATGTGGTCAACACCAAAGTTACCAAGCGCAGTACCGAAGAATACTGGGGTTAATTTGCCTTGTAAAAACAGCTCCAAGTCAAACTCGTGCGATGCACCTAATACCAGTTCCAATTCGTCACGCAGTTGCTGTGCCAAATCTTCACCCACGGCTTTATCTAGCTCTGGGTTGTCTAAGCCTTTAACAATACGCACTTCTTGAATGGTGTGACCTTGACCAGATTGATACAAAATCGTCTCGTCACGGTGAATGTGATACACACCTTTGAATTCTTTACCACAGCCAATCGGCCAGCTTACTGGCGCACACATGATTTTCAGCTCGGTTTCGACTTCGTCTAACACTTCCATCGGGTCGCGAATATCACGGTCAAGCTTGTTCATAAACGTTACGATTGGCGTATCACGTAAACGGGTGACTTCCATAAGCTTACGGGTACGATCTTCAACACCTTTCGCCGCATCAATCACCATCAAGCAAGAGTCTACCGCCGTCAGAGTACGGTAAGTATCTTCCGAGAAGTCTTCGTGGCCTGGGGTATCAAGTAGGTTCACCAATGCATCGTTATATGGGAACTGCATAACCGAGGTAGTAACCGAGATACCACGCTCTTTTTCCATTTCCATCCAGTCAGATTTGGCGTGCTGGTTAGAACCACGACCTTTTACCGTACCGGCACGTTGCAATGCCTTTCCGAATAACAATACCTTTTCGGTGATTGTGGTTTTACCCGCATCCGGATGCGAGATGATAGCAAAAGTCCTTCGCTTGTTGATTTCGTTAAGAAAATCTTGGTTTGCCATGTGTAAATTCTTTCTGTTTGGGTGCGGATTGGGTGATATCTGTGAAAGCCCCACTGCTCGGTGCCTCGCGTATCTAATCCGTCGTGTTAATCAAAGTGGCTGCTATTTTCGCTGATCTTGACATTATAAACAATCAATGGTTTTTTAAACAGTTAGCATTTGCCTTTAGCATACCATCATGGGCTGTGGGGTTCCGCCTCAAAAACAGTAAATAGGATCAATACAACTTAAAGCACACTCCTAGGCCACGGACGCAGCTACAATCTGCCGAAGCACAAAAAATGGTGGCTGCGCGAACAAAAGTTGTCGCTTATTTGTCGTTTTCGCCTTGTTCCTACAATTTTATCAACTTATTATTAAACATACTTAAAGGACAGCGGAAGTCATCGTTTCAATGCGCACCAGTAAGCTCAGTCTCAAACTACTTTGGTACATCACCCCCTTAGTGATTTTGCCGCTGTTATTTCTTGGCGGCTTCACTTTGTCAAACGTGACGAGCTCTACACAACAACAGGCCGAGCTGATTGTGGGTCGTTTTGTTGAACAGCAACAGCAAAAAATCCTCAATTACATCGATGTTTATCAGTCCACTACTAAACTATTGAGCAGCTCGCCAGTGCTTGGCGATTTCTTGGCTTTTAGTGATCGCAGCCATGAACTGTATTCGCAGCGCCTCGGCGCCCTACTTGACGTTTTTGCTAGTTATGGTGAGGCATATCCGGATATCGTCAGCATTGAGCTGTTAACCCCTCAGGGTGACAGTAACGCCTTCTATTCCAGTGACTTAAGCGAAATGCCGCAAGGTTATCCGTTTTTTCAGCAAATTCGCCAAAGCAGCGTGCGCCAACAATACTACATGCGTCAAGAGGACGAAGGACAAACACGCCTTTACTTTATTCAGCAGATCTACAGCGTCGACTATCAGCTCAAGCGACCGCAACAACAAGGCTACATTGTCCTAAAAGTAGACCCCACGCTTATTGCAACCAGCATGTTAGAGTCGCCATACGATTTCACCTCTAACATCTTGCTCGACCACACCGGGAAAATTTTGTTTAGCTCGGAGTCTGAATTAGTCGGAAAATTCTTATCTAAGGCAGAACTGAGTGACTTACACTACCACAGCGAAAGCAATCGTCTCAGCGCCAGCACTTTGCCCACAGTAGATAACACTGACCGCATGGTATTTGCCATGCAACTGGCCAACGGTTATTACTATTTATCGACTATTCCTAAATCACTGCTCTACAAATCGGGGCGGATCATCAGCCTAATTACCGCGGTTATCGTGCTACTTTCGGTGTTTAGCTTACCTATACTCATTTTTATTGTGGTGCGTAACTTACTGCTCTCGCCTATTACCTTGATGGGTGAAGCCAGTCAAAAGGTCGGTAGCGGCGACTTAAATGTGCTGCTACCAGAAAAAAGTAGTGATGAGCTGGGCACCCTATTTCGCGATTTTAACCACATGGTGAAGCAAATTCGCGATACCCAAACTGAGCTAAAAGACTATAAAGAACACCTCGAAGAAATGGTCGACAGCCGCACCGAAGAACTTGAGCAAAGTAACCAACATTTAGCTCTCGCTATCACTCAAGCTGAGCAAGCGAATCAGCTCAAAAGCCGTTTTTTAGCCAATATGAGCCATGAAATTCGCACCCCACTTACCGCTATCATGGGCTTTACAGAGCAGCTTTTACAACATCCAGACCCTGCCAGCCAAAGCCAGTATTTACACACCATTTTACGCAACTCTAAGCACTTGCTTGAACTGATCAACAACATTCTCGATTTATCGAAAATCGAAGCGGAAAAACTGGCGGTCGAGCAAACCCAAACTGAGGTTATCACGCTCCTGCATGATGTGAGCGCAGTGATTGCGCCGCTTGCTAGTGAAAAATTGCTGGAATTTGTGGTTGAAACTGAGCTGCCATTACCGCGCTATGTTTACAGTGATGCCACACGCTTAAAGCAGATCCTTTTAAACATTGCCAGTAATGCGGTCAAATTCACCGAAATTGGCCGGATTGTATTACATGTTAGCTTTGACGATACAACGCAGGCACTTTGTTTTGAAGTCACAGATACTGGTATTGGGATGTCGCAGGCTGAGTTACAACGGGTGTTTAAACCCTTTGAACAAGCTGACAGCACCACTACAAGGCGCTTTGGCGGCACAGGTCTCGGTCTGTGTATTTCAAAAAATCTTGCCCAGTTACTCGGCGGTGACGTAACCGTCACCAGCACCCAAGGTGCTGGCAGTCGTTTTGTGGTGACTGTAGCCAGTAATTTCTCAGCTGAGCAGCCTTTGGAACTGCTAGAAACACTCGAAAGCACACCTGAAGCGATGAATGTCAGCGATGAACTGAGCGCGATTCAGCTCGATGCCAAAATTCTTGTAGCGGAAGACAACCCAGATAATCAAGAACTCATTCGGCTGCTACTTGGCGCTTGGGGACTGGTACCTGATATTGTCAACAATGGTGCAGAGGCGGTGGAAAAAGCCTTGGTCAATGATTACCACTTGATCTTAATGGATATGCAGATGCCGGTGATGGGTGGTTTAGAAGCCACCCAGATGCTACGCCATGCTGCGTACGATGGGCCAATTGTCGCCTTAACTGCCAACGTGATGAAGCAAGATATTGCCACTTACTTAGAAGCGGGTTGCTCTGCCACTTTAGGCAAGCCGATTGATAAACGTGCCTTAGGTGAAGTGCTAGTGAAATACTTACAATTACAACATAGCAATCAGTCTAAATGGGATGCTTTGCTACAAAGCGAAAAGTTCCAGCAAATTGCTGAAAACTATCGCCGCAAGCTACCCGAGCAACTTGAACTGGTGAACGATTACTATCAAGCCCAAGATTGGGAAGCGTTGCGCGCACAAGCGCATAATCTAAAAGGGAGCGCCGGCTGCTTTGGTTTTATGAATGTGCATCAAGCAGCGGATGAACTAGAGCAAAGTCTTAAATCACGAAAATCGGAACTGTGGCACTACGCATTATTGAAGTTACAAGAAGCGATTAAATATACCATCAACACCCAGCCTGAACCGGCTACCTCAGTGTTGCAAAACTCACGCAAAACACCAATAAGTCAGGCAAAGTAACGCCACCTTAGCCAAACTCAGTGCGAACTGAGGTAAATCACTTAGAGTGCACCGAACATAAAACTCATGCCCATTAAAATGGCATCTTCATGCCCCTCTGCTGTCGGATAATAGTTTTTCCGTTTGCCCATCTCAATAAAGCCCGCCGCTTCATAAAGTGCAATTGCACCCGTGTTAGAAGCTCGTACTTCAAGAAACACATTTTCTGCATCTTGTGCTTGGCAATGTTCAAGAAAAGCATTAAGCAAATGTTTGGCGATACCCTGACGCTGCCAGTTGGGGTGCACACAAATATCCATCAGGGTGTAATCAGGTCCAGCCTGTTCACCAATATAAAACCCAACTAAACGAGTTTCAGCAAATGCCGCCAAATTAAAATAACGACCGCCAATGCAAGATTCCATGGTTTTACGTGACCAAGGGAAAGCATGGCAACTGAGCTCGACGTCCATTAACGCGTCTAGTGATTGGGCTGTAACTGCACGATAATCAAACTTCACAGAGTAAACTCCACAATTGACGTTTTTGGCTAACACTTAGCGGTAAACTTGGCAGTACCACAGACTGCGCTGTGACACTCAGTGCATCACCTAAGCGTAATGTCCGCTCCCCAATCACCAGTTGAAGATCACGCTTGAGTTGCCCATCCGGTAACTCAGTTGTGGCTGGCAAAGTGTGCGAGGCAACAGCTTGAGCTGAACCAGACAAAGCCGTGGTTTGATATTTGCCTTTCAGTTGTAAAGCATCAAAACCAAATAAATTGTGATAAATAGACTGCATAGGAAATAACACGTTAGCTGACTGAGTTAACTGGGTACTATACGGAATTTAGCGCGAGAGATAAAGGAAGTGGCAGGGGCGGCAGGACTCGAACCCGCAACCATCGGTTTTGGAGACCGCTGTTCTACCAATTGGAACTACGCCCCTGCAATGTCGTCGCATTATAAAGAGCTTTTTTGAAAGGTAAAGTGAAAAAATCACTTTTTTGATTCAACTGCTCCTTTAACAAACAAAAAGCACAAAAACTAAACTTCCCACCATCTTTTTCATGTAAATAGAGTTTCTTACTCCCCTCAGTGAGGATATCTGAACGTGTAGAAGCTATCGTACATCTTGCTCTATCGAATTAGCCATTTTCCCTTTTAAAACAAAAGGTAAGATTGTAACTGAAATTTAATTCCTATATCATTTAGCAATTCTATTGAGGAACCGAATCATGCACCAAGCCGCTCCCCCTACAATTAGCTTTCGAAAAGATATTAACGGTCTGCGAGCCTGGGCCGTAATGGCGGTTTTACTTTTTCACTTTAGCCTGTTCGGCCTCTCTGGAGGCTTCGTTGGTGTTGATGTCTTTTTTGTCATTTCCGGTTATTTGATGACTGTAATTATTGTAGGCGGAAGTGAAAATGGAAGCTTTTCCATCTGGAAGTTTTACATGGCAAGAGCGCGAAGAATTTTACCGGCTCTGTTTGCGCTCATTGTTACCTTACTCGCTTTAGGTTGGTTATGGCTTCCTCCACTAGACTATAAATCGCTTGGGTTACAATCATTTTTCGCCATAAACTCCGCTAGCAACATACTATTTTATAAAACAGCAGGTTATTTTGACACTGCTGCAGAAGAAAAATGGCTACTTCACACTTGGTCACTCGCTGTTGAAGCACAGTTTTATCTACTCTTTCCGATATTTGTTACTGTCATTAGGAAATTTTGGCAAAGTACAAGAGCGATAACATTCAGCTTGTTCATTTTGTTCCTCGCTTCTTTTCTCCTAAGTTTGAGCATTTCAGAAACTAACCCTTCTGCAGCCTTCTATCTTTTACCAACGCGTATTTGGGAATTAAGTGCTGGTGGCTTAATCTATCTTTTAACAAAACAAAATGTAGCCCAGTCCTTGAAAAGCCAGAGTCTTCATTGGCTTGGCTGGATATTGATCATCAGCAGCTTTATATTTATCGATGAGCAGCTGCCATGGCCCAGTTACTGGGCTGCAATTCCTGTATTAGGAACTTGCTTCATTATTTTTTCTCAAACAGAGTCATATATATTCACGAACAACCGAATCGCTCAATGGCTTGGTGAACGTTCCTACTCTTTGTATCTTTGGCATTGGCCGATTGTCGTAGCATTATATTTTACTAATCTTCAAAATGAGTGGATATGGGTCACTGCCGGACTACTATTGAGCCTAATTCTGGGGCATTTTTCATACCTTTTGCTAGAAAAACCTTCAAGAAAGTTCTTATCTCAATGTGGTGTGAGGAAAGAATTACTTACCATTGCCTTCCCTTGTCTCCTACTATGTATTTTTTCCGCCAGCGTAAAGTTCGGCGACTACAGCTGGAGATTATCCGCTCCTGAGATACAAAAAGTCGTTAGTACTCAAAAGCAAGTAGATGAACAACCTAAAAACAATGCAGCAATGGAAGGTGACCTTGTACTGCTTGGAGACTCGCATGCTGGTGTTTCTGCAGCCTACCTAAAGCAAGTGATGGAACGTCACTCACTCTCTTTCTCACTATTTAACAGAGCCGGTTGCCCAATGCTGGAGGGAGTGCAATATACTGACTTTGGTATGGAGGCAAGGAATGAAAAGTCCTGTGCGAGCTATGTTGAACAGGTCTTGAATAAAAAGGTGTTTAATACAGTCGTTATTATGAATAGACTGCCATATTACTTTTATGGCCCGAACGATATAGCGAAGGAACGATTTTGGAATCGACCTGTTTTATTTCTTGAAGGAGATACACCAGAATACAACTTTAGTGATAACTATAGAAACAAATTGAAATCTAACTACATTCAGACAATATGTAAAATAAAGGCAAAATCTAAAAAAGTGTTTATAACTCGCCCAATACCAGAGATGGCAATACATACCTCAAACTTACTAATAAGAAATGTGCTATTTCATAAAGAGCGGCAAGATATTCGACAAAGTGTTCTCGACTATCAAAAGCGAAATCAATTTATTTGGGAGATGCAAGATGAAGCCAAAGCACAATGTGGAGTAGAGATATTAGACCCGACGCAATATTTATGTGATGACAATTTTTGTTATGCGTCAAAAGATGGGTACCCATATTACTCAGATAACAATCATTTAAACTTCTTGGGGAATAAACTCATCACCCCTATTTTTGAGCAGATTGCGACATCGTTTCAGTAAAAGTGGTCGAATAGCGCACTCTATCTTTATCAGAGTATGACTTGCTGTTATTGCAATTGGATATTTTGCAGCTAATTTAGAGCCTGTTGAACTTTGGTGTGCATAATTCAACCAACCCACATGGGTAGCCATATTAATGAGAAGGCTAAAGCGACCACGCTATGATAATTTATCGTAGCGAGTTGCAACCCCTCGGTACTTTTTTATCTTCAGGAATGCATTTTCAACCAAATGCCTGTAACGATAAAGACACCAATCAATATCATCATTGCCCTGTTTGCTATTCCCTTTTCTGGGAATGACATGCTGTGCATCACAGCTTTCAATCAGCTCTCGCAATGGCTGGCTGTCGTAGCCTTTATCTGCTACTACGACCTCTACTTTAGGCGAAGATAAAATAAGTGACTCACCATAACTAACATCACGAGTTTGCCCTCCAGATAGTTCAAAATGAACAGGAAGACCTGCGCTATCTACAGCCAAATGTATTTTGGTCGAATTACCACCGCGACTTTTACCTATTGCCTGTTCGTGAGGTGCTTTAACGCTTGTTCCACTGTCCTAAGAAGTAGAACGCCAGCATCACAATGAACATCACGGCGAAGAAACCAAATACCTCCGCAAGGTTTTGGAGTGGAAAGTTAAACTCCATAATCAGTAATCCTTATCTAGTTACCTTTTTTAACAAAGCTTGCAACCTCTTCGTTGCGTTCCTGCTGGCGTTCCTGGGCATACGAAACGTAGTCCTTAACGTCGAAGATGTGCTTTTCTGGGTCGCTCTCTTTCCATTCCGCGTGTTCTTGGCGGGAGTGTACATCCATGCCCCACCAAAAACACTCAGCATGGTATCGGGCGTAATCAATGGCATTACCGATGAATCATACCCATCAAAATACCACGGTCAAACCGTGCTTGGCGTTGCCAGACATTGCCAAAAATGACTAACCAAAAAACAAAAAAGCCCGCTACAAAGCGGGCTTCAATAATACTGTCAGATAATTCTTAGTCAATTAAAGGGATATTATTCCCACTCAATTGTTGCTGGTGGCTTGCCTGAAATATCATAAACAACACGTGAAATGCCGTTGATTTCGTTGATGATGCGGTTTGAAACGCGACCAAGGAAGTCATACGGTAAATGTGACCAACGTGCAGTCATAAAGTCGATGGTTTCAACGCAGCGAAGTGAAACAACCCAATCGTACTTACGTGCATCGCCCATTACGCCTACAGACTTAACAGGTAAGAATACCGTAAAGGCTTGTGATACTTTGTGGTAAAGCTCAGCTTTGTGCAGTTCTTCAATGAAGATAGCGTCTGCACGGCGTAGCAAATCGCAGTACTCTTTCTTGATTTCACCAAGTACACGTACACCTAGACCGGGGCCTGGGAACGGGTGGCGATACAACATGTCGTAAGGAAGGCCAAGCTCAAGACCAATTTTGCGCACTTCGTCTTTGAATAGCTCACGGATAGGCTCAACCAGACCAAGCTCCATATCTTCTGGTAAGCCACCCACGTTGTGGTGAGATTTGATCACGTGTGCTTTACCCGTTGCTGAGGCAGCTGATTCAATGACGTCTGGGTAAATCGTACCTTGTGCAAGCCACTTAGCATTAACACGCTTAGACGCTTCTTCATCGAATACTTCAATGAATGTACGGCCAATCGCTTTACGTTTTGCCTCTGGCTCATCAATACCTTCAAGTGCTTTTAAGAAGCGCTCTTCTGCATCCACTTTTACAATGTTCAGACCAAACTTATCACCGAACATATCCATCACTTGCTGGCCTTCGTTTAAACGAAGTAAGCCGTTGTCGACGAATACACACGTAAGCTTGTCACCAATTGCACGGTGAATAAGCATGGCTACGACTGATGAATCTACACCACCAGAAAGACCAAGGATAACTTCATCATCACCCACTTTTTCTTTAATGCGAGCAATCGCATCTTCGATAATTTGCGCAGGTGTCCAGAGTTTTTCACAGCCGCAAATGTCGATAGCAAAACGCTCAAGTAGACGTAAACCTTGGTGCGTGTGCGTCACTTCTGGGTGGAATTGGACGCCGTAAAAACGTTTTTCTTCCCAAGACATAGCCGCATGTGGGCAAGTATCGGTCTTTGCCGATGTTTGGAATGTTGGTGGGATCTCAACCACTTTATCACCGTGGCTCATCCATACATCTAAAATACCCAGACCGTTTTCGATGTGGTCCTGGATATCTTTAAATAGTGCACAGTCAGACACTTTTTCGACTTTGGCATAGCCGAACTCTTTCTGATTTGAGCTTTCAACACGGCCACCTAATTGCATTGCCATGGTTTGCATACCATAACAAATACCTAGTACTGGCACGCCGGCATTAAATACATACTCAGGTGCGCGTGGGCTGTTTTGCTCTGTTGTCGACTCAGGGCCGCCAGACAGGATAATACCTTGTGGGTTGAATTCGCGAATTTGCTCTTCAGTTACGTCCCAAGCCCAAAGCTCACAGTAAACGCCGATTTCACGGACGCGACGGGCGATAAGTTGAGTGTACTGCGAACCGAAGTCTAGGATCAGAATGCGGGAATCATGAATGTCTTTGCTCATGGAGATCTCGTGAGTTAACAATCGAATCTTAAGTAAACCCTACTACGAAGGCTTACCGTAAAAATTAACTGGGCCAGCTGAACTGGCCCGTGCAAGCACTTAGTGTAAGCACTTAGCCTAAACGGTAGTTTGGCGCTTCTTTGGTGATTTGCACGTCATGAACGTGTGATTCACCCATACCCGCTGATGTCACGCGCACAAATTGCGGTTTCACATTGAGTTCAGCGATAGTCGCACAACCCGTTAAACCCATTGCACTGCGAATACCACCCATTTGCTGGTGGATAATGGTAGCGATTGGGCCTTTATAAGCCACGCGACCTTCAATCCCTTCTGGTACTAACTTTTCAGCTTGCTTTGAAGTTTGGAAATAACGGTCTGATGAACCTTCTTTTTGGTTCATGGCACCCAGTGAACCCATACCACGGTAAGATTTGTAGTAACGGCCTTGGTACAATTCAACTTCACCTGGTGCTTCTTCAGTACCCGCGAACATTGAACCTACCATCACACATGAAGCGCCAGCAACCAGGGCTTTTACGATATCGCCAGAGAAGCGAATACCGCCGTCAGCGATAACTGGAATACCGCGCTCTTTCATTGCACCGGCAGCATCTGATACCGCAGTTAATTGTGGTACACCACAACCCGTAACGATACGCGTAGTACAGATTGAGCCAGGGCCAATACCCACTTTAACCGCATCGGCGCCAGCATCAGCAAGGGCAATTGCACCTTCCGCCGTGGCGACGTTACCAGCAACGATTTGTAGCTTTGGATAGGCTGCGCGAGTCGCCTTAACACGCTCGATAACACCTTGTGAGTGGCCGTGTGAAGTGTCGATAAGAAGTACGTCAACGCCCGCTTCAACTAATGCCGCGATTCGCTCGTCAGTACCTGCGCCTACACCAACGGCTGCGCCAACACGTAAACGACCTAACTCGTCTTTACATGCGTTCGGCTTTTCTTGCGCTTTTTGATAGTCTTTTACTGTGATAAGGCCTTTCAAAGTGAATGCATCATCAACAACCAAGATTTTTTCGATACGGTGTTCGTGCATCAGGCCTAGGATCTCTTCACGAGACGCACCTTCTTTTACTGTTACTAAGCGCTCTTTGGTGGTCATTACTGACGACACTGGCTTATCTAACTTAGTTTCGAAACGCATATCACGGCCGGTAACTATCCCTTCTAGTTGGTTGTTTGCGCCAACCACAGGGAAACCAGAGAAACCTTTCTCTTCGGCTAATGTCATCGCTTCAGCGATGGTTAAAGAAGCAGGCACGGTCACAGGGAAAGAAACTATCCCAGCTTCGTACGTTTTTACTTTACGTACGTTACGCGCTTGTTCTTCGATGGTCATATTTTTGTGGATAAAACCGATCCCGCCTTCTTGTGCAAGCGCAATGGCTAAACGAGCTTCAGTTACTGTGTCCATAGACGCAGAAACAAGAGGAATGTTGAGCTTGATTGAACGAGTCAGACGAGTTTCGAGGTTTGCCGTATGTGGCAGCACAGTTGAATGAGCAGGTACTAAAAGTACGTCATCAAAGGTAAGGGCTTCTTTTGCAATTCTTAGCATGGTGCGGCTTCTCTCAATAGGACTGAGTGTAAGGAATTGCGTGCGAATTTTATCAGCGATCCTAAAATGAGTAAAGCACCGTTTGCAAAAATTATGATAAACTCGCTTTTTTAAGTAGCAGGATTACCCCGTGCAGCCAACCGAGATCTACAGCGTTTCCAAGCTAAACCGCGACATTCGCAGCGTATTGGAGCAAGGTTTTGCCAGTTTACGTTTAACTGGAGAGATCTCAAATTTTATCGCGGCGAGCTCAGGTCATTGGTATTTCTCGCTAAAAGACGACAAAGCCCAAGTCAAAGCGGCGATGTGGCGTGGCAATAACCGCTATGCGCGGTTTCGCCCAGAAAACGGTGCGCAAGTGCTGGTTCATGCCCGTATTTCAGTGTATGAGCCACGAGGTGAATATCAGCTCATTGTCGAACATATCGAGCCTGCCGGCGAAGGGCTACTTAAACAACAATTTGAAGCCTTGAAAATGCGCCTCGCCGCTGAAGGCCTGTTTGCCACCGCACACAAAAAACCGATCCCAAACCAGATCCATACTGTCGGTGTCATCACCTCCCCGACGGGCGCCGCCATTCGCGATATTTTGACAGTATTAAAGCGCCGCGCGCCGCAATTGGCGGTAGTCATTTACCCTTGCCTCGTGCAAGGGCAAGAAGCCGCCGCACAAATTGCCGCGCGCATCGCCCTTGCCAATCAACGCAATGAAGTCGATGTGCTATTGGTTGGTCGTGGTGGTGGTTCTTTGGAAGACTTGTGGTGTTTTAATGAGGAGCTAGTTGCGCGGGCAATTTTTGCCAGCCGTTTACCTATCATCAGCGCTGTTGGCCATGAAATCGACACCACCATCGCGGACTATGTGGCCGATTTGCGGGCGCCAACCCCATCTGCGGCAGCTGAATTGGTTTGCCCAGATCAAAGCCAGCTCTTAGCACGCAGCCAAACTCTCAAAGCCACCCTGTTGCATGCTTGGCGTCAGCAACACCACCAGCGCCTTAATCAATTAGCCAACTTACGTCATCGGCTGGCGCTCACGCATCCACAGCACCAACTGCGTCAACAACAACAGCAATTGGATGAACTCACCATCAGATTGCAGCGGGCGATGCAAAGGCGGCTTGAACAGCAGCACGCCGCTTTGGCACGTATGCAAGCTAGGTTACAGCAACAAGCGCCGCATTTAACCCTACTTTCAGCCAAACACCAGCTTAGCAATTTGCAACAACGCTTGAGCCAAGCGATGCAAAAATCGCTTAAAACCGAGCAACAAAAACTGGCCATGCTGAGCGCGCGGCTTGATAGCATCAGCCCATTACAAGTGTTGGCACGTGGCTACAGTATCAGCAAGCAACATGGCAAAGTGATCAAAACCTTGCACGACCTCGATGCCGAGCAAACTTTAGTGACCGAGCTGTTAGATGGGCAAGTTACCAGCACCATTACCAGCATTACGCCGCGTAGTTAACCTGAGGTATGGATAAACAATGGCCTCAACTTGCGCTATTAGCGGGGTCGCCTAGAGCGACGCTCTTCGCGTTTACGAATTTCCTCTAAACGCTCGCGCTCTTCTACCACCATTTCCGTCATGGCCGTTTTCAACTCAGACTCAAGGCTTTGGCTGCCTGCTAGTTGTGCTTCCAACGCTTCCAGCTCTTTGTCCGTTTGGCTTTTATCATAGGCTTTTAATGCCAGTGCATTAACACTGGCCACTGGCGCTTGAGGTGCGGGGACATCAGGCATAGTTGGCGCGTTAATCACCATTTGCCTAGCCGCCACGGGCTTTTTTAAAGCATTGATTTTGGCTTGCAGTTTTTCAATTTGCTCTTGCACTGCAGCTAAAGTTTGCTCAAGTTTTTCATAACGACGTTTAAATTCTTGATTAGAATCTTTATACCCCGCCGCTTCGGCATCTAATGGTGAAGTTGCGCTTTGATTTGATTCTTCAGATTCAGTGAAATTAATATGCACATGGTTTTTTCCGCCAACAGCGCTGTCAGCATTAGGCGCGCGATCCGATCCGCTAAGAGTTTGAGAATTCAAGTGAGATTGAGAGTTTAAGTGAGATTGGGCGGTGCGCGCATTTGCGATAGGCAAATTTGCTATCTGTTGTACAGTATCAGCACGCGATGGAATGCTGGTCATATTTGGCTCCTTGCCAGAGACTAAGATATTCAGATATCGACCAGCTGAACCTATGCTTTAGCCTTATTTTGTGGGCCTATTTTGCAGAATAACCTTGGTGCTCACTTTAATACTCATTTCCTCGTCACTAGAACGTGACGAAGAGGTTTGAAATTTGCGCCACCACTCAGTTTCGAACATCGAATCTGCAACAGTCCGCCACGTTTTACTATCAAATTTATCTTTATTGCGAGGCACAAAACTAAACTGACACACAGTCGTTTTACAGCCCACTGAGGCGACTTCAATCTGTTCCGAAAAGCCCTTTTGGAACAAGAAATCGCGGATCTGCAGCTCGGTTTCATCAGCAAATTGCGGGTCGCGCAGTTCAGCTTCAAACACATCCATCATTTGTTTATCTATATCTTGTGGACTTGCCCGTCTACTGAGCGTGCTCTTCAAATCATTAATGGTTTGCTGTAAGGCTTGGTTTTCAGCCATCAGCAAATGCACATCAGGCAATTCGTCGTTTTGGTAAGTGGGCTCTAGTTGGCTTGGCGTGGCTACCGTTTTAGGTTCCTGTGCTTGCTCGGCACGATTAGCAGACGCTCTGGCTAAGGTTTGGGGTCTTTGTACTTCAGGCGTAGGCTCAGGCGCAGCAACAGAGTTCACCACAGCTGCTGGCCGAGAAGTGGTAAGCCAATCCTCGGCTATTATAGTGGCACAAATACCTACAACAACACCCGAAACAAAAATGACAATTCCTTTCATAGCGCGTCTTTTAGCTAAACCGAACTCAGCGCCATCTTATCAGAGTTTTCATCGCCTGTATCATCGTTCAAAAAGTTTTGATCCATGCTTTCTGCCGGACAAACACAAGCTTTACCCACCACTTTAGCAGGAATACCCACCACCGTAGTATGCTCAGGTACGGCCTTTAACACTACAGAGCCTGCGCCAATGCGTGCGCCTTCACCAACTATGATATTACCTAGCACTTTGGCACCGGCACCAATCAACACCCCATCACGAATTTTCGGATGACGGTCACCCTGCTCGTTACCTGTACCGCCAAGCGTCACGCCTTGTAGAATTGAGACATTATCGCCAATTACCGCGGTTTCACCTATGACTATACCAGTCGCATGGTCAAACATAATGCCATGGCCGACTTGACAAGCAGGATGGATGTCAACACCAAATACTTCGGAGGTACGGCTTTGAATAAATCTGGCCAATTCTTTACGTTGTTGTCGCCACAGGCAGTGAGCCAGTCGATGAGCTTGGATGGCATGGAAACCCTTGAGGTTTAATAGTACGTTGAGATAACTATCGGCAGCCGGGTCTCTATCTTTAACCGCTTTAATATCATGTGCCACATGCGTCAGCATGCTGTCACAGCGCACAAAAGCTTGGTCAAACAGTTCGCGAATGGTAAATGCCGATACCACAGCGTCGGCCAGTTTATTAGCGACGATAAAACTCAGCGCAGCACCCAAGCACTCATGGTTTAACACGCTGGAATAGACATGGCTGGCCAATAAGGGTTCTTTTTTTACAAGCTCCGTCGCTTCATCGCGGAGTTTTTGCCAAATCTCATGGCGCATAGGTCACCTCTAAAAAACTGTCTACCCTGATATGGGTTTAGTCTACCCAATTTCAAATGCAAAGTGTCTAAGTGAAATTACATTTATGGTTATAACTAATAACTATTTTCATCAATTGGATAACGAATCGCCACATGCCAATAGGCTGCTACCCTTAGCGAATGAAATGATGGGTGATAAACACAGTTTAGTATCGCAAACTTTTACACAAAGCTGGCGTAGTTACATTTAATCATTTCCTTCATCATCATTTCTCCAAGGAGCGCGATATAAAGTCGCGCCTTGGGTAAAACATCAATGATGATAACCAGTTACTGAAGTCGATGATTTAGAATCGAAAACAAAAAAGCCGCAGTAGGTTACCGCGGCTTTGCTTAGCATAAAATGACTTACTGCTTATTTAAAAACGTCTTCAACCGCTTGCACGCGAATATGCTTAGCAGGTATTGCTAATGGATAAACCGCGATTTGCTTATCTTCGTTAACAAGTTCCGCTGGTTTTTCGGTATTGTATTCAAGCGGTGATGCTTGTTCATTAGCAAGGCGCGCCTGCATATCTTTACCATCGCCCGTAATAAACACATAGTGAATGTTATCCGTTTGCAAATTCTCGCGAATGACGCGATTGACATCTGCCACGGTTAAACCTGCTAACTGTTTACGCACATATTCAACAAAGTTTGCGGTGTTGTAGAATTGGCTATCCAGCGCATAACCCAATTGACGGTCTTGGCTTGCAACCAATTGCGGCACAAAGTTAATGAGGAAATTACGTGTCGCGTCAAAGTCCGCTTGGCTCATGCCATTTTTGATGAGCTTGTCCAACTCATACAACGCAGTACGAGTGGCAAAATGGGCATCGTTGTTTGAGCGTAGCGGTCGTAACCATACTTGGAAAATTTGCTCAGAACGACCTAAGTTTGCATCCGGTTTAGTTTGGAACATACCACGAGGGAAGTATTCAATATACGCGTAATCACCGTAGTTCATGCCACGCTCTTGACGAATACGTTGATACAAGAAGCTATTCGAGCTGCGGTGTTCACCAAAGTAAGATCGCACTAACCATAATGCCGTCCAATCTTTACTTGAACGAATAGTATCAATCGGGAAACCAAACGAAACCGCGGTAGACTGAGCATTTTTTTCCACGATAGTAGCGTGTTTGCCCTTTAATACTGGCGCATCCGGAATACTTAACCGACGTTCATCACCTTTAGGTAAACGTGTTAAGTCGTTTAACATTTTGGCTTTCACCTCAGCAGGTAACGCGCCAGTTAAACCCACATTAAGCTTAGCTTGAGTGAACTGAGTGCGATAAAACGCTTTGACATCCTCAATTGTCAGTGCTTCTAAATCAGATAGGTCGCCAGCATTGAAGCTTTCATAGGGGTGACCTTGGTAAAGGGCAGAATATAACACTTCTTTACCTAGCTCTTCATCGTTAGAGGCTTTTAAGCCCGCTTTAATGCTGTCGATCAGTTCCTTTTTCAAACGCGAGAAATCATCGTCACGGAACCCTGGGTTAAGCAATTGCTCAGCCACCAGTGCATACCAAGTTGCTGCGTTATCTTTATGCACACGGCCACGTAACGACACCATTTCTTTGTCAATTTGTGAGCTAAAACTGCCCGCCAACGGATACATGGCTTTTTGAATTTCTTTGTAAGACTTAGTTTGACTACCACCGCCCGCAATCATAGCCGCAGTTAACGCAGCGACGCCTTTTTTCCCAGCAGGATCAGCCGCCGCACCGGTATAAAACAGGAAGTTCACATCCACTAATGGCGACGAGTTGGTTTTATCAAGCACTTTAAAGTGACGCTCTGGTGTTGCACTGGCCTGTGCTACCGCATCAGACAAACTCACTTCATGCTCAAAACCTGCAATTTTGTCTAATGCAGACATAGTCACTGTAGTGCGGCTGTTATCAACAAAATACTGGTTGGCAATACGACGAATATCTTCTGCCGTCACCGCATCCGCTGACGCATATAGCTGATTGATCACCTCAGGGTCGCGTTTAAAATGCATATAGCTGGCAAGGGTGTCTGCTATCGCTTCTGAAGAATCCAAGCCATTAACAAAGCGGTACTTGAGGTTTGATTTCAGCGCGGCTAACTTATCTTCAGCAATAAGCTCAGTACGCGCTTTAGCATAGGTACGATTAATCGCATCACGCACGACCGCTAAATCAGATTCTTTGTCCACTTTTACAAACACATGCAGCAGACCTGGATCTTTGGTTTCTGGATTGTAAGTAAACATCTGACTGGCGATTTGCTTCTCTACCACCAGCTCTTGATAAAGCTCAGAGTTTTCAGAGAAATAAAGTTGTGAGATCAAATCCAGCGCTGCACGATCCTTTTTAGTTGGCTCCCATGCTGTGCCTTTGTAAGACACCAAAACCCAGTGACCTGGTAAGCCGTCATATTGCTCATGTACATAACGCGGGGCAGTTTGCTGTGGCTCAACCGGAATATCCGCGACATAATTGCCACGCTGCCAGCCGCCCCAATGTTTTTTCACCATTTCAAGAGTGGCTTTAGGGTCAACATCACCGACTATCACTAACGACACATATTCTGGCTTATAAAAACGTTCAAAGAAGCTTTTGCCATAGGCCATTTGCTCTGGCATAGCTTCAATATCTTCAAAAAAGCCCATGGTAGTGTGTTTATAGGTGTGTTTATCAAAGGCTTCTTTACGCACAGCGTTGAGCAACTTACGCACTGGACTGGCGTTGTTTTTTAGATACTCACCTTTTACTGTCAGCGCTTCAGTGCGGAACTGCTCTTCGCTGTAACTTAAACCTTGGAAAATATCCGCTTGAATTTCCAACACTTTATCTAAGTGTTCTTTAGAGAAGTTAAGGTGGTAGTTGGTGTAATCGTTAGTGGTATAAGCGCGATTATCAACCCCAGAATTTTTTAGGATATCGGCGTACACATCTTGCGGGAATTTTTCAGAGCCTTTAAACATCATATGTTCAAAGAAATGCGCAAAACCGGTTTTACCTGCTTCGACTTCATTACGCGAACCAACCGACACTGGAATTTGTAGCGAGACAACATCAGGATAATTGGTTTTCACCACCATAACGCGTAAGCCGTTTGGTAGTTCCTCTAGCACATAATTTTCGGAAAATACTTTGTTAGTTGCGGTGTTTTGCCCGTTGGTGTTTTTTGCATTGTCGCTACTGACACAGCCCGTCAGTGCCAAAGTAACCGCCAAGCTGCTGGCAAGAAGTTTAAATTTCATAAAATCCCTACGGTTATTCTTATCAAGAAACTGACTTAGCAAACCGCCTGTCACCCTGCAATATCAGGGCTATAAACCAGTGGCTAAGCTATTAAACTGTTCAATTATGCCTTATTGCAGCATTTTTGCGGCAAAATCCGTCAAGATAAATGTAAACAAATATGACGCTTAGCTGACTTAACCCACTTTATCGCGACGCAATTTATTTTGCCGCTACCCATATGAACTTGAAGGAAATTCATAATTGTTGAAGATCTTTCACTAAAAAAATCTATCTAGACGTCTAAATGGCTGCTATATTAGCCACTATCAACGAGACAAGTTTGCTGGGAATGAGGATCATGGCGTTATCACTTGAAGAGAAAATCTTAGACCCGAATCAGGGGGTTTATCTGATTGGTACCACACCACCTAAGCTGGGTACTGATGAAGCACAACTAAAAGTGATTGCTGAAAAACTGCTTGGCCGTTTGCATGAAATTGAATATGACGGTGTGGTTATCTACGACATTCAAGATGAAAGCAGCCGAACTGAACTGCCTCGTCCATTTCCATTTAAACAAACTGTTGATCCGCGTGAATATAGCCGCCTTTTGAAAGACTTATCACATTTAGACGTGATCACCTATAAAAGTGTTGCGCAGCGCAGTAAAGCGGAATTTAGCCAATGGTTAGATGAAACCAAACGCGACTATAAGCTGAAAAACTTGGTATTAGTGGGTAGCCCTTCTTCGCAAGGTGAGATTAAACTGCCGTTGTCGGATGCGTATCAGACTTTACAAACTCATAATGAATCGTTCTTTTTAGGCGGTGTCACGATTGCAGAGCGCCATGCCAACAAACGCAATGAACATGAACGTTTGATTGAAAAAACCAAGCAAGGCTGCGAGTTCTTTATTTCTCAAGCGGTTTACAATGCCCAAGCGACTATCGACCTTATCACCAGTTACGCGCGCACGTGTCGCCAACAAGGCTTAACACCTAAACGCATCATACTGACCTTTACCCCATGTGGCGGTGAAAAAACCCTGACTTTTATGGAGTGGCTTGGCATTTCAGTACCAGAAGCGACTAAATGGCGTATTTTAGACGCCAAAGAGCCGCTTAATGAGTCTATTCGTATTTGTCGTGAAGCGTTAGATTTAATTCTTAAGAGTTGCGCGCATTTAGACGTACCACTGGGTTTAAACATTGAAAGCTTAACCAACCGTAAAGAAGAGATTGACGCCTCAATGAACCTTTACCGCATATTAAAAGCGACCATGGAACTAAGCCTAGCTGAAAAGCAAATTGCATCGCTGTCAGCCTAATCAGAGCTGTCCACGCTAAAGCATTAAGGCGAGCACTCGCTCGCCTTATGCATTTAAATTATAAACACTTTTAGTTATCGGTTAGCTATCTACGTTTGGGCGCTCTTTGCCCTAAAATACGCTTTTTATCCCGTGATTTACGGGCGCTGTTGGAGTTGCGTTTGATATTTTTTGGCTCGCGATTAAGGTCCGGCTCAAAACCCGGCACCCATTGTGGCGTAAGGCGCTCATCTAGCAGCACTTCTAACTCTTGTAACATCCACTCTTCATCAACACTGACAAACGACAATGCGAGACCTGCTTTACCAGCACGTCCTGTACGACCAATACGATGAATATAATCTTCTGCCACATAAGGAAGCTCTAGGTTAAAGACCACTTCCAATTCAGGAATATCAATCCCCCGCGCAGCAACATCGGTAGCCACGAGCACGCGAATTTTACCTTCTTTAAACTGCTCCAACGCTTTGTTGCGATGGCCTTGGGTTTTATCACCATGCAGCGCGCTGGCTGGCAAACCATCAAGAATAAATTCATTAACGTATTCATCGACTAACTGTTTGGTGCGAGCAAAGACCAGCACTTGGCGCCAATTGTTTTTACCAATTAAATACGCTGCCAGTTTTTGTTTTTTCTCTTCATCAACTGCGAAAAACTGTTGCGTGATAGGCGTTGCAGCGCGATTCGTACCAGCCACATTAATTCGCACTGGCTGCTCAAGCAGTACATTCGCTAGCTCTTCAATGGCGCTGTCGATAGTCGCTGAAAACAATAACGACTGGCGTTTTGCTGGCAAGCGGCGGCGAATACGTTGGATCTCATCTTTAAAGCCCATGTCCAGCAAGCGGTCTGCTTCATCAAACACCACAGTTTCAATCGCCGACAAGCTTAATGAGCCTTTGATAAGATGATCTAACAACCGTCCGGGGGTTGCCACTACAACATCCACGCCACTGGCTAAGCGTTCGCATTGCGGGCCAATATTGGCACCACCTTGCAACAACACAAATTTAAGCGGGCTATGTTCCGCCAGTGCTTCACCATGCTTGACGATTTGCTGCGCTAATTCTCGGGTTGGCGCTAATACTAAAGCCCTTGGTACGCCATGAGTTTCACGGCTAAGTAGGCGATGTAAAATCGGTAACAAAAACGCGGCCGTTTTACCACTGCCGGTTTCGGCGCTGGCTAATAAGTCTTGACCACTCAGTACTGCAGGAATGGCATCGGCCTGAATGGGCGTTGGGTTATCAAAGCCTAAGGCCTGTAATGATGTTAACAGCGCAGGGGCGAGTTGCAGAGATTGGAAAGACATAAACGGCTCACTTGATTCAATGAGCCGTGATTATAACAAAAGTTATTTCAAAGTGGCTTTACGATTGTTGTAATAATCAATTAACGCAGCCACTTCTTGTTCGCAATAGGCTTTAATGCCAGATACCAGCATGTGCTTTTCGCCGTGGCCCACTATTTGTTCGCCATTTTTCAAGTCAAAACGCAATACGATTTTGCCGCGTTTACCATCAAAACTAAATTCATGCTTACCGGCCACCAAAGTCACTGCATCTAGCGCTAAAGTGTCTAACACTATGCTCATAGATTCATAAATCACCATTGGTCGAGCTGGGTTTATCATCACGCTTTGCTCAGCCATTAAAGGAATAATGACATGTGGAAAGGTCGTGCCAGAAAACGCTACGTAATTGCTGATAAGGCTGTCGATTAAACTTGCTTGCTGCGAGTTTTCACCCTCACGCTCAACGATCAGCATGGTTTTTTCGGCGCTAGTGATTTTTAGCTCATTACCACTTTCAGGCAGCACTAATTTTGATGTTTCATCAACCATACCGGCGAAGCTAAACGCCATGTTATTGCTTACGCCATACTTTTCTAATACCAAAGAAAACAGCAAATCACCGGGAACACAGAACTTTTTGGCATCAACATCATGCAGCGGGTTAAAATCATCAGCAATTTGTTTAGCAAAGGCACTGCCCTGCTCACGGCTGATCACAATAGTATTCTCTTCCTGCTGATAAAACGGCGCTAACATAGAATTACTCATATACGACATAAAAACTGCGACATACTACCAGAATAATCCCGCTTAGAGGTCGAATCTGTTATAAAAAAGTGTCATAGTTGGTGACACTTTCTTAAAATCGGTCATAACAACAATGCTAACACTCACCGATAAAGTTATCTGGATCACCGGCGCTTCTGGCGGCATTGGCGAAGCGCTTGCCAACCAGTGTGCCAAACAAGGCGCCAAAGTCGTCTTATCTGCACGCCGTTTAAGCGAATTAGAACGTGTTCAGCAAAGCCTGCCAAACTCAGCAAATCACTTATGTTTGCCACTCGATATTTGTAATAGCGCGAGTGTCAGCGCTGCACTTGCTGCAATAAAAGCGACTTACGGCAAACTCGATTGGCTTATTAATAACGCGGGCCTTAGCCAACGAGCGTTGGTGCAAGACACCACTATGGCCACCGAGCGGCAATTATTTGAAGTCGATTATTTTGCGCCTGTGAATATGACCCGCGAAGCTTTACCAATGCTATTAGCCTCGCAAGGCAAAGTGATATTTATTTCCAGTGTTGCTGGCTTAGTTGGCACGCAATACCGGAGCAGCTATAGCGCCGCCAAAGCCGCGATTCATCTTTGGGCTAATTCACTGCGCGCTGAGTTATACGATCAAGGCCTCAGCGTTGCCACCGTATTCCCCGGTTTTGTGAATACCAATGTGTCGCTCAATGCCTTAACTGGCGATGGCACCCCACTTGGTGAGATGGACAGTGCTCAGGCTAATGCCATGAGTGCTGAAGACTTTGCCATTCGTACGCTCAAAGCGCTGCAACAAGGCCGTAGTTATATCGTGGTCGGCGGCTTTAAGGAGCGCTTGGCGGTGTGGGTGTCAAGACTCTCGCCAGAATGGCTGTATCGCATGATCCGCAAAAGCCAAGTACGCTAAAAAGATAGAGAGATACGCTAAAGCGTTAAATAAAAGCAAGTTATCCCAAAAATGCGAATAACTTGCTCAACTGGGGTCGTTACAGCTGCGCCAATAATGCTTTAGCAACAGGGCGGGTTAAACAGGCTTGCATAGGGGTTTTGCGAAACTGCTTTTTGCTGACTAGCTGAGTTTCGCCGACATAAGGTTTACTTAACTCTGTCGACTGCACTTTAATCGAACACTCAACCTTATCATCCTGCATTGCGTAGTTCAGCTCAACGCGGTCTGCACGCATAATGACGTTCTTGTACGGAAACCCTTCGTCTGTGTCTAAGGTCTCAGAATTACTGCTATTTGCTAAGGCATTAACGCTTACTAACAATAACCATAAAATACTTAATTGCTTCATGTTACTCATTCCCATCATGTGACCAGTTGTTGCCATTATGGTGAATGACAAATTCTCCTGACAAACGATAAAAACTCGCTTATAGTTAAGAAAATCTTAATCATTTAGCACTATGAATCTACCCCCGTTAAAAAGTTTGCACTATTTCAAGTTAGCTGCTGAACTAGGCAGTTTTAAGTTAGCGGCCGAGTCGCTATACGTGACCCAAGCCGCCGTAAGTCAACAAATTCGCTTATTGGAATCACAACTTGGGGTCACACTCTTTACCCGCCAAACCCGCAAAGTTGAACTTACAGCGCAAGGTAAGCAACTGCTGCCGTTTTTAACCAGTGCGTTTTTACATATTCAAAACGGCATTGAAAGCTTAAGTCGCGACCCCAATCCCAATTGCTTAACCTTATCGGTACTCCCCTCGTTTGCCTCCTGTTGGCTGTTGCCGCGCGTCAGTCAATTTCAAGCAGCACACCCAGATATCAATATTCGTATAGATCCAAGCGACGCACCCGCGAAATTTGATGAGGGACAAATTGATTTAGGTATTCGCTTCGGCCTAGGCCAATATCCAGAATTACACAGTGAAAAACTGTCCGCAGATTGTCTGCTGTTGGCCTATAAGCCCGGTATACTCGACCCCTCACAGCCTTTAAAAGCTCAGTTGCAAAAACAAAAATTGATTATGGATATTTGCCCCGACGCCGAACAAGCGTGGCGTTTACTATTTGCGGAACTCAACATGGATGAACATAACCTGCCGTCCAATCTTGCTATTGATAATGCCGCTTTGGTGGTACAAGCGGCATTGGCAGGCCAAGGGGTAGCAATGCTGCGCCAACGTCTTATCGAGCCGTTAGTCGCGCTTGGCCAATTGGAGGTGCTACCAACATTCCAACATCAATGCCGTTATCATTACTATCTGGTTGGCCCTACCAATCATTTCAATTGGCCAAAGGTAGAGATCTTCCATCGCTGGTTAGTACAACAATTTGCCGACAGTCCAGCAGTTGGTAAGAATTAACAACTCAGCAAAAATCGAGTTGTTTAATAAAGTCGGAACAAAAAACTTGCAGCGCAGTATTTTTAGAACTAATGTGATATCAAAATAATATCACATTGATGTTTTTATGAAGTCACTACAGGATAAACCCATATTGTCTATGTCGGGCTATGTTGCGGCATTTTTTGGCGTGGTTGCTTTGGCAGTCTCGGTTATTTGCGGGTTACAGCAGTTTTTACTGGTTGCTGCTATTAGTGCGCTTATCGCCGCAGTATTGCTAAAAGGCTTATTTTTGGTTAACCCAAATGAAGGCGCGGTTATGCAGTTATTTGGTCAGTATGCCGGTACGGAAAAAACCACTGGCTTACGCTGGGCTAACCCGCTGTTTAGTAAATCACGCATCTCACTGCGAGTAAGAAACTTTGATAGTGATAAGGTCAAAGTCAACGACAAACTAGGCAACCCGATTGAAATTGCCGCCGTGGTGGTATGGCGCGTAGTAGATGCGGCGCAGGCCAAGTTTGAAGTCGATGATTACGAAAACTTTGTCGCCATTCAATCTGAATCAGCCATTCGTAATATGGCGGTCTCTTACCCTTATGATTCACATCAAGAAGGCGAAGTGGCACTACGTAGTCATATTCAAGAAGTTGCTGAGCATTTAAAAAGCGAAATTCAGGAGCGTTTAGCCACGGCGGGGGTTGAAGTAATTGAAGCACGCTTAAGCCACTTAGCCTATGCCCAAGAGATTGCTCACGCTATGCTGCAACGTCAACAAGCCATTGCCATTGTCGCTGCACGGCAAACCATAGTCGAAGGAGCCGTTGGCATGGTAAAATTGGCGTTAGAAAAGCTCAATGAAGAGCAGATAGTTGACTTGGATGACGAGCGTAAAGCCGCAATGGTCAGCAATTTACTCGTGGTGTTATGTGGCGACCAAAACACCCAACCAGTTATAAACACGGGATCTTTATATTAATGAGTCAAACCAGCAAGAAGAAGTCATTTGCGCTGCGTGTCCAACCTGAATTATTGGATGCACTGCAACGTTGGGCGGACGATGAGTTACGCAGCCTCAATGGGCAAATTGAATTTGTATTGCGCGATGCCTTGTTAAAAAGTGGCCGGATCAAACTCACCAGTCGCGTTATCACTGAAATTGAGTTAATCGAAAACGACGACGACCTAGCCAATAAAGACTAACCCCACCGCTGCCATGTGCTTATAAGGCAGCGGTTTTCCTCATACTTGCCACCTTGTTTGTCGTTTTGACAAGTGAATCAATAGTTTTGTGAATTGATATCTTATTTTGCAATCGTTACCAGCTCTGACGTTTTGTAAAATAGCAATTCATGCCGACAAGATAAAGACAACCGCATTCCAAAAATGCCATGTTGCATGGCTCCTTCTCGAGCGCCTTGTATGGTAAAAAATTACTCAATAACTGTATTATTTAAGGAGTAATTCCAGACTTTATAAAAGTAAAAGGCATAGCCCAAACCAAAGGTAATTATGGATATGACAATCCAAAGAATTACATGCCCTAAATTGCCAAACATATCGGTGCGACATGTCATTTTTCTTTGCATGCCGTTTTCATCAATTACTTGTGAACGATTAATGATGAATTTAGAAAATGAGTATGGAAAAAAGAATGCTCCAATACCAAAAGTGATTATTATCAAAATAAACCAAAGAATTAAATGCCCTAAAATATCGATGGTCCCTACATCAGCCTGAATTCTCATTTGAGCTCCTTATTCGAATACGACATAACAGATAACTAGACACTCACCTTATTGCTAAGCCTACAACTAGCTTGCTTTTATGATTGGAGTCATACAGTTATGCACAATACTACCTTCGTCTGGGGTAATTTGGCAAAAGATGCTTTGTAGGTTCGCGAATACACCAATAATCTGGTGCGTTCCAGTGAAGCAATGACATCGCAACCATCATATTAAAGACTTGTCCGACTTCCAATTGGAAAAGGCTCGCGACCAGTTATAAACGTAAAACATGGCTGGTGAGAGCTTATTCATCTTTGGTGTTCAACTACCTGCCCTTCACCGGTTCACTCAGTACCTACTGACGAGCGAATGCTCAAACATCCCTTTTAAATTCAATCACAAAACTACTACCGCCCATTTCATTGGGACTTTCTAGCAAAATAGTAGCCTGATGTGCGATAGCAATTTCATGCACAATAGCAAGACCTAAACCGCTACTACCGCTATTTGATTGCGATTTGCGCCAAAAACGTTCAAAGATCATTGCTCTATCGGCTTCGTGGA
Organism: Pseudoalteromonas fenneropenaei; assembly: GCF_042643375.1. Lineage (NCBI taxonomy): Bacteria > Pseudomonadati > Pseudomonadota > Gammaproteobacteria > Alteromonadales > Pseudoalteromonadaceae > Pseudoalteromonas > Pseudoalteromonas fenneropenaei. The sequence goes on from NZ_JBHRSD010000010.1 coordinate 298,013, forward strand.
TGCCTGGCCCTGAGTCTTTGACCATAAAACGATTTTGTACAATTTGTACCGTGATATGTGCATGCGGTTTAGAGTGTTTGATGGCATTTTCGATAAGGTTTTTTGCCATCACTGTTAATGCACCTTTATCACCTAGCACTATGCTATCAGGCTCTGCCTTTTGAAATTCAAGTTCTTTGTAATTACTGACCGCTAATGGTGCAAGTAGCATACAAACATCAATCGCGATGTCGTTTAATGACACTTGAGTCGGCTCGTAAGCGGCTTTATTTTGTGCTCTCGAGAGGTCAAGTAACTGCTCTACTATCCTCGACATATATCCTATGTCATTGAGTAGCTCTTTTTTCACCGTCGCTAAATCTTTGACGACTTCAATGCGAGTTTGCATAACGGCAAGTGGTGTTCTTAACTCATGGGCCGCATTCGCAACAAAGCGCTTTTGTTCTTCAAACCCTTCTTCCACACGTTGCATAGCTTGATTGAGTGCGGTCACTAAAGGCGCAATTTCCGCGGGTAAATGGGCTACATTTAAGCGCCGATTAAGCTGATTGGGTTTGATACTCCCCAGTTGTCGCGATAGCACTTCAACTGGCCGTACTAAATAACCGACTGATTTCAGGCTGACCACCACAAATACTATAAATGCAGCAGCCATGGTCAGTACTGCCACATTTGTCATTGCTGGCATCACGGCTTCATTGGCCAGCGCACCTAACAGGTCACTTCGAATAAGATCTAATACTAACTCAGGCTGGCTTGTATGTAGGTTAGGTGGGTAGTTTAACTGTAACTTAGTACGATATGCGCTCGCGCCATTTAAGTTTTGGTTAAAGCCAATCCTCAAATCTTTACTGAGCGCATTGACCAAAGGCTGCACTGCATCATGAGGTGTCGAGGAAAACAGCATGGCTCCGGATCTTAAATCAACCACCCGAAACCCTAAATTATTATAGAGTGCATCGAAACCCCATTTCTCAACCAAATTATTTGCTTCGAAAACAATCCTTCCATCCTCAGCTAAGCTCAACTGTTCAACAATATCCTCCGACATCCCCTTAAAGCTCATTTCCAGCGCAACATCGGAAAAACGGTAAGAAATTAGGTAAAACACCAAGATAATTGCGGCAAATAAGCCACCGCTGATAAGGACAAAATGTAGGAACAACCTGTTCGCCAGTGAGTTGGTTTTAAAGTTCATACTAATATGTACCCTATGCCACGAATGGTGCTAATCGTAACATCGGCGTTAAACAGCTCCAGTTTCTTGCGCACCCGATGCACCGCAACTTGTATGGCATTGTCTGTCACTTCAAAGCCAAGGGCATAAATGGCGTCAAATAGTGCCTCTTTACTCACAGTTAAAGAGGCATTGCGCAGCATATATTCCAGTAGCGCGAATTCCGTTTTACCTAGACTCAAATTACGCTGTTCCACCGTGACACGTTTTGACTTAGGGTCGAGCGAGAGTTTTCCCCGTGTCATACTGGTGCCAACATAATTGCTAGGGCGGCGTAAAATCGCCCGCAAGCGAGCCAGCAACTCTCCCATTGCAAACGGCTTATTGATATAGTCATCCGCGCCTAAGTCGAGTCCTTGGATGCGGTCGTTGATCCCGCCACGTGCTGTCACAATTAGGATGGGTACAGTGTTGCCCGCTTTTCTTACTTGCTTGATAAGTTCTAAACCATCTAGGTCGGGGAGCCCAAGATCAAGTACTAGCGCATCGTATTGAAACAAGTCGACTAAGCTGCTTGCATGTTGCCCTGTATCGGCAATATCAGCGGCATAACCTTCATCGCTCAATGCAAGCCGAATAAAATTGGCAAGATCCTGATTATCCTCTGTAATTAATACTCTCATAAAATCCTGTTACGAAGTTTTCGTGGCTTTAGCAGCCAAATAAGCAATTGCGGCAAAACCAATGGTATCAGTAACGTAGCGGATAACAGTCCCCCAATCACGGTCCACGCCAAAGGAGGCCATAATGCACTGTTGCCTAGAGCCAACGGCAACATCCCCACGACTGTCGTTAATGTCGTGAGTAGCACCGCGCGCATGCGCTCCTTAAGTGCTTCATCGACCGCCAGTTTAACTGCTTCTCCAGCTTTTATTTTGCCCACTGCACCGTCGATAAGTAAAATCGCGGTATTCACTACAATGCCCATTAAGGTGAGCAAACCCAATATCGACATAAACCCAAAGGGCGTATTGGTGAGCGCTAAAGCCACAGGCGCACCTATCATTGCCAGTGGTATACTTACAAATACCAACAAAACCAAACGCATAGAATTAAACTGCAACATGAGTACCACGAAAACAATCATGACCCCAATTGGCAAAGCTTTAACCAGCGCTTGATTGGCTTCAGCAGCTTCCTCAAATTCACCTCCGAATTCAACCCTAGCTTGATATTTTTGAGCTAGTGCAGCAATTGGCTCAATCAGTGCAGCAATCACTTCTTCTTCATCTTTTCCTGCAACCACATCCGCCAAAATGGTAAAACGGGTAAACCCTGTTGTTCTTTTTAATACTGGTGGCACGCCCACCACATTGATATCAGCAATTAAATCAAGCGGCAGTAGCTGGCTTTGCGCCCCTTTTAGCAAGGTTGAACTAAGTTGCCAGCTGGGCACTCCCTCTGCTGAATCCCGCAAATAGACGGGGATCAGCTCGCCATTATCTACAATCGTGGTCACCAACAAGCCACTAGTACGCCAAGCAAGGTATTGACTCACCACAGTTTCATTGAGACCGACTAGCTGTAATTGCTGTTGCTCTAACTGCAACTGTAATTGTGGCTTTCCTAAGTCGTAATCTCGCCTTATCTTCTCTATCGCAGGGTTTAAATGTAGCTTACTGAGAATTGCTTCGGCAGCCTGAAACGCATCTTGATCATGTGTTGCCATGACGTTTATCTCAATAGGACTGGCAATCGGTGGTCCTTGCCCTAACTCATTTGCTTGGATTATCACGGCGGGAAATAACAACGGCAACTCAGCATTAAACTGCCTCACCAAGTTTGACACGTCGTTACTGTTTTTCGTAGTAAAGACGATACGTGCAAAGTGCGATTGCTCTGGCTTTTGCGCTAAATTGTAATAAAAGCGAGGACCTGAACTGCCAACAAAAGTCATCAACTTGTCAACACGCAAATCAGCATGAATATGTTTATTCAGTTTATCCACTACAGCTTGGGTTGCTTCAATACTAGAGCCAAAAGCCAATTCAACATCCACATAAGCTTGAGCTCGCCCACTGCTTGGGAAAAACTGCGTCGAAACAGCTTTAAACTGTAAGAATGCAGCTAAACCAATAATCACAAATACAACAATCAACCCTCGGTGAGCAAAAGCACCGCGTATTTTACTTTCCAACCATACCCATTTAGCGCTCTGCATGGTTGAAGGCTGCCCAATCAAATAACAACACATGAGAGGAATAAGCACTATGGCGGTGATGAAACTCATGGTGATGGTAATAATCACCACGACCGGAATACTGCTAATAAAATCAGCTACATCACCTTTTGCCAACAGCATCGGAATAAAAGCAGCGATGGTTGTTAAAGTCGATGACAGCAAAGGTTTATACAAATCGCGAATACTATTGGCAATGGCATAGCGCAATGACAACGCCGACTCACGATAAAAGCTGACTCGCTCTACCATAATGATGCTGCTATCAACCATCAAGCCTAAACTGAGGATTAATCCAGCGATCGTCATTTGCTGTAAAATACCGCCACCCAATGCAAAAACCGCGATACTACAACAGGTAATGACAAGCAACGATATGCCGACAATTAAGGCTGCACGTAAGGACATCAACACCATCAATACCAATACCACAGCCACGGCGCTCAGCAACAACGATGACTCAAGATCTTGCCGGCGTAGTTTGGTTTGTTCAGGTTGAAACAACTGTATTTTAATTTCACTTGGTGAAAATCGGCTATTTAGCTCGGCAATTGTGGTTTTGAATGCCTGACTAAAATTACTGCTTCTGATGCTATTTGGCACCACAGTGACAGCAAGCCCAATCGTGGGTTGGCCATCTAACCAGAAACGGGGGAGTTTATCGCTATCAAAACTGCTCCTTACTTCAGCCAAACTCGTCAGCGGTAGCGCGCTCTGCGCTGCCACTTTTACATGTAGCGACTCAATCGCAGCAATTCCTGTCAAATGGGTCAGCGGTTGAACGGTTGTGCGAATCGCATCAAAAAGTATCTCTCCCGAAATTTCATTGCTATTGGCTTGTCGAATTGCCGAGGCTAATTCCAGTGGCGACACACCAGATTGCAGCATCTGCATTTGAGGATAAATCACCTCAATTCGTTGGCCAGGATCGCCTACTAAAGACACTTTCCTAACCCCAGGTATTTTATAAAGCTCGTCTCGTACGCTAAGTGCCAACTGACGGTCTAACACGAGTCCTTTGCCGCTGTGTACTGACAACAGAATGCCTTCTGTGTCTTGAATTCTATCCATTAGTTGCAACTGCAGTGGGGCTAATGTTGTTGCAAGGCCCGCTAACCGGTCACGGACTCGGCGCCAAGCACTATCCGTATCATAGATGGTTTCCTGTAACTCGATGCCTACCGAAAGTGCGCCGTGTACTACGCTGACATCGAATGTGCGGATCTCATCAACTTGCCTAAGGACTTGCTCCAAAGGTGCGACCACCGTATTGTTGAGCACTGAAATAGAAGAACCAGGGCTTTGCAAAGTGATTGTGCCATTACGATAAGGAAAAGCCGGATCTTCTTGCTCGTAAATGGTAAACCAACTGGCAACCCCAGTAAGACTCAACAGTAACGCGATACCAAAAATCAGCCTTGGTTTTAATAGAGCTACAATAACCTTTGCCATGTTAATTCAACTCACTTAAGTTGAGCTTAAGCTTTGCCATGATTTGGGCAATGATTGGCATAGTCTCGTGCAACGGACCACTGACCAAAATAGCCCGTTCAGTAAAACCATGTACTTTCACAATGATTTTCTCAACAGGCTGGCGGTTGATTAACAAATACGCCTCACCTTTAGCTGTGTAGTGTAATCCTGCATAGTCGACTTCATACAAAGGCTGCTGATATAACGGCAAATGCAGTGAGACAATTCGACCTAAATGGCTTGCAATGCTGTGTTGCAAACGCATAGTCAAAGTATACAAGGCGGGACCTAATGGCGCAGGTATCGCTCGTTCAACTAGCTCTGCGGTAAGGGTTTCATCATTCTCACCAAATTTTAAGCCAGCGAGCGCGCCAATTTCCAATTGCAACGCTGTTGCCTCTGGTACTTGAAACCGCACTATTTGCACAGCTGTAGATTCAAAACGCAACAGCGGTGTGTTAGCTGGTGCAAAACTACCTGCGCGTAGATATAATCTCGTAATTACACCGTCGTGCTCGGCAATGACCTCGGTTTCCGCCAATTCATTCAGAGCTTTGGTTACTTTAGCTTCTGCCTGTACCACTCGCTGTAGAGCAACATCCCAATCGCGGTGATTAGCATCTAGCGCCTGTTGGGTAACAAGCCCTTTGGCATATAAAGTGTTGAGACGTATACGCTCTTTATCTTGTAATTGCCAATGCGCTCTAGCACTGGCTAACTCCATTTGGCTTGCCTGTCGTTGCTCTACTAAAAATGGGGAATAAAGCGTCATCAAATGTTGCCCTAGCTTTACCTGCTGACCTTCGGTGACGTATACCTTCACGACCCTCGCAGGCGCAAAAAGGGCTTTATCAAAGCTCTCCATACCTTGGATCCGACCAAAGTACTGCTGAGTGGGCTGTATCGAGGAAAGCTTAGGATAGAACACAGGATAGTTTACAGCTGCTACGTTTAGCTTACTCTCTGTGATTGGGTGGTCTTGACTACACCCACTTAATATCGAAAAAACCCCCATATAAATCGCCAAATGCAGCACCTGAGCTTTGCATACAAATGCTGTACTTAGAGTGTGAAGAACATATCTACTTTTAAAACACATAAATATAGCCAATGATCAAGTTCACCCCACCTGAGCTATCGACTAAAGGACTATCTTTAATCTCAGCACCGAATACACGATAACTGACATCTGCTTTTATCATGTGATGTGACGCAAACATCCAGTCGCTTCTTATGCCGAATTCCCACCCCCAGCTTGAATCCGCTTGATAGGCATGACGCCACAAGTTGGCCTCGTCTAGTTTGACACCATAATAATAATCAACCAGCTCACTGCTCATATAGTTGGCAGAGACAAAGGGTGCCACTAGTCCTTGTTTAACTTGAAAGGGTAACGCGTAACTTACGCCAAAGTCGTAACCTCTGTGCGTAGTTGAAATATCCTTGCTATACGCTAGGCTAAAATCCCCCCAGTTTGAGTCGTATTCCACTTCCAATCCGACGTCAAACGACATTTCCCGCTCAGCCATTGCAGCGAAAACCTCATCATCTTCAGCCTCATATCCATCAAAACGAAATTTACCTTGCGCGGAAAACACCAAATCTCCCCACTGCCCAAATTGATAATTGAGTCGCGGTCCTAGTAAACTGAAATTACCGTACTTGAGCATTACTGCGGGCACAATTTGAGTATCGACACCAACTCCTTTATAGCCTTCGTTCTCTGCCAACAACGCAACCCCGATCCCCCATTGCAATGAGCTTTTTGACGGCTCGGCATTCGTTTGAAAACTCGCCCCAAAAGCCAACAAACTAGATAAATAAAATGCAAACTTCACGGTAATCTCCTTGTATTAATTGGCGTTACATTACGATGCTTGCCTTTCTGCAAATTTACAGAGTTGCTAATTTGTCAGTTTTTGGAGGATTTAAATTGATACGGTTTCTGATAAGGCTAATAAAAACTCAATGCCCACTATGCGATGCACTTAATCGTCAACTGAGGGAATAGGATCAAAACGAATCGAAAATAGCCTTACAACAGTGGCTGAGTTGTGAAGTAGCGAATCGGGGGTAAGCGCGTTAAATCACAGGGGGAGATGAAAATGGAAAAGACGCGATAGTACATCGCGCCTTTGGGATTAAAGCTTAGCCGTTGGCTTGTGCGGTATAATCGCGGTAGGCTTTTTCTAAACTCTTGGCTTGCTTTTTCGATACGCCAAGGTGATTTAGCGCGGCACGTAAACGCGCGCGTGATAAATCAGAACCTAAGATTTCCATCGCATCCACCACTGAGGTTGAAGATGGCTTACCTGTGATGGCCACGAAAATTGGCTCGAGGAAGTCTTTAATCTTCAATTCATGGAAAGTAGCAATTGCTTTGGCTAAAGCAAAGATCTCGGTCTTGTTCCAGCTGCGTAGCACTTCCAATTCCCAAATAAAGAATTGCAGTGATTGACGTACCACGTCTTCATCCGCTTTACCTGCGGTGAGTAGCGCTGGATCGTAATGCGGAATACCCGCCACAAAGTGACCTGCTAAGTCCACTAAATCAGCAAAAGTGTTGATACGGGTTTTTGCTTCTGGCAATACGCGACCAAAAAACGCAGGGTTAAACTTCCAGTCCACAAAGCGTTGCATCAGCTCTTCGTTGCTTAAGTTTTCGCGGATCCACAAACCATTTAACCAATTGAGTTTGTCGATATCGAAAATCGGGCCACCTAAAGACACGCGCTTCATATCGAAGTTTTCAATCATTTCTGGCAAGGTGAACTTTTCACGGCCATCTGGCATTGACCAACCCATGCGGCCTAAGTAGTTCAGGAGCGCTTCTGGCAGGTAACCCATTTCTTTGTAATAGTTGATTGAAGTTGGGTTTTTACGCTTAGATAACTTAGATTTATCTGGGTTACGAAGCAGCGGTAAGTGACCAAGTAGTGGTGCTTCCCAGCCTAAATCTTCATATAACTTCAGTAGTTTTGGCGCAGAGTTGATCCATTCTTCACCACGGAAGATATGGCTAATTTGCATGTGGTGGTCGTCCACCACGTTTGCCAAAAAGTAAGTTGGGAAACCATCGGCCTTTAGCAATACTTGCATGTCCACGTTTGCCCATGGGATCTCAATCTCACCGCGCAGGTAATCGTTAAACTTGAACGTACCTTCAGCTGGGATTTTCATGCGGATAACATGCGGTTTGCCCGCAGCTAAATTGGCTTTGACTTCTTCTTCGCTCAGCAGTAAACCACGACCGTCGTACTTTGGCGTCAAGCCTTCAGCCATTTGCGCTTCGCGCATCGCATCGAGCTCTTCAGCGGTCGCAAAACAGTAAAACGCTTTGCCGGTATCAATCAATTGCTGGGCATATTTGCGATACAGCTCAGTGCGCTCTGATTGGCGATAAGGACCAAATTCACCGCCCACATCTGGACCGTGATCCCAGTCCAGACCTAACCAGCGCAAACTGTCCATAATAGCTTGTTCTGATTCTTTGGTGCTGCGTACTTGGTCGGTGTCTTCAACACGCAAAACAAATTCGCCGCCCTGCTGTTTGGCAAAACAGTAATTGAATAGCGCAATATAAGCGGTACCTAAGTGCGGATCACCCGTTGGTGATGGCGCAACACGTGTGCGGATAGTCATGTTGTTCTCTTTTCAACGCGTTAGAAATGGCTGCCATGCTACCACAGCCGCCGCAACGCAGAAAGTACTGGAGCGGATTTGTTTAGCTCAATACAGGCTTAGAAGAGTTCGATATCGTCCACCACATCCCCACTCTCTTGCCCTTGGTATAGCGCACTAAAAGCGGTGACTTGATTACGCCCTTGATGCTTAGAATGGTACAACGCTTGATCAGCGCGATGCACCAATTGCGTCACTTGCATATAATCGCCCATCTCCACCATTCCTGAGCTAATCGTAACTTCACCGACTTGCGGAAAACGATAGTTTGCAATCGCTAAGCGGTTACGTTCTAGGGTTGCCAGTGCGTGGCTTTCACTATCACATTGAAACAGCACTGCAAACTCTTCACCACCATAGCGAAAAACATAATCTTCAGCGCGGAAGTTGTGCTTGAGCTGCTGCGCCACCAGTAAAATGACCTCATCGCCAATCACATGACCATAGTTGTCGTTAACGCGTTTAAAATGGTCGATGTCTATCATCGCAAGATACCAGCTGCGTTCAACCTGAGTATCGCGTGATACTAAAAACCCCTCTCCGGCCAATATTTCCAACACTTTTTGTTCAAACGTTTGGCGGTTTAAGAGCTCAGTTAATGGATCTAAACGGGCGTGATGTAAGGTGGCTAGCTGATTAATATATACAGTAGCCAAGTATGCCAGCAGCACCAATTTACTGCTGTTGGGCGCCAAACGATTCTCAACCGCGAGCAAGCCAAACATAGCTTGTTTGTGGCGTATAGGTAACAACAATAGCCCACTGGAGACAAGGAAAAACTGATGCTGCGCAAGCACTTGGCTGCGCTCGAGCAGCTCTTGGCACTGCGGCTCAGGCAAAATTAATTTACCGCTGAGCGGCCTTGGTGCAACGTCAACGCGAAAGGTCTTGTTGATAAGCAAACTATATTGCAAATCCGCCAGTAATACCGACAGTACTTCGCCAAATACTTTGTCTAGTTCAGTTTCATTTAACTGCTCTGTAAGCTTTATTGCCCATTCATGACCACAGCGGATCTCTGACTCCATAGTGCCAATAAGTACCAAATAAAAAGTAAGTCCTTAAAGCTTAGCTGATTTTTTGGGTTTTGTAGGGCTTGTCGGCGGCTTCGTTGCCAAGCAACACCATATCATCTCGATGCAGCACCACATTAGACGGAATGTAACCGAGCAAAGCCGCAAACTCGCGTGAATGCACACCTTTTAGCTGCTCAAGCTCTTGGTGATTAAAACGACATAAGCCTTTAGCAAACTCTCGTCCGTTCACATCGCATAGGCTCACTAAATCACCCACGGCAAATTCGCCGCTCAGCGCTACAATACCTTTAGCCAGTAAACTGGCGCCCTTGTCGCACAGTGCAGTGACAGCCCCTTCATCACAGGTAATACGACCTGAGCTTTTTGGCCCCGCTAATAACCAACGTTTACGGCCATCAACTGGCGCTTTAAAGCACACAAATGTGGTACTCGGCGCCTTACCCGAGAGCGCTTCAGCGATAATATTGGGTGTACTGCCACGCGCGATAAGTACTTCAACCCCAGCTCGGGTGGCAATATCTGCCGCTTGCAGTTTGGTTGCCATGCCGCCGGTGCCAAGTGCAGTGCCACTACCGCCGGCAAGGGATTTAAGCTCGTCGGTAATGCAATGCACTTCGTTGATAAGCGCAGCATCTGGGTTGCTACGCGGATCGGCGGTAAATAACCCGGCTTGATCGGTCAACAACAAGAGTTTGTCGGCATTGGCTAAAATCGCCACCATCGCCGAGAGGTTATCGTTATCACCCACTTTGATTTCAGCCGTAGCTACCGCGTCGTTTTCATTAATAATGGGCACCACATCAAACGCCAATAACTGAGTTAAGGTATCGCGCGCAGTTAAATACCGGCTCCTGTCTTCAACATCCGCACGGGTCAGCAGCATTTGTGCGACGGTAATGCCATAAAGCGCAAACAAGTTTTGCCATAAATGGATAAGCTGGCCTTGGCCTATGGCGGCGAGCATTTGCTTTTCAACCAACGAGTGACCACACGGTTTCCCAAGTGCGGCACGCCCCGCCGCGACAGCACCACTGGTGACCACCACTACTTGATGACCTGCTTGTTTTAGCTGCGCACATTGGCGCACCAGCTCTACCATTTGCGCCGTATTCAGACTTGCTTGCCCAGCGGTTAACACGCTGGTGCCAAGCTTTACCACTATGGTTTGTTTCGCCACTTTCTCATTCCCCATTTGTTACCCGTTAAAGTGCCGACGAATTAGCCAGCACGGCTTGCAAGATAACGGGTTTATTGGTCGCAAAACAAGTAAATTTTATTCATCGCCAATCGGGCGCTGTGCTAGCATAGCTGCAACTTTTGAGGAGTAAGTTGATGCCTGCGGGTCTCTGTTTGTTATTTGCCACTTTACTTTGGGGTAGTTCGTTTATTGCGCTGAAATACGCCATTGCCGTTTACGACCCCAATGTGGTGATTTTCTTTCGCATGCTGACTACCTTACTGCTTTGTAGCCTCTTATATCGCTACAGTTTGCGCTTCAGCTATCAAGCGGGCGATTGGCGCTACTTATTAGCCATGTCACTGGCTGAGCCATGTTTGTATTTTATGTTTGAAGGCCATGCCTTGGAATATACCTCGGCCTCACAAGCTGGGGTCATCGTGGCGTGTTTGCCGTTGATTGTCGCAACTTTGGCATACTTTATTCTCAAAGAGCGCTTAAGTAAGTCTATCGTCGCTGGGTTTGTACTGTGTATATCTGGCAGTATCGGGCTGACGTTACTTTCACCCAGTTCAGAGCAAGCGCCCAACCCCTTACTTGGTAATACCTTAGAGTTTTTAGCTATGGTGTGCGCGGCGTTTTACACCATTAGTGTAAAACGGCTCGCGACGCGTTATTCACCACTTGCGCTCATTGGCATGCAAGGCTTAAGTGGCAGTATATTTTTTGCTGTATTTTTACCCTTTAGCACCTTGCCGGATTTCACTCAGTTAGACACCAATGCGCTACTAGCCGTGCTGTATTTAGGATCAGTTGTGACTTTAGGTGCATATGGCTTGTATAATTATGCCATTAGCCGTGTTTCAGTCTTGACCGCTGCCGCCTATTCTAACTTGGTGCCTGTGTTTACCTTGATGTTCTCCGCCCTGTTACTAAGCGAGCGGTTAACCATGGCACAATGGTCTGCAATTGCATTGGTCTTTGTAGGGGTGGTGGTAAGTCAGCGCCATGTAGCGCCAGCATCTGAAACCAAACCTGCTCTCACCGAATCTCAAGTTTAAGAGCTGTAAATAAAGGAAAGCAATGAGTAAAGAGCCGTCTCAACATAACGCAAAGAAAGAATTGTCGATGTTACCCCTGCTGTTAGTGGTGATAGTGCTGTGCATTGGCGGGCACTTTATTTTGCAACCGAATTATCAAGACAGCCACCTTGCCGAATATTTTCTCGCGGCACTGCCGTTTTTAATGTTTGCGATTGTCATCATCGCTATTCGTAAAGCGCTTAAAGCTGAGCAAAAAGAACGTTAAATCGATATGACTGAGTAAAAACGCAAAAACGGCCTGCTGGCCGTTTTTTGTTGGTAAGCTAAGTGCTTTGCACTTTGCTGCAATTACATAGTGCTATCAAAGAATATGATAACCAAACCAATCTGGCTTAAGCTGCTGAGTTTTACCACTTGGTATTAAATGAATATGGTAGCGTTCATCTAGTAAATCCACGGCAAAGCAATCATCTACATCATGGAGGTTGTCTTTATGCTGGTGGCTGGTATCAACTAGCAAGGCGGCTTTCGCTTTGTCTTTGGCAGTATGTTCTGAGTCAGCAACAAATAACGCAAACTCGTGTTGCTCCGCTAAACTTTCCGCCTTGTAACCACCTAGGTTAACAAAAAACAAGCGTTCCGTTTGATGTTTAGGCTCAGTGCTCAGCACAATATCAAAACCATCAGCGTGCTTTACTTCAACATAGCTGTCCATGTGCACAGCGTTTTTATCGCCCACCCATTGGGCTTTTAATTTAGCGTAAGCATCTTCAATCCGCTCGGCTATCACAAAACGCACATCGTGCATCTCAATATGACAACCGGCGACGCGCCCACCCAAATAAACCATAAATAACTTCATACTTTGCCCTCCTAGACGATGACGCGAGTCTAACGCAAGCGACTAGGCGAACCAAATTTATTTTGCTAAGTTGAAGAAAAACAACAGGGAATAAATTATGAGACATTGGTTACTCGCAGGATTCACTTTGCTATCAAGTCAAGTGCTTGCAAATACTACCCTTTTTCACAATGTCCAAGGGTACACGCCCACTTTACAAGGCGGGCTTGAACAGTTCAACGTATTGGTGGTTAAAGATGGAAAGGTCGTCAAAATTGGTGACGATACATTACTAAAACAATTCCCAGAGGCAACCCGCCATGATGTCATGGGGCGCACTATGCTGCCGGGCTTAATTGACGCCCATGGCCATGTGGTTGGTCTTGGTAATAATTTGGTAGAGCTGGATTTACGCGGTAAGCGCTCAATTGAAGAAATTGGCGAAGCGCTGAGAGACTATAGTAAAACGTTTGAAGGCGATTGGATCATAGGCCGTGGCTGGGATCAAAACCTTTGGCCTTCGCAACAATTTGGCAATGCACAAGATTTAGATAAATACCTTGCCGATAAACCTGTGGTGCTCACCCGAGTCGATGGTCACGCAGTATGGGTAAACACTAAGGCGATGAGTATCGCCGGTATTAACGCACAAACCGCAGCGCCAGCAGGTGGGGAGATCATTCATTTACCCGATGGCACACCCAGCGGGGTATTTATCGATAAGGCCGAAGGCCTTATTCAAGCGCATATTCCGGCGGCGAGCCAACCTGCCGTGGCAAAAGCCTTACACACCGCAGGCGAACATTTATTAAGCCTTGGGATTACCGCCACCCATGATGCAGGTATCGACTACACCACTTGGCAGGTGTATTTACAAGAAGCAAAAAATAAAACGCTACCGCTGCGCATTTATGCCATGTTGAGTGCTGCCGACCCTTATTTAGACAAAATGCTTGATGCGGGCGTGGTTAAAGACCCAAATGACTATCTGGCCATTCGCAGTGTCAAAATTTATGCCGATGGCGCGTTAGGTAGCCGAGGCGCCGCGTTGCTAGACAGCTATAAAGACCGCCCTGGCCACCATGGCTTAATGTTAGAGACTCCTGAGCATTTGCAAGAACTGCTACGTAAAGCCTTTAAACACGGTTTTAGCGCCAACACCCACGCCATTGGTGATAAAGCCAATCGCATCGTGCTTGATGCCTATGAAGCAGAATTCAAAAAAACCGGCGGTAAGTTACTGCGTAACCGTATCGAACATGCGCAAATCGTCGAGCCTTCGGACATTCCCCGCTTTAAACAACTGCAAATTATCCCCTCAATGCAACCCGTGCATGCCACCTCAGATATGCATATGGCAGAGCAACGCCTGAGCGATAAGCAATTAGCGGGGGGTTATGCGTGGCAAACCTTCTTAAAACAAGGTAGTAAAGTCGCTGCGGGGTCGGATTTCCCAGTCGAGCTGGCTGAGCCTTTCCATGGTTTATATTCCGCGATTACCCGTCAAGACTCGCAAGGTTTACCGGAGCAAGGTTGGCGCGCCAGCGAAGTATTGAGCCGCGAGCAGGCACTACGTGCATTTACTTTAGATGCCGCCTATGCGGGCTTTCAAGAACATAAAATTGGTAGTTTAGAGCAAGGCAAATGGGCTGATTTTATTGTGCTGGATGCAGATTATTTTAAAGTACCAGTTAAAGCCATTCACGACATTCAGGTTGAGGAAACTTGGATGGCAGGCAAGCTGGTATTTAAACGTCAAGAGCAGTCGGCCAACAGTGAAACCGACGCGGCTTCTACAGCACAACCTTAATTAGTTGGTATTTCAAATTATCGACTGGGGCGCAAATTCGTTTGCGCCTTTGCTTACCAAAGCACGAATTAATTGGCGGAAGATTTGCTCAGTTTAAAGAGATGATAAATATTAACGAAGGCTAAAGTGCCGTTGGTCAAGGCCACAGGCCAAGCATCTATCGCTAAACCGTAGAGCGTAAAACACACGCAGCCAACCAAATTAAACCATCTGAGTTTGACTACATTGCTCATCATTAATGAGATAATCAAAAAAGCCGAGGCTAAATAACCTAAATATTCCCAACTCATTTGTTCTATCCCCTCTTCTAGGTTAGCATACCCTATGGTGAATTAAGATTAGCAAAAAATAAAAGGGCTAACTCACCACAAACCTTAAAAATCAGGACAACCCTAACGTAAGCTCTAACACGGGAAGCGTAGGCCCGGTTTTACAGGTAAACCCATAAAACAGGAGTGAGTTAGCATGAAACTATGTCTTGCTATCGCAAAATCTTGCGATACCGCAAGCCTTTAACGAGGGTGTCATGCTAACGTCATTAAACAGTAATAAACTAGGACAATTGTCCGAAGAGCCATCCAGATGTTTCAATATCACTTTTCAACCAATCTTGTCGACCAGTTACTCGCCTTCGCGGGCAGTACCTATCAGCATAGTAAAAAAGACGTATTAATACATCAGGACGAGCCGCTGACTAAATTGATTTTAGTGCGCAGTGGTACCGTATCGTTTAGCTATGATGTCGGTAATGGCCGCCGTTTATTACTGGGTCAATTAGATTGCCAAAATACCCTAATTGGCGAAATAGAAGCGCTTAGTAACGACCCATGCATTTACACTGTGACTTGTTTAAGCGATGTGCACTACAATTTAATTGAGCTGCGCCACTGGCGCCAATTGTTGTTAGAAAAACCAGAACTGAGTTTGTACACAGCGCAAACCGTTGCAGCTAAATTTACCGAAAACCAAAAAATCAATTTGGATAAGCTGTTGCTGCCGCTTTCCTACAACATCGCCCGTGATTGTTTACTTCGTGCTGAGAACAACCACCCCACTTTGCTGCGCGCTTACCCAACCGTAAGCGCAGAAGCAGAACGTTTTGCCACCACAGAGCGCGCCTATCGCCGTGTGGTCACTGAGCTGGTCGACAAAGGCCTGATTGTGAGAACACCTGATGGCTTGAAACCGGTGGATGTGGATAACCTATCAGATTTTGTCGAGAGCTTTTTCTAGCTTAGTTTGACATAGGTGAGCCGATTAGCTCGCCTCACTTACTGGCTATAAATGCTTTTTGAGGAAGTTATCCATTTCAGTAAATAGCGCCTTGCACAACAGCAACAAAAACAACTTATAGTACAAGTGGGAATTAAATATTTCATTGCATGTATTGGGTGTGACTATAACTAGGGCAACGCAGAATTATAGAACGCAGTAGCCGCATAAACAAAAAAGCCAGCTTATCGCTGGCTTTTGCTGAGATTTACTTTAACAGTAAATCTTTGATATTGGCTAAATCGGTTTTACCGTTAGCGATTTCATCTGGTGTCAAACCCGATAGTTCATGTGGGAACACCAACCACTCGTCCGACTCGTGCACGTAGTAATCTGGCGTCATCGGGACTTTGGTATTCTTTGGCTTGTAATACGGGCAAGCAACACGAATATCTTTTGGTAGATTTAAGCGCATTAACTCAGCCAACTTTTCACGTAGAGCATAGATACTGCGGCCTGAATCAAATACATCATCAACGATCAGTAATGAGTTATCCGCATTGGCATTCTCAATAATGTAATGTAAGCCGTGTACTTTAATCTCTTTAGCTTGCTTGCCAATACCATAATAAGACGAAGTACGCACTGCGATATGATCGGTTTCTATCCCTTTGTAATCGTAGAACTCCTGTACTGCGATACCGATAGGTGCACCACCACGCCAAATACCTATGATGAAGTCTGGACGAAAACCGTCGGCGTAAACTTGCGCAGCTAAGCGGAATGAATCTTCTAACAATTGCTGAGCGGTGATATAAACCTTGTCTGTCATATAGCAAATCCCGAGTTTAGTATATAACCGCTTATTTTAGCTTAGTTGCAACAAAAAAGCAGCGTTATCACACCAGCTCATCCGACCTTTTTTGCCTTGATTGCCCGAGTGCGTCGCAGCCCGATATAAAGTCGCGCCCACAGGCGTAAAAACACAACTGAAGCTAGTTTATAACTGAAAATAAAAAAGCCTGGGATTACCAGGCTCTTAGTGTTTAATCCTCGTTGTCGAACAAGGAGTTGTTTTCGAGTGGCGTGTCTGGCTCAGCAGGCGCATCCTGGCTTTCTTGACCAAGGTACTCAATCTGATATTCGTCCACACGCTGCAACCCTCTTGGCAACTTATTACCACGACGACCTCGTTCACCATAATAATGTTCAAGATCCGCCGGTTTTAAGGTTAGCTTACGTTTTCCAGCATGCAGTGTCACAGATGCTCCTTCTGGCACCACTGCCAACACTTTGACGAATTCCTCTCTGGCTTGCACTTTCGCACTTGGGATGGAGATTATCTTATTACCCTTACCTTTACCCAACTTAGGCAAATCACGTAGTGGGAACAACAACATTCGGCCTTCGTTGGAAATCGCCATACATAAGTCGGTACTAATATCGTTAATCACAATCGGCGCCATTAGCTGCGCGCCACTTGGGATGCTGACTAAAGCCTTACCACTCTTGTTTTTCGACACTAAATCATTAAATTCAGCGATAAAGCCATAGCCACCATCAGTTGCCATCAAGAAATGCTGCTGCTCTTCGCCCATCAAGACATGTTCAAAATTACAACCCGGCGCTAAATTAAAGCGCCCTGTCATCGGCTCACCTTGGCTACGAGCCGACGGTAAACTATGCGCATCGGTGGCAAATGCTCGCCCAGATGAATCTAAAAACACCGCAGGTTGGTTGCTGCGACCATAAGCTAAAGCCTTAAAGCTATCACCAGCGCGATAACTCAAGCCCTCAGCATCAATATCATGGCCTTTCGCTAAACGCGCCCAACCTTTTTCTGACAGCACTACCGTAACCGCTTCTGTTGGCATCAACTCTTTTTCGGTCAAGGCACGCGACTCAGCACGTTCAATCACAGGTGAACGACGCTCATCACCGTATAGCTCAGCAGCTTCCTGAATTTCTTTTTTCAGCAAAGTCGACATGCGGCGCTCTGAGCCTAAGGTTTTTTCTAGCTGATCGCGCTCTTTATTAAGCTCGTCTTGCTCGCCGGTGATCTTAAACTCTTCTAGCTTAGCTAAGTGACGTAACTTAAGTTCTAAAATGGCTTCGGCTTGCTTATCACTGAGACCAAAGCGTGCCATAAGCTCCACTTTTGGCTCATCGTAAGTACGAATGATCTCAATGACTTCATCAATATTGAGATACGCAATCAATAAACCTTCAAGAATGTGCAAACGCGCCAGCACTTTATCAAGGCGGTACTGGAGACGGCGACGTACGGTTTCGCGGCGAAACACCAACCACTCATCCAAAATCGTCCGTAAGTCTTTGACTTGTGGACGACCGTCCAAACCTATCATATTGAGGTTAACGCGATAGCTCTTTTCTAAATCTGTGGTGGCAAACAAATGCGCCATCAAAGGTTCGATTTTAATGCGATTAGAACGCGGTACTATCACAATGCGCGTGGGGTTTTCATGATCAGACTCATCACGTAAATCCGCCACCATAGGAAGCTTTTTCGCGGTCATTTGCGCGGCAATTTGCTCTAATACTTTAGCACCCGAGCTTTGATGCGGCAGCGCAGTAATGACAATTTCGCCTTGCTCTTCACTATATACCGCACGCATTTTAATTGAGCCACGACCTGAGCTGTAAATCTTGGCAATTTCACTGCGCGGCGTGATGATCTCCGCTTCGGTCGGATAATCCGGTGCCTTCACTATTTCTAGCAATTGCTCTAGTGAAGTTTTTGGCTCATCAAGCAATAAGCAGCAAGCAGACGCCACTTCACGCACGTTATGAGGAGGAATGTCCGTTGCCATACCGACCGCGATACCTGTTACGCCGTTAAGCATAATGTGTGGTAAACGCGCTGGTAGCACTTTTGGCTCGTCCATGGTGCCGTCAAAGTTTGGCGTCCAATCGACGGTGCCTTGCCCTAATTCTTTAAGCAGCACCTCGGAAAACTTCGACAACCGCGCTTCGGTATAACGCATCGCCGCGAAAGATTTCGGATCATCCGCAGCGCCCCAGTTACCTTGCCCATCGACTAACGGATAACGGTAACTAAATGGCTGCGCCATCAATACCATAGCTTCGTAACAGGCACTGTCACCATGGGGGTGATATTTACCTAACACGTCACCAACGGTACGCGCCGATTTTTTATATTTCGCCGCGGCAGAGAGCCCAAGCTCGCTCATCGCGTAAACGATGCGGCGCTGTACTGGTTTTAAACCGTCGCCGATATGTGGCAAAGCACGGTCCATGATGACATACATGGAATAATTCAGATAAGCGTCTTCGGTAAAACGCCCCATACTCTGCTGTTCAATACCCTGCAAGGAGAGGGCTTCTAACTCACTCATTTCAAACCCTATTTATTCTTATTATACCCAAACATAGTGCCGTTGTTGGCGCACGTGCCATTACGGTTTCTGAGTATAAGTAATGCGGTAAATGGCATCCGCAAAATCGTCTGAAACCAATAAACTGCCGTCATCCAGTTCTGCAAATGCCACTGGGCGGCCATAGGTTTGCTCATTGGCCATAAAGCCAGTTACAAAAGGTTCATACGCAGTGATTAAACCGTCTCTTACGGTTGCCACCATCACCCGATAACCTGACTTTTTTGAACGGTTCCAAGAGCCATGCTCAGCGACAAATAGTTTATTTTTCATTTCACTCGGGAAGGCTTTACCACGATAGAAATGGATCCCCAGTGGCGCCACATGCGCGCCTAGCGCCAATTTAGGAGGTACAAACTCTGCTGCGCTACGGCCTTGATTAAACTCAGGATCAGCAATACTGCCCGCATGGATGTAAGGGAAACCAAAATGCTCGCCAATATCGCCAAGACGATTAATTTCATCTGGCGGAATGTCGTCGCCCATCATGTCGCGGCCGTTATCACTAAACCAAAAACCTTGGGTTTGTGGATGGAAATCGAACCCGACTGAGTTGCGCACGCCCTTTGCCCAAGTGGTCAGGGTTTTAGTGTTCATATCCAGAGCAAGGATTTCACCAAATGGTGCTTCTTCCTTACAGACATTACATGGCACGCCGATTGGGATAATAAGCTCGCCACTTGGGGCAAACCGAATAAACTTCCAACCGTGATGGGCTTTATCAGGCAGCTTATCAAAAAACACCTCGTATTCTGGCTTATTGAGCTGCTTATCCACTTGTTTAAAACGCAAAATGCGATTAACTTCCGCAACGTACAAATCACCATCTTTGATAGCAAGGCCCGATGGCATATTTAGCCCTTCGGCCAACAGGATAGTTTTATCCGCCACGCCATCCTTATTGAAGTCAACCAGAGCATGTACTTTACCAGCTTTGCGCGAGCCTACATATACAATGCCTTGCTTCGAAACGGCCATTTGTCTTGCATTGACAACATTGTCAGCAAATAAACTCACTTCATAACCCGCAGGTAGCTGCAAACGGCTAAGTTCAGGTTTAGCGACAACGCTGGTACTGCCCAGCAATAGTCCAGTCCAAGCTAAAGTTAACCAGAGTTTCATCCTCGTCTCCTTAGTCGACCAAAGCACGGTCACCGTGCTCTTCAAGCCATTGTTTACGGTCACCAGAACGCTTTTTAGCAAGCAACATGTCCATCATTTCCAAGGTTTGCTCCTCGTCATCTAACGTGAGTTGCACCAAGCGGCGAGTGTTTGGATCCATGGTGGTTTCACGTAGCTGCATCGGGTTCATTTCACCCAAGCCTTTAAAGCGCTGTACGTTGACTTTACCGCGTTTCTTTTCCGCTTCAATACGATCCAAAATGCCTTTTTTCTCGTCTTCATCGAGGGCGTAATACACATCTTTACCCACATCAATACGATAGAGCGGTGGCATGGCCACAAACACATGACCACGCTTCACTAAAGTCGGGAAATGTTTAACAAATAAGGCACAGAGCAAAGTTGCGATATGTAAACCGTCCGAGTCCGCATCCGCTAGAATACAAACTTTGCCATAACGTAAACCGCTTAAGTCGTCAGTATCAGGGTCTATACCTAATGCGACGGAAATATCATGGACTTCCTGCGAAGCTAAGATTTGCCCCGATTCCACTTCCCATGTATTTAAGATTTTACCACGCAGCGGCATAATGGCTTGAAACTCACGGTCACGCGCTTGCTTTGCCGATCCACCTGCTGAGTCCCCTTCTACAAGGAAGATTTCCGCACGTTCGGTTTCACTACCAGAGCAGTCGGTTAATTTGCCGGGCAAGGCTGGCCCTGAAGTCACCTTTTTACGCACCACTTTCTTTGCTGCGCGTAAGCGTTTTTGCGCGTTGTTGATACACAGCTCAGCAATTAGCTCTGCAGTGTCGGTGTGCTCATTCAGCCACAGACTAAACGCATCTTTCACAATGCCTGAGACAAACGCGGCACAAGAACGTGAACTGAGTTTTTCTTTGGTTTGACCGGCAAACTGCGGATCTTGCATTTTAACTGAAAGTACATAACTACATTTATCCCAGATATCTTCTGGAGTCAGTTTTACACCACGGGGTAATAAGTTACGGAACTCACAAAATTCACGCATGGCTTCCAACAAGCCTTGGCGTAAACCATTAACGTGCGTCCCCCCTTGCGCGGTTGGGATCAGGTTAACATAACTTTCCGTAACCGATTCGCCGCCTTCCGGCAACCAATGCAAGGCCCAATCTACGCCCTCAGTGGAACCTGCAAAACTGCCAACAAACGGGTCGTTTGGTAAAGTCTCATAGCCCGAGCAGCTATCTTTAAGATAATCTTTTAAGCCCGCTTCATAAAACCATTCTTGCGTCTCTTTGGTTTGTTTATTAACAAACCGAATACGCAGCCCCGGGCATAATACCGCTTTGGCTTTGAGCAAATGATTGAGTTTTGAAAGAGAAAAGTTCGGTGAATCAAAATAGCTTTCGTCCGGCCAAAAATGCACGCTGGTACCGGTATTGCGTTTACCGACAGTGCCTGTGACCTGTAAGTCTTCGACTTTATCACCATGTTCAAAGGCCATTTCATACACTTGGCCGTCGCGTCTGACGCTTATCTCAACGCGTTTCGATAAGGCGTTAACCACCGAAATACCCACGCCGTGCAAACCACCAGAAAACTGATAGTTCTTATTTGAGAACTTACCACCGGCATGCAGCTTGGTGAGAATAAGCTCAACCCCAGGGATCCCTTCTTCTGGGTGAATATCGACTGGCATACCTCGACCATCGTCGATGACTTCCAAGGAGTTGTCTTCATGCAGGATCACATCAATTTTGGTGGCGTGTCCTGCCAGCGCTTCGTCGACGGAGTTATCAATGACTTCCTGACCAAGATGGTTTGGTCGGGTGGTATCGGTATACATGCCAGGGCGACGTTTAACCGGTTCTAAACCATTTAAGACTTCAATCGCTTCGGCATTGTAGTTTTGCTGAGTCATAGGCTTCTTATCGTTTTTTGAGCTGTAGTTTTACGTGATTTTTAAAAAATTAACAATAGTCTCTAAGTGCCGTTCCAGCCCTTGAAAACTATGGTCGCCCGCAAATTCGATGCGTTGCGGCGTTGTCTGGTAATATTGCACTGCTTGTAAATAAGGTAGCACTTCATCACCGATTTGCTGTAGCAGCAATAATTGCTGCGGATAAGGCAAGGTTGGCAGATAGAGTTGTGCTAAAGCCGCAACGTGTTCTGCACCTAATTCATAATGGCAATCCTGATAGGGATTGTATTGAGGCCCGAGAAAGTCCGCAAGTAAAGCTGCGGGATTCACCGCCGGATTTATCACAACCGCAGGTAAATTATACTGTTGTGATAGATAGGTGGCGTAAAATCCACCTAAAGAACTCCCTATCAAGCGCGTTGTTGGGGTCAGTAGAGCCTCTAACTGCATCATCGCAATTCGCGGATCGTAATGCAAACGTGGTACTTGGTAATCAATCTGAGTGGACGCAAGTAACTTACCAATTAGTGTCGCTTTGGCCGAACGCTCTGAGCTATTAAAGCCATGGACATAAATCAGTCTCATGCCCATGCAACCCAAGTCGATATCGCATCGCCACGACATTCGATTAAACGAAAGCCCGGGCCTAAGTTACGCTGTTGCCAATCTTTGGTGTGGCGCTCGAACTGAATTGAGGTCGCCGGAGTCGCGTAAATCTGCAAGTTACGATACCAGAGAAAATAATCATTATGGACGTGGCCATGAACTATGGCCGTAACTTTTTCACTGTTGGCGCAAACGTTCAGTAAAAATGGGCCATTTTCCAGAATATGCTTGTCCAAATAACCTTGAATAGGTAACGGGTGATGATGGCATACCACCACACTTTTGCCAGCAAAATCACTAATCGCGTTGGCAAGCTCGCTAAGATGCTGGGCTTCGCACCAGCCCGCAGGAGTGCTACCTTTACTGTTAGCGAGTAAAAATTGCAATTTGTTAGTACGCAGCACTTTGCTCATACAAATTTGACCGTGGCTGATATCACGCAGTAGCGCGATGTCATCGTGATTGCCAGGCACCCAAAACATCGGGCAAGTGAGCTTTGACTCAGCAAACAGTCGGGCAAAAGTGTGATAAGACTCAGCTGTATGGTCTTGGGTTAAATCGCCACCAAAAATAATCGCATCGAGGTTAAGTTCACTCAGCTTTGTCAGCACACGGCGAAAATGCGCGGCAGTATTAACCGAAAAATATTCGCCCTGCTCGTCGGCAAACAAGTGACTATCGGTAATGTGGGCAATAAGCGCGTGGTCTTTGTGTAATGAAAAACCATCTTCAAACCAAGTCATTATTAACATCCCAGTGAAAAGTGCTGCGACCATTTTCCAGACACGCGCAGAGCCAATCGCTCAAAAAAGCATTCACTTGGTATTTCTCATCTTTTTGGTGCATATCTGGATTCGGATAGCCATATGACGGTCGTACGCGTTGGTGATAATTGGGATAGACGACTTCTGCGACTTTCGCATCGTGATACAGGCGCAGTGTTAACTGCCATAGTGGCAGCTCAGTGTGAATGGCTTTATCTTTAATTAAATCCACATCTGTGGTGTATTTTTCACAGTTTTTCACCACCAAACGGTAATGCTCGCCAGCAAAATGATATTCGTGACACGCACCAACCGTTTCTGCTGGCAGTAACTTCAATAATCGCAAATAGTTACGCTCACACAAAGCAATGTACTTAGGTAACGATTGAACATAACTTTGTGTTGACAGTAAGCCCACCGCTTTTACTCCTCCAGCCACTTAGCCATTATCTGTGTTTTATGCAAGGCTAACCATTGTAGACTAATCACTGTGGCAGCGTTATCAATTTCCTCACTGTTTAGTCGCTGTAACGCTTCACTATAAGACATCACATGCACTTTGATGTCTTCCCCTTCACTGGCCAGCCCATAAATGCCACCCGCTCGACTCAAATCAGCGCGTGCTAGATATAAGAATAGTCGTTCTGTGGTGCCACCAGGACTGGATAAATACGAAGTCATATAGTGCAGCTCTTCAAGCTCAATACCCGCCTCTTCAAACGCCTCTTTACGGGCTACCGCTTCATAGTCATCACGGCCCTCCGCCATACCCGCTATGCATTCCAGTAACCAAGGTGAGGCTTTGCTCGCGAGCGCACCAATACGGATCTGTTCAATCAGCAATACCTCATCGCGTACAGGGTCATAAGGTAAGACTGCAACGGCGTGACCGCGTTCTAATATTTCACGGCGAATTTCTTGCGATTGACCACCATTAAACAGTGCATGGCGAAAGCGATATTCCTCTATTTTAAAAAAGCCATTGAAGAGCCGTTTTGGTTGCTCTAGTTCTACATCCGCAGCGCTGAACTGCGAAATCGTTGATTTAGTCATTTTTTGCCCTTTGAATAACAAAATTCATCCCAATATTGTCATATCTGACAGTAAATTGTGTTTATTATATTCTGTTACATTTGCTCAAGTTGATTTACGTTATTTTTTTTTGGTTCTGTGAAAAAACAAGGTAACATGGCTTTAGCTCAAAATTTGTCTAAGGACTGCACTAACAATGAAAAAATCGCTTCTCTCTTTATTGGTTGGGTTAGGTTGCGCACTTAGCAGCATTGCTCATGCCGAAGATTTAATACAAGTATATGATATTGCAACGCAAAACGACCCTACTGTATTGCGTGCTAAAGCTCAAGCCGATGCCCAAGCCGCTGCAAAAGACAGCGCATTTGGGGTATTGTTGCCACAACTTGGTTTTGAAATGTCTTATAGCCAATTGGATCGTGATGCAGCGCCTGGTGCTCAGGATGACAGCACAGGTTATGCCAAAGTGGATTCTTTCCAAGACACTTTTTCGCGTTCAATTAGCTTAAGTCAAACTATTTTTGACCTAGCTAAGTGGGACCAACTTGGCATTGCTGAAAAACAAGCCATGCAAGCAGTCACTTCTTACGAGCAAGCCAAACAAGATTTAATTGTGCGTATTGCCGATGGTTATTTTGCGGTACTGCGCTCGTTAGATAGCCTTGAGTTCGTACAAGCTGAAAAACGTGCCATTGAGCGTCAGTTAGAACAAACTAAACAACGCTACAAAGTAGGCTTAACGGCGATTACTGACGTACACGAAGCCCAAGCGCAATTCGACCGCGCTGTCGCTAATGAAATCATTGCACAAAATAACGTCGAAACCGCGCGCGAAACTCTGCGTACCATTACCGGTAAATATCACGCTCAGTTAGACTCGCTAAATACAGAGACGTTTTCAACGGTTAAACCACAAAAACAAGTGGATAGCTTTATTGATACCGCCAAAGAGCGTAATTTAGCGTTGCAAGTTGCAAAAGCGAACGTTGATATTGCTCAAGACCGTATCAGCAATGCGCAAGCTGGCCATTACCCAACGCTAGGCTTGCAAGCCAGTTATGGTGACTCATTAGTCGATTCTAACGGCCGTATTTATGCGCCAAGAGGTGACACCACTAATGTCGGTTTGACCTTAAATGTACCAATCTACTCTGGCGGCCGCACTCAGGCAGCGACTGATCAAGCGCGTGCTCTATATGTTGCGGCGAGCGAAGATTTAGAAGCCAGCATGCGTAATGTAACGCGCTCAGTGATCACTTCGTACAATCAAGTGATGTCGGATGTAGCCACTTACAAAGCGTTAGAGCAAGCGGTTATTTCTGCGGAGAGTGCGTTAAAAGCAACGGAAACAGGCTTTGAAGTAGGCACTCGTACAATTGTTGACGTATTAATCAGTACGCAAAACCTGTACAACGCTAAACGTAACTTAGCTGACACTCGTTACCAATACGTAATGTCGACGCTACGCTTAAAGCAAGCTGAAGGTACGTTGGCACGTGATGATTTAGAAGCAATCAACCGTGGTTTAAAGTAATCCTTTAGACTGAAAAAGGTTCTAAAATCTAGTCAAGCCAAGCATTTTTATAGTGCTTGGCTTTTGTTTTTTTTGGGCTTTATCGTTACACTTAATGGGTAAGATGAGTTTATAGGTAGTACTTGTGGTTACAAAACCTCCGTTTCAATGGCAATTTTTGGCACCTAAATTTTGGCTAACTTGGTTGGGTGTTATTTTTCTCTATACTTTATCTTGGCTGCCACAGTCTATACAGATAGGTTTGGGGCGTTTACTTGGTAAGCTGGCTTATCGCTTAATGAAAAAACGTCGCCATATTGCGACAGTGAATATTCGCTTGTGCTTCCCAGAGCTAAGTGCGCAGCAGCAAACACAATTGGTCAAAGAGAATTTAGAGCAAACCGGTATTGCTACTTTTGAAAGCGGTATGGCTTGGTGGTGGCCAGCGTGGCGTCTACGCCGTGTCTATGGATCAGTACAAGGCTTACAACACATTGAGCATATTCAAGCTGCAGGCAAAGGCGCATTATTGCTTGTTCCCCATATGTTGCATTTAGAAATGGCCAGCCGTATGCTTGGCGTACATAAACAGGGGATAGGTTTTTATCGGCCACATAATAATGCTCTGATGGAATTTCTGATGACACGCGGCCGGTTACGCTCGAATGAGTTTTTAATTGGCAAACGCGATGTTAAAGGGCTCTTGAAAGCACTGAAAGACGGCAAATTATGTTATTACCTGCCGGATCAGGATTATGGACGCAATCGCTGCGAGTTTGTACCATTTTTTGCAGTCGAGCAAACCGCTACCACTACCGGGACTTTGTTATTTGCCAGTAGCGAATATTGTGAGACGTTAAGTTTAGCCTCATATCGAGATAAACAAGGTAAATATCACTTAGAGATCATGCCGGTTTTGGCTGATTTCCCAAGCGCTGATAGCAAACAAGACGTCACGCGCGTAAACCAACGGATGGAAGCGGCTATAGCAAAGGCACCAGAGCAATATATGTGGGTGCATCGCAGATTTAAAACGCGGCCGAATGAATCAGACCCTTCGCTGTATTAACCCGAAGAGTTTGGACTGTAGTACACCATGAAAAAGAGAACGATGCGGAGACTTTCGAATATTTGGTTTTGGATAAAACACCTCTCCTTAGCTGGAGTGTTGATTTTTGCTGCCTCTTACTTTTTATTCGGCACTATCCCTAAAATGGATATGAAACAAACCACTAATGCGGCAGCGCAAGGTTTGTCACAATTTTATGAGAGCTTCCGTAATAGTGTGACCAACAGAGACACTGAGCGCTCTAAATTTGTTATTGAGCTAGGTAAGCCCACTTTCCCACTTGAAGATGCATTAGCACAACGCGGCTTGGTGGTTAAGCCAACTGCTGCAAATTGGAAAGGCGACGTCGCTGCTCGTCGCTTTGAAAACGGCGATACACTTAAAGGGGTATTGGCTAACTATGCTCGTCAGGAAGACATTGAACTGTTTTGGTACTTAGATAAAGACTATGTGGTAAAACATAATTTCCGAGTTGATAGCAACTTCACCTCCACTCTTTACCAGGTTGGCCGCGCTATTAACGATGATTTTGAGTTTGAAGTGTATACGTTTTTTTGTCATCGCCAGCGCGCTGCGGTGATCACCGAAAACCCTTCGGAATTTGTCCGCGATAACTGTCGCAAGCTCACACAATAGTCAGCTACGCCAATTGAAAAGGGAGCTAATGCTCCCTTTTTTAGTTTGTAAAATAGCCTAACTCTTAAGATTAAATACCGTTTGCCAAGCACTTGTGACCTGTGACTTTGCTTCTGCAAATTGTTCTTTAGCGACACAACGGCCCATTTGATTCAGACTTTGTAGGTGATAGGTGTCGCGAAATAAGCAGTAAGCATGAGTGAGGTTGTGCCGCATAGAGTCGTCTATGACCTCCGCCTCTGCCGCCAGTTCAAAAATACGGATATTGTCAGGGAAGCGCGTTAATTTTGGCACCCGAGCCGCATGGTTAAGCACCAAATACTGCGCCATAAATTCAATGTCCGTCATGCCGCCCAAGCCTTGTTTCAAATCAAACGTCTGCTCAGTATCTTTGGTGAGATGTTGGCGCATTTTCTCACGCATCGATAACACGTCATCACGTAACTTTTGGCTGTCACGTTCCGAGGTCAGAATACGGTGGCGAATTTCTTTAAAACGCTGCTGTAAACTCTCTTCGCCATAAATCATCCGCGCTCGCACTAGAGCTTGATGCTCCCAAGTCCATGCTTGTTCACGTTGATATTCGTAGTAACTTTCAATGTTGATGGCGAGCAGCCCTGAGTTGCCTTCAGGACGAAGACGCGTATCTAACTCGTATAAAATCCCTGAACTGGTACGGGTGTTAAATAAGTGCATTAAACGCTGCGCCAATTTCAAATAAAACTGCCGCGCAGGCAGCGCCTTTTCCCCGTCCGTTTGCGCTTGACCATCGGCATTATGGACAAATACTAAGTCCAAATCTGAGTCATACCCCAGTTCAAAGCCGCCGGTTTTACCATAAGCGATGACCGCAAAGCCTTTGTCAGCTTCGCTACAGCCTTGAGGTATACCGTAACGCGCAACCATTTGCTGCCACGCAAGGTTGACCGCTTGCTCCACTATCGCTTCCGCCAGTGCCGTTAAATGGTCACTGACTTTCATCAAATCTAGCACTTCTGTGGCATCGGCAGCGGCAATACGTAGCTGTTGGGTTTGCTTAAACTGCCGTAGCGCTTCCATTTGCTGTTCGAGATCTTCACTGTCGACGCGCAAAAAGTATTGGCGGATCTCAGTTTTGTAGGCGCTCAGCGGTAATGGCCGATAGAGCATGGCGGGATCTATCAACTCATCAAGCAAAATAGGATATCTGGCGATGTGTGCGCCTATCCAATGCGAATGGGCACACAGCTTAATCAGCTGATTGAGCGCACCTTGATTCTCATACAGTAGCTCAATATAAGTAGTGCGAGAGGCGATTTTTTCTATGACTTCCGCCACCAGCGTAAAGGTGGCTGTGGTGTGCTGATTGTCAACTAAACTAGCCAACACTTGTGGCATCAGTTTATCCAAAATATCACGACCACGAGCACCAATGGGGCGTTTATTTAAAGCAGCTTGGAAGGTTTCGAGCGCAACTTGCCAGTCGTTTTTGGCGCTATCCTCAAGCATATTGCAGCTGTGCCAGTCGTTTTGCTCCCATGCCAATTGGTAACAAGCGGCAAGGCTGGCAGCTTCCAGCGGCTCTTCACCAATTACTTGCTTAAATTCATCGCGCACTTGCAGCATGGGTACTTCTATTGCCGCGAGCACAGCCGACCAATCATTACAGTTTAGTAAGTATGCTAAGCGCTGTTTGTCGAGCTCACGTTCTGGTAGAGTTTGGGTTTGCTTGTCATCAAAAGCTTGCAAATACTGCTCTACGCGGCGCAGCAACAAATAGCTGTTAGTGAGTTTATGTGCCACATCAGATGGCACAATTTGCAATTGCTCAAGCACCTGCATGGCGTGCAACAAGGACTGCACTTGCAGAGGTTTTTCACGACCACCGCGGATCATCTGTAGCGCTTGAACAATAAACTCGACTTCGCGGATCCCACCTTCACCGAGCTTTATATTATCCACTAAACCTTTACGCCGGACTTCCTGTGCAATCATGTGCTTCATTTTGCGCAGCGATTCAATCACCGAAAAATCGATATAACGGCGGTAAACAAAGGGTCGTAGCAGCGCATAAAACTCCTGCCAGTAATGATTGCTTTGACCAAGTAAGCGCCCTTTAAGCATAGCGTAGCGCTCCCACTCACGCCCTTGCTCTTGATAGTAGTCTTCCATAGCAGCAAAACTCATTACCAGCGGCCCACTGTCGCCAAATGGCCGCAGTCGCATGTCTACACGAAATACCTGACCGTCAGCCGTGACTTGATTAAGCGCAGCAATTAATTTTTGCGCCACTTTGGTATAAAACACTTGATGTTCTACGCTGCGGCGTCCGCCAACTGTGCTGCCCGCTCTTGGATAAGCAAAGATCAAGTCTATATCAGAGGAAAAGTTCAGCTCTCCGCCCCCCAATTTACCCATGCCTAGCACCAACATAGGCATCGCAAAACCGTGTTCGTCGAGCGGTTCACCACTACTTTGTGCCACTTGTGCATATGCCCAGCGGTTGGCCGCAGCAATCAGTGTTTCCGCCAAAGCAGAAACATAAGCAATGCTGTCTGCGATATCATTCCCTTTGACTAAATCTAGCCACATGATCTTAAGCCAATATTGCTGGCGATAACGACGCAAGAGCCGCATACAACTGGCATCGTCAAGCTGTGCTAATGATTCTGGCAGCGGCTCTGGGGTATCACGCAGTTGCATACCCGCTTCATCTTGTAACCAAGCAACCAGCTCAGGGCGGTTTTGCAACACCCGAAAGGCAAAATCACTCAGTGCCAGCAAACGCATCAGACCTGTGTCAAATGGTGCAACTACGCCTAATTCTGCGCAGCGTTGCTGTGCCAGCGCTAAAAGCGGTGCAGTTAAAGTAGCAGGGAACTTTGCAGACATAGCGAAATCTCCAATTTTCGACGTAGGCTCAATCATTTGGGGGTTTTAAAAAATGCCGTTATAGTAGCAGTTATTCAGCCATCAACCTTACACTTTGTATGAGTGCTTTGTCTTTAGCGAATATTAATTTTTTAGCCATCCTAGTTAGTTTTGTGGTGGTCTGTGCTGCAGTTATCACGCTACGCCGCTTTACCGAATGGCGCGCCAAACAAACTCTGTCGGATGAATTGGCGCAGCGTGACAACTTTGCGTTGGGGATAAGTTATGCTAGCCAAGTTGCGGTGGTATGCATCAGTATTGCGTTCTTGTTTGAAGAGATAAGTTTACATACTGCACAGCAACGACCACTGCGGGTTATTTTACTAATAGGCTTGTTTTTTACTTTTATTTTTATTGGCCAGCTTATTCATCGTAAATGGATTTTACATCGCTTCAATGAAGAGCATGCCATTCTCAAGCAGAATATTTGCGCGGCGATGGTCGACTCAGGCATGCTGCTAGCCAACTGCATTATCGTGCTTGGCCTTTATCGCTGGGTGCATCCGCAAGGCGTATCAAACCTGTTGATTGTGACTTTGGCGTTTTTCCTGCTGCAAGGTATCTTCGCGCTCGACAGCAAACTACGCGAATCACGCTTCGCACGCTTTAATCAGGGTGCTTCGTTGCAGGACAACTTCAACTTCGCCAATACCTCCATCGGCATTCGTTACGCGGGCAAAACCATAGGGTTAGCTTTAGCTCTGTACGCAGGATTGGGCAGCGCCCCTTATGTTGATGCCAAATTGGTCGACAACTTGTTCGCGCTACTCAGTCATTGCAGTGCCATGTGGCTGATTTTATACAGCGGGACTTTTATTCTTAAGCATTTATCGTTGCCAAAAGTGGACATTGGTCTTGAAGTTGACCATCAGGATAATATTGGGGTGGCGTGTTTAGAGTTTGCTGTTTTTTGTGCAATAGGCTATTTACTAATAAGTATGTTTTCGCTGTAATACCCATAGGCTGCGCACGTTTTAACCAGCTACCTCAAACGCGCACCAGCAAATTGATATTGCAGTA
This sequence comes from Pseudoalteromonas fenneropenaei, assembly GCF_042643375.1. Classification (NCBI taxonomy): domain Bacteria; kingdom Pseudomonadati; phylum Pseudomonadota; class Gammaproteobacteria; order Alteromonadales; family Pseudoalteromonadaceae; genus Pseudoalteromonas; species Pseudoalteromonas fenneropenaei. The sequence goes on from NZ_JBHRSD010000010.1 coordinate 329,694, forward strand.
CTTTAAACAATATAGCGCAAGGACAGCACTATGAGCACACTTTCGGCGAAGAATATGTTGATAACTGTGGGATCTATGCTTTTGGTCGACACCAACTCCGAGTTTACTCGGGAGTTTGCCGAGTATTATGCCTCAATCAGTGACACGCCATGTAAATTGGTGGTAGCCGGTGACAATACGCGGTTGCTGGTTAAATTAATGTTCCAGCAACGCATTCAGGATTATTGCTACTGTGACTTAAGCAATGAGATAAGCGTATCTGAGCTTGCCAGTTATTTACACGACCACCACCATATTGATGGGGTGCTAATTAGCGCTCTTGATTACCATTTGGCTGATGACAGCCAACGTTTTATTTTCAACTCCTTACATCCTGTGCGTTACTTGGTGGTTCAGGACATCGATGGCAATTATCACTTTGAGCGGTTGTTGGATAGCGGTTTTGATAATCACCTCTCCTGTCAAGGACGAGTCGCAGAAGCCACCGATGATATTGCCGAGACCTTATGCAAACTCGACAGTGAATAACCACATAACGCGCTAAGGTGCTTGCTGCAACGGTCGTTCCTTCGTACCATAATGTGTGTTTCTGATTTTTAAGTGACTGCTATTATGCGTATTCCTCACATTTACCAACCTTCTGAGTTAAAACTTCACAGCCCTGTGCAATTACATGAGGACGCCGCCGGTCATTTAGGCCGGGTGCTGCGGATGCGTGAAGGCGATACAGTAAGCTTGTTTAACGGCGAAGGCGGTGAATATCTTGCTACTTTAACTGAAGTGGGTAAAAAACATATCTACGCAACGCCCTTTGAATTTCAAGCGCGTGATGTGGAGTCACCGCTAAAAATTCATTTGGGCCAAGGGATCTCCCGTGGCGACAAAATGGATTTCACCATTCAAAAATCGGTCGAGCTTGGTATTACCGAAATTACCCCGTTATTTACCGAACGGTGTGGAGTTAAACTGAGTGGCGATAGGCTAGAGAAAAAACACCAGCAATGGCAAAAAATTGCCATCGCGGCGGCAGAGCAATCTGGGCGCAATTTCGTCACGATTATTCATCCACCGATTGAGCTTCATACTTGGTTAGCTGAGCAAAGTGCAGAATTAAAACTCACCTTGCACCCACGCGCAGAGCACAGCATTAAAACCTTGCCGACACCAAGCCAAGGGGTGCGCTTTTTAGTCGGTCCTGAGGGCGGCTTCAGTGATGCTGAAATGCTAAGCACCCAACAGCAAGGCTTTATTGATGTGCGCTTGGGGCCAAGAGTACTGCGCACCGAAACCGCGGCATTAACGGTGCTCAGTGCACTACAATTGCAATTTGGTGATTTAGCGCTTTAAAACAGCGCAGCACTCCCCCATATAGAGATACAGTAATTAGAGACAGGCGCTTTACATAACAATTGAGCGCCTCAAGTTTAGTTTGTGCAGTCACTACAGTGCTCACTTTAGCGCGTGCTATGACCTAACAACATCTGCAACTAATCAGGCGATAGCGAGAACCAACCTATTAAAAGGAACCATCATGGCAATTAAACTCGGCATTATTTCTGATCCGATCAGCGGTTTTAATATCAAAAAAGACACTGGCTTTGCCATGATGTTGGCAGCGCAAGAACGTGGCTACGAAGTCTACTACATGGAAATGAACGACTTATTCTTGCTCCAAGGTCGTGCCATGGCAACCGCAGCCAAAGCGACTGTCTACAACAATGTTGAACACTGGTATGACTTAGCGCCTAAACAAGAAATGGCGCTGGATGAGCTCGATGTGATCTTAATGCGCAAAGATCCGCCATTTGATACCGAATATATCTACGCCACCTATATCCTTGAACGTGCTGAAGACGCCGGCGTATTAGTTGTGAATAAGCCACAAAGCCTACGTGATGCCAATGAAAAGCTGTTTACCGCATGGTTCAGTGAGCATACCCCAGAAACCTTAGTGACTCGCTCACAAGCGCAAATTCGTGCCTTTTTAGCTAAGCACCAAGATATTATTCTAAAGCCGCTGGACGGCATGGGTGGCGCGTCAATTTTCCGCGTCCGTGCCGATGACCCAAATATTGGTGTGATCTGCGAAACACTGACTGAACACGGCAGCCGTTTTGCCATGGCGCAAACCTATATTCCGGCTATCAAAGAGGGTGACAAGCGTGTATTGGTGGTTGATGGCGAAGTGATCCCTTACTGCTTGACTCGTATTCCGCAAAATGGTGAAACTCGCGGCAATCTAGCTGCTGGTGGTCGAGGCGAAGCTCGTCCTATTTCAGACAGTGACCGCCGTATCGCTGAAGCCGTTGCCCCGACACTTAAAGCCAAAGGTTTGTTGTTTGTTGGCCTCGATATTATAGGCGATCGCCTCACTGAAATTAACGTTACCGCACCGACTTGCGTTAAAGAAATTGAAGCCGCGTACGATATTTCTATTATGGACAAGTTTTATGCGGCGATTGAAGCGAAACTAAGCCATACTGACAAATAAAAGAGAGAGGGTCGAAGAATGAAATCGTTAGAAAATCATTTTCTCATTGCAATGCCAAGCATGGATGACCCCTTTTTTAAACGCTCTGTGACTTACATCTGTGAGCACAACGATGACGGTGCAATGGGGTTGGTTATTACCCACCCTATCAATGTCACCGTTGGAGAATTACTCGACCAGATAGAAATCGATAACGATAAGTCGGCCAGAGCAGCAAGCCAACATGTACTAGCTGGCGGTCCGGTGAAAACCGATCGAGGGTTCGTATTACACTCGCCGCGTAAAGGCTTTTCTTCCAGCCAAGCGCTTAGCTCAGATATTATGATCACCACCTCTAAAGACGTGTTAGAAACTTTAACCCGTCATGATGGCCCCGATGCATTTATTATCACGCTTGGCTACGCGGGTTGGAGTAAAGGTCAATTGGAGCAAGAGCTGCTAGACAATGCTTGGTTAGTCGTTGAGGCAGATCCCAGTATTATTTTTAATACCCCAGCTGAGCTGCGCTGGGAAAAAGCAGTTAACATGCTGGGCATCAATATAGCTCAGTTAAGTCCACAAGCAGGCCATGCCTGAGTTAATAACAGTAGAGTATGAGTCAAAACAATAAAGCCGAAATCGGAAAACGCAATGTAATGGGTTTTGATTTCGGCACCCGCAGTATTGGCGTTGCCATTGGTCAGGAAATGACCGGTACCGCATCAAGTCTAGGCGCTGTAAAAGCCAAAGACGGCATTCCCAATTGGCAAGAAATTGAAAAGCTGGTGAATGAGTGGCAACCCGACCTTATTGTGGTTGGCTTGCCATTAAATATGGATGGTACTAACCAACAGGTGACTTTCGCCGCTAAGAAATTCGCCAACCGACTACATAATTTAACCCGCTTACCAGTTGAAACCCACGATGAGCGCTTAACCACCACAGACGCCAAAGCGCGTTTATTTGAACAAGGAGGTTATCGCAACTTGGGTAAAAGCAACGTTGATGGCATGGCTGCCATCATCATTCTGGAGAGCTTTTTTGAGCAGCAGTGGCAGCACGATTAATGATTTCGTACTGATTGGCGGCAGGAATAAAGCCTGCTTCCACGTAAGCCTGCTGCACCCGCCCTTGCGCTCGCAATTGCTGTAACCCAGCTTGAATGGCTTGAAATGCTTTTAACCCATCAGGGTGCTGCTTAGACACCACAAAATGGCGACTTCCAGCGAGGCTGACAATGTACTTAGGGTGTGACACCAGTTTTATATTTTCAAGCACATAGGTGTTATTTAAACTCGGCATCAAGGGCATTAACATAAAATCAGCCCATTGCTGATGCACCATCTGTGCTTGCGCTAGCCACTCGTGTTCCACAAACAATTCTTTTAGCGATAACGCAGATAAGGTTTGCCAATCGGTTCGCCAGCGCGGAGTCGATACTGAAGTCAACAGACGAAAGTCTTCGATACTGGCTAATTTGCTTAGCTTCACATTTTCTGGATGATAAAAAATCCCCGCAAAATACTCACCGTGGCGGATCACCGCATCACTGATATAGAGTTTATCAGCCAACTCGTTGGCATCTGCCAACCAGTAACTATCGAAACTCAAGAGCAGTTTGCCTTGTTCAAGCATGCGCGTATTACGAAAATTGACTTTACCTGGGCGATAATCAAACTCTTTGTCAAATCCCCCCAACATCAGCGCTTGCTGCACTAAAATCATGTCAACCACATCACGGCGAATATAGTCACCGTGAAAGTCTTTAACGTCTATAGGCGAACGACCGTTTAAGAAACGCAGATAGTCAACATACACATCGTCGCGAATAAACATTTCGATGCGCTCGGAAGCAAAACTCAGCGGCGCCAACAAGCACAATAGCGCCGCCATTAAGTAACGCGTCATAGGTCGCACGCTACTAATTGTCGAGACCATCAATTGTGACCCCTTGGAGGAAGCCCGCACCTTTTTGCTCATTGTTTTGCAGTTTAATCATCAAACGTAAATCATTCGGTGAATCCGCATGATGTAGCGCGTCTGCATAGTTAACTTTCTGTTGGCGATAAAGTTCAAATAGCGCCTGATCGAAAGTTTGCATGCCCTGCTCTTTTGATTTCGCCATCGCCTCTTTTATTGCACCAACATCGCCCTTTTTAATCAGCTCTGCGACCAATGGTGAATTCAGCAGCACTTCAATCGCAGCCACCCTGCCATGACCATCACTCGATGGCACCAACTGCTGAGCGACAATCGCACGTAAGTTCAACGCCAAATCAAACTTGAGCTTGTCATGCTTTTCTTTGGGCACTAAATGCATGATCCGGTCAATAGCTTGGTTGGCGTTGTTAGCATGGAGTGTCGCCACACACAGATGACCCGTTTCTGCAAAACTGAGTGCATATTCCATAGTTTCTTGCGAGCGAATTTCACCAATTAAGATCACATCAGGAGCTTGGCGTAACGAGCTTTTCAGCGCTGCTTCAAAGCTTTCAGTATCAAGCCCCACTTCGCGTTGCGTCACAATACTTTTGCGGTGCTCGTGCACAAACTCAATTGGATCTTCAATGGTAAGAATATGCCCACGTTGATTGCGGTTGCGATAACCGATTAATGCCGCAAGCGAGGTTGACTTACCCGTACCTGTGCCCCCGACAAATAGCACCAGACCGCGCTTTGACATGATCACATCAGTCAACACGGTTGGTAAACCAAGATCTTGGATATCAGGTATAGTGGTGATAATACGCCGGATCACCATACCTGCGCAGTCACGCTGCCAAAACGCCGAAACCCGAAAACGCCCTTCGCTGTTGGCAATCGCAAAGTTACATTCTTTGGTGCTATGAAACTCTCGCTTTTGTGCCTCAGACATCGCTGACTCCACCATCTGCAAGGCATCTTCGGCGGTCAGTTCAATATCATCAAGTTGACGCAGTTCACCATCAATTTTGGCACTAACAGGCAAGCCTGCCGAGACAAACAGATCCGAGCCTTTTTGCTCCACCATGATATGCAGATAATGCGCTAATGATTCTGCCATGTGAGTTACTCCACTTAATATCCAGTACCGAACTGATTCTTATCGTGGGCTTTAGCACGCGCTTCTTGATTGCTGACTATGCCGCGATTCACCATATTCATCAAACATTGATCCATAGTTTGCATACCGTGCATGGCGCCCGTTTGTATCGCAGAGTACATCTGCGCAATTTTATCTTCACGAATAAGGTTACGAATGGCTGGCACGCCTAGCATAATCTCGTGCGCAGCAACTCGCCCACCGCCCACTTTTTTAATCAGCGTTTGCGAGATAACGGCCTGTAAGGATTCAGATAACATCGAACGCACCATGTCTTTTTCTTCCCCAGGGAAGACGTCGATAATCCGGTCAATGGTTTTTGGCGCTGAGGTGGTATGTAATGTACCAAACACTAAGTGACCGGTTTCCGCCGCAGTCATCGCCAAGCGAATGGTTTCTAAATCACGTAACTCACCGACTAAAATCACATCCGGATCTTCACGCAAAGCACTACGTAGTGCTGCCGAAAAGCTGTGGGTGTCACGATGTACTTCACGTTGGTTAACTAAGCTCAGCTTATTTTGATGTACAAATTCAATGGGGTCTTCAATGGTGAGAATATGGTGATGTTTATTGCTGTTAATATAGTCCACCATCGCCGCTAAGGTAGTCGACTTACCTGAACCTGTCGGGCCTGTCACTAACACCAGGCCACGCGGGTTATCAGCAATTTTACGAAAAATATCCGGCGCACCTAAATCATCAAGTGATAACACTGTGCTTGGGATGGTACGAAACACCGCAGCAGGACCACGATTGGAGTTAAACGCGTTCACACGAAAACGAGCTAAGTTTGGTATTTCAAAAGAAAAATCTACCTCAAGGTTTTGCTCATAGTCCTTGCGCTGGTTATCATTCATAATATCGTAGACAAGACTGTTAACGTCTTTAGCTTCCAGTACTGGAATATTGATGCGACGTACGTCACCGTCAACACGGATCATCGGCGACACGCCAGATGATAAGTGTAAATCGGACGCTTTATGTTGCACACTAAAGGCTAATAATTCAGTAATATCCATTAAAGACTCCACAACGAGCTGATGATCATATGGTTACAATAGCAGAACGACTGAGATCCGCCTATCAAAGACTGGCAACTGCAGCAGAAAAATCCCCCCATAACTTTCCTGTGCGGTTACTCGCGGTTTCCAAAACCAAACCTGCTGAACTTATCCAAGCTGCTTATGACTTCGGACAGCGCAGCTTTGGTGAGTCCTACGTACAAGAAGCCATTGATAAAATTCGCCATTTCGCCAACACCCCAGATATCGAATGGCATTTTATTGGCCCTATCCAATCAAATAAATCACGCCCTATCGCGGAGCACTTTCACTGGGTGCAAAGTGTTGACCGAGAAAAAATCGCCAAGCGTTTGAATGAACAGCGCCCCGCCTCTTTACCACCTTTACAAGTGTTAATTCAGGTCAATATCAGTGCCGATCCAGCAAAATCTGGCTGTATGCCTGAAGACATCGCACCGCTAGCAAAATTGATCAGCAACTGCGCGCAGCTAAACCTTCGTGGTTTGATGACGATTACCGAACAAACCGATGATGAAGCTAAACAATTGTATTATTTCCAGCAAATGCGTGCTTGCTTTGATACACTAAGGGCCCAATATCCTGAAGTTGATACGCTTTCTATGGGCATGAGCGGTGATTTAGAAACCGCAGTCGCTGGCGGCTCAACTATGGTCAGGATTGGCACCGATATTTTTGGACAACGACAGTGAGGTAGACATTGGCAATGACAGCAACAACGATAGCCTTTATTGGCACAGGTAATATGAGTTACGCCATCATCGGCGGCATGGTGAAAAGTGGCTTTGACCCCAAACACATTATTGCCACCAACCGTAATGCAGAAAAACTTGCCAAAGTCGCCGCCGATTTCGGTGTCAACACCACTGCCGATAACCTCGCGGCAATTGCCGCTGCCGATGTGGTGGTGTTGTCAGTTAAACCCCAAATGATGGCGCAGCTGTGTCAAAGTATTCAGGACTCAGGCATTGATTATCAGCACAAGCTGTTTATTTCCGTTGCTGCCGGTTTGACCGTTGCCCGCTTACGAGAAATGCTGGCTCACCCAGTCAAGTTAGTGCGCTGTATGCCCAATACTCCGTCGTTACTTGGCAAGGGCGTATCGGGTTTATTTGCCACAGACATCAACGAATTAGAACGTGATTATGTCAGCCAAGTTTTTGCTGCCACTGGTATTGTGGTGTGGTTGGAGCACGAAGCACAAATCAATGACATTATCGCCGTGACCGGCTCGTCTCCGGCGTACTTTTTCCTCTTTATGGAAACCATCGAAGCCAAAGCGATTGAACTTGGCTTCAGTGCCGAGCAAGCTCGGCAATTAGTCCAACAAACTGCGCTTGGCGCTGCGATGATGGCCTGTGAGCAACAACAGATCAGTCTAGCGCAGCTACGGGCCAATGTAACATCAAAAGGCGGCACAACACACGCAGCCATTGAAAGCTATAAAGCACAACATTTAGCAGACTTAACCTCCGACGCGATGGACGCTTGTATCGCCCGCGCCAAAGAGCTAGAACAAGAACTTTGAGGACAATATATGAGTTCCATGCAATTTCTGATTGGTATTGTATTTGATTTATTTTTGATGGTGGTGTTATTGCGCTTTTGGTTGCAAACCGCCAGAGCGGATTTTTACAACCCACTGAGTCAATTTGTGGTCAAAGCCACCAGCTTTGCAGTCAATCCTCTACGCCGGATTATTCCTGGTGTCGGTGGCTTTGATCTAGCTTCTTTGACGCTCGCCATTTTGGTAGGTATCGCCAAAATGTCGACGTTAATGCTGGTATTTTACGGTATGTGGAATGCGCAAGAAGCCATTATCGGTGGCTTACTGACTGTAGTCAAAGAAGCCTTCAGCTTAGTGTTTTGGATCTTAATTATTCGCGCCATCTTAAGCTGGGTAGCTCAGGGCTATAACCCAATAGCAGCGGTGTTCGAGCAACTAACCGAACCTATGTTACGTCCTATTCGCCGCGTTATCCCACCACTCGGAGGCTTGGACCTATCGATTTTGGTATTGCTCATTGGTATGCAGTTTTTGCAACTGCTGGTAATGGACATCTTGCGCTAAACTTATAATAGATAGAGCGCAGTTTAGCTGCGCTTAACGCCGAGGTAGTTATGAACAAATTAATCACTTGGGCTGCGCTCAGCATCGCTAGCCTGATCTTTACCGCAACCCACGCTAAAGCAGAACAAGCCGAAGTGCAAGGCGGTCAATTCCAAACTTTGGGGGATTGGCAGGTGCATTATTTGGCTTTCCCTTCCACTTTCGTGCAACCTAATATCGCCAAAAACTATGGCCTGAAACGCAGTAACCGCACAGCCTTAGTGAATATCTCGGTGCTGGCAAACAGTGCGGGTAACCCAGCGCAACACGTCACCATTAGCGGTGTGGCGCGCAACTTATTGGGCAACGCACAAACCTTAAGTTTTAAAGAAGTCACCGAAGGCGAAGCCATATACTATTTAGCGCAATTTGATTATTACAACGAGGAACTCTATCGTTTTGAGTTGGTGATCCGTCAAAATAATCAAGAACAGCGCCTCAATTTCCAACAGAAGTTTTACGTAGATTAAGAGTGAAATGAAGCAGCAATTTGTACTGGCGACCGGCAATCAAGGCAAGGTCACAGAATTGGCCGCGATGCTGGCTGAACTGAATATTGAAGTATTGGCACAAAGCCAGTTTAACGTCCCAGAAGTGGCTGAAACTGGCACTACGTTTGTCGAAAATGCCATCATAAAAGCCCGTCACGCCGCAAAAATAACCGGCTTGCCTGCTATTGCCGATGACTCAGGGCTCGAAGTCGACGCCCTTAATGGTGCGCCAGGAGTATATTCTGCACGCTTTGCAGGTCAAGGCGCGAGTGATGCTGACAACCTAGCTAAGCTGCTGCATGAACTCGGCGACAACCCGCAGCGCAGTGCGCGCTTTTGGTGTGTGCTGGTGTTTATGCGCCATGCTGATGACCCGACACCACTGATTTGCCAAGCCAGCTGGGAAGGTGAAATTAGTCTGCAGCAAAGCGGTGAAGGTGGTTTTGGTTACGATCCTGTGTTTTGGGTACCCACTTTAGCGGCCACCGCAGCGAGCTTAAGCATACAACAAAAGAACGCGATTAGCCACCGAGGTCAAGCACTGCGCCAGCTGGTGGCAAAACTGCAGGCAGCATCGTGATTTTACCGCCGCTCAGTTTATATATTCACGTCCCTTGGTGCGTGCAAAAATGCCCTTATTGCGACTTTAATAGCCACGGTAAAAAAGGCGATATCCCCGAGAGCGAATACATTCAACATTTGCTCGCGGACTTACGTGAAGATTTAGCTTACGTGCAAGGCCGCAAGCTACACAGCATCTTCATAGGTGGTGGCACACCGAGCTTATTTTCTGGTGCTGCCTATCAAACCCTATTAAGCGAAATTGAGCGCCTGATTGGCTTTTGTGATGATATTGAGATCACCTTAGAAGCCAATCCCGGCACAGTCGAAACCGACCGCTTTAAGCACTATGTAGCGGCTGGCATCAACCGTATTTCTATCGGTGTGCAAAGTATGCAAAGCGATAAGCTCAAAGCGCTTGGTCGTATCCATGATGAGCACGAAGCAGTGCGCGCCGCCCATGAGGCTCAGCAAGCTGGGCTAAATAGTTTTAATCTTGATTTAATGCACGGCCTCCCCGACCAAAGCTTAGACGATGCATTATCGGATTTACGTGCTGCAATTGCACTACAACCGCCACATTTGTCTTGGTATCAGCTTACGATTGAGCCTAATACCCAATTTGCATCTAAGCCACCGCTGCTACCAGAAGACGAAACCTTGTGGGATATTCAAGAGCAAGGGCAAGCCCTACTTGCTGCGCACGGTTATCAGCAATATGAAATTTCTGGCTACGCCAAAACTGGCTACCAATGCCGTCATAACCTCAATTACTGGCGTTTTGGCGATTACCTTGGCATTGGCTGCGGCGCCCACGGCAAAGTCACCTTAGCTACTGAGCAGCGCATTGTTCGTACCGTAAAAATCAAACACCCGCGTGGCTATATGGACATCAGCAAGCCCTATTTAGATAAATGCTGGGAAGTCACCGCAGAAGAGCTACCGTTTGAGTTTTTTATGAATCGACTGCGTCTGCAAGAGCCTTGCCCCAAAGCGGATTTTGAGGCATTGACGGGACTGCCGCTTGAGGTCGTTGCGCCTCAGCTGGAAGCAGCACAAGCAAAAGGCTTACTTGAAGACCAAGGTCATTCATGGTTGGTTACAAATAAAGGCCACCGCTACTTAAATGACCTGCTAGAATTGTTTGTCTGATTGAAGCAGCAACGATAAGCTGGAAGAGTTCAAACCTGACAATATTGGCAGCATAATAAAAAACTATGCTTAATACGCCAATCGAAGCATGTGGTAAGTGTGACCACCTGCCTGAGTAGTTAGGCCCAATTTCTAACAATGCCACCTGTGGCACCAATAACAACAAGGTTAACACAATGCGTAAACTTACCTTCATTGCCGCCGCGATAAGCGCCGTGCTACTGGCTGGTTGTCAAGCAACCAGTAATGAAACTGCGAAGCAAAATACCACAGTACAAGTCAAACAGGTCGAGCAAAGTGAAGTCGACAAAGCCAATGCTTTGTTTGAAGAATCTTTCATGCGTAGCGTGATGAGAAGCCCTATTTACCAAACTTATATGGGCATCAAGCAAGATTACGACAAGTGGGATGATGACAGCGAAGCTCGTCGCTTAGAAGACTTAGCATTAGCCAAAAAAGATCTTGCCACCCTTGCAACTATTGACCGCAATAAGTTGGACGCCAACACCCAAGTCAGCTACGACCTGTTCAAGCAGTCACTAGAAGAACAGATTGAAGACTTCCAATGGCGCTTCCACAATTATCCGGTTAACCAAATGTATGGCACCCACTCTATGGTGGCGTCATTCTTAATTAACCAACACCAAATCCAAGATGTGAAGGAAGCGAATGCGTATATTTCACGTCTTAATGGTGTACCAAAAGTGTTTGAGCAACTGACCGCAGATCTTGAAACACGCGCGCAAAAAGGCATTATTGCACCAAAATTTGTCTTCCCACATGTGATTGAATCAAGCCAAAACATCATCAAGGGCGCACCATTTGAAGCCGGTGACGATTCGACTTTATTGGCTGACTTTAAACGTAAAGTTAATGCATTGGAAATTAGCGATGCGGAAAAGGCTGAGCTTATCAATAAAGCCAATGATGCACTCACCACTGCGGTAAAACCTGCCTACAGCAAACTAATTGGCTACCTTAAGCAGCTTGAAAAGCGTGCCGATGAGCGTGATGGCGCGTGGAAATTCCCAGATGGTGAGCGTTACTTTAACGTTGCTCTAGAGCGTACGACCACGACCAAGATGACAGCTAAAGAGATCCACGAAGTGGGCTTAGCTGAAGTAAAACGTATTCATGATGAAATGCGTCAAATCAAAGACAAAGTGGGCTTCAAAGGCGACTTAGCTGCATTTATGCAGTTTATGAAAACTGATAAACAATTCTATTTGCCAAATACCGAAGCGGGCAAAGCTCAGTATCTTGCAGATGCTACGGCCATGATTGACAACATGAAGTCACGTCTTGATGAATTATTTATCGTTAAGCCAAAAGCCGACTTACTGGTTAAGCAAGTTGAAGCCTTCCGTGAAAAATCAGCAGGTAAAGCTTTCTATGAGCAACCCGCACCGGACGGTTCACGTCCTGGTATTTACTATGCCAACTTGTATGCAATGGATGCCATGCCAACCTATCAAATGGAAGCTCTGGCTTACCATGAAGGGATCCCAGGTCACCACATGCAAATCGCCATTGCGCAGGAGCTAGAAGGTATTCCTAAATTCCGTAAATTTGGTGGCTACACAGCCTATATCGAAGGCTGGGGTCTATATTCTGAGCTAGTACCAAAAGAAATGGGTCTATACCAAGATCCGTATTCTGACTTTGGTCGTCTTTCTATGGAATTATGGCGTGCCTGCCGTTTAGTGGTAGATACAGGTATCCATGCAATGCGTTGGACGCGCCAACAAGGTATCGATTACTACGTCAACAACACGCCAAATGCGACGTCGGATGCGGTGAAAATGGTTGAACGTCATATCGTTATGCCGTCGCAAGCAACAGCTTACAAAATCGGTATGTTAAAAATCCTCGACCTACGTGAAAAAGCGAAAAAAGACTTAGGTGATAAGTTTGATATTCGCGAATTCCATGATGTAGTGTTAAAAAATGGCGCACTACCACTGAACGTATTAGAGCGTTTTGTTGATGAATGGGTTGCGAGCAAAAAAGCGTAATTTAGCGCCTAAAAATCATCAATTAGCGTAACCGCTAGAAAAGAAAAGCCGCATAACCGCGGCTTTTCTTTTTGCTTTAGTTAGTTTTCTTCAATTCGGTACTTCAATTGCGGGAAAATAAAGTGCAGGCACACCCCTTTACCACCTGGGCTTTGAATTTTGACTTCGCCTTTAAGGTTCTGACTGACTAAATTATAAATAATGCTCAACCCAAGCCCTGTACCGCCTTGATTGCGTTTACTGGTGACAAACGGCTCAAATACCACAGGTAATAGCTCGCGTGGAATACCTTGGCCATCATCCTTTAAATAAATATGTAAGTAGTCATTCACTATCATGCTGGTAATTGTGATGGTAAGTACCTGCTCAGGGATTTTGGCATGGCGAATACAGTTGTTAATGGCGTAGCGGAAAATCTGATTAAATGAAGCTGGATAGCTGGTGAGGTAAAGCTCAGCAGGGATCTCTAGTTGCACATGGTACTCTTCGGTTTGTAATTCGTTTTGATAACAATCCAACACTCCTTGCACTAATGCCTGCAAATTGAATTCTGTTTCACCTTCATAGTCGCGCTGCGCTGCGACTAACTTAAAGTCATCTATTAAATTAGCGGTACGATATAAATTGCATTCCAATAGCTGCAAAGCAGACTCGGCTTCATTAATCAACGAACTCAGGGATTGCTTTCTCAAGTTGCCGCGCTCAAAGTCTTGCTTGAGGTTATCCATTCGCTCTTTGAGATGTGAATGGCTGGTGATGGCAATGCCAATGGGCGTATTTAATTCATGGGCAAAACCACTGACCATGTTACCAAGGCTGGCCATTTTTGCTTCTTCAATCAGCCTTTGCTGCGCTGCGCTCAAACGTGATAGTAAGGTTTCAATAAAGGCTAATAGTGAATCCACTTGCTGAGCAATTTGGGCAATCTCATCTTGCCCTTGATTGTCAACGCGTAGTGAAAAATCCTCATCTTGGGTCACTTTGTGAAGTACTTTATTAATCTTTAAAATATCGCTAGACACCCGGCCATTCAGATAATTGAGTAGCGCATAGGTAGCGCTGCTAATCACTATCATCAATAGCAGCACCCACCACAATAAACGTTCACTTTGTTGCTCGCTATGAGTAAGTAAAAACTCCGACAAAGCGGTAAGTTGCGTGCGCATAACTTGCTGCGCGGTGAGACTCTCACCGCGTAATCCTTGCTGAGGCGATAAGCCCAGTTGTTTTAGTAGTGCGACATAGCTGCGAAAGCTTTCTAGATACTGAGCTAGTAGCGCACTCAATGCATGTCCGGTAGGCTCAGGCAAAGTGAGTAAGTAATCATTCAGCTCAGTGGCTAAACGCGTATGATTAAGCAAATACTGTTCATCGCTGCGTAGCAAAAAATCTTTTTCGTTACGTCTTAACTCCAACAACTGGGCACCCAGCACCAAGTCTTGAAGGTTTTCACTGGCGACATGCAGAGCATGCACCGCACGACGGAAATCACCATAACGGCCACTTTCCTCGTCTATGCCCTGCTGGAGTCTTAACACCGTCATTTCAGCATAAATTTGGCCATAGCGCTGCACACTTGCATCCAGCGCCAATACGCGCTCGACAGCATTATTGGCACCGTCTAACTGCGCCAATAGCTGCTGTTGCTGAAGTTGATATTGCGCCAACAGCGGACTGAGATCCTTAAGCGCATGGCGCGTACGGTCGATGAAAAATGCGGTTTCTTGATCAACCAATTGGTTAATGGTGTTTTGAATGCCATCTAAGGTTTTGGTCAAGATACTACTTAAGCGCATTTGTTCGTAAACCAACGCGCTACCAATAGCAATGACCAGTACCCCGGCCACCGCAGCGGCTTTGAAGTACCATAACGAGCGTTGTAATTTCACGCAGTGAGCTCCAGCTACAACCTAGCCTTAAGCTTAGCTGAGGCTGGGAATTTCTCCATTTTGCGCTCTGTAACTAAGAGGATTGGGCCGTTGTGGATTTGCTTGCTCACCTAGTTAATCATGGCTGAGCAGTCGCCTTTTTGTTTACTAAAACAGTGCAAGCCAGCAAAGCTGGCTTAGTTTAAATCAAGGTATAACCAAGTTTTATCCATCG
This sequence comes from Pseudoalteromonas fenneropenaei, assembly GCF_042643375.1. NCBI lineage: Bacteria > Pseudomonadati > Pseudomonadota > Gammaproteobacteria > Alteromonadales > Pseudoalteromonadaceae > Pseudoalteromonas > Pseudoalteromonas fenneropenaei. Next base: position 344,721 of record NZ_JBHRSD010000010.1, read on the forward strand.
TGACGTTCACCGCGTGGTTTTTTACCTTCTTTGCGGGCTTCGCGCCATTTCTCTAACTTAGCGCGCTGCTCAGCAGTCAACACATGATAGACGCGATGACGGACTTTCAAACGCTCTACGTGCGCTTCTAATTGCTCTGGCTGAAAGCCCTGCAATAACGCGCGAGCTTTGGTTTCATCAAAGCTATCGGCTTGAACTAACGCTTCGATGGCTTCACGGTTGGCTTGTTTGTTGCCGCCAAGGCTTTCCATCACTACTTTGTGATCTGCCATAATGGTTTTTAACTCGGTTTGCTGAGCGTCAGTTAAAGCCAATTTTGCTGCTACTTTTGGATTCAATAAAAAGTGTAACCCTTCTGGATTATGGGGCTTGGCATTAGCCACTTGACTTACCACTAAACCAAAACCCACTACGGCACCAAGAAGTAATTTTTTTGCATTCATTGCTGTTCACCTTGTGTGATTAACTTGTTTTACAGCTTAGCAAGCCAAGCGCAAAGGAGCGCAAAGCTGTGTAAAGAGTGTGTAAAGTTCTGCCATTTTGTTGTCAACGCGGTACACTGCAACAAAATGACCAATGATGGAATGAAGGCAGTGATGGTCAAGTTATTACTTATTGATGACGATACTGATTTGTGTGAGCTGCTGGGTGAATATTTAACCCAACAAGGTTTTACAGTGAGTATGTGTCACAACGGTCAAGATGGTTTAGATGCAGCAAAACGTGAAGCTTACGACCTCATCTTGCTAGATGTTATGCTACCCAAATTAGACGGTTTTGAAGTGCTAAAGGCGCTCCGCCAGCATATCTTGACCCCAGTAATTATGTTGACAGCCAAAGGTGACGACTTTGACCGGATCTTTGGTCTAGAACTCGGTGCGGATGACTATATCCCAAAACCGTTTAATCATCGCGAGTTGGTCGCACGTATTCGCGCTATTACCCGCCGCATTGAGTTTTGTCAGCAACCTACTTTGCAAACCCAGCCGTTGCAAGTCGGCGCAGTGGCCATGGAGTTAATGACCCGCACTGTCACTGTCAATGGCAAAGCCGTTGTGGTAACAGGCACTGAGTTTGAAATTCTCCATTTACTGCTGCAAAAGCCAGGGCAAATCATCAGCAAGCAAGATATTTCGGTGCAGGTATTAGGTCGCCGTTTAGCGCCCTTTGATCGTTCGATTGATATGCACGTCAGTAATTTGCGCAAAAAATTACAATGCGGTGAAGCCAACCCTATTCAAACGGTGCGCGGCATTGGCTATGTATTGACGATAGGTGACCATGCGTAGTCTAACTTTAAATGTGTTTGTGTGGTTTTGGCTCACCATCTTGGCGATGCTCATCATGCTAGTTACACTTAGTTCGCTGCGCAGCGAAGTGGTGAAAACGCGTCCGCTACCGGAGCATGCTATCGAAAATCTCCATCATTTGGCCAAAAACCTTGAGCGCAAAGCGGCTGGAGATCCAAGCAAACTCAATACGCTTATCCGCTCACCCCGCTTTAGTCAGTCACGTTGGCTCTATCTCAGTCATACTGACATTGAAAAAAGCTTGTCATCACAGGACAACGATTTAGGCCTTGATTTTTCACATTTATATGTAGCTGCAGAAAGTCCACCATTTGTACTCTTTACCGAGCGTTATAGCGCGCATGGGCCCGCTCTTGTAGTTGTTGGCACAGAGCAATATCAACTGTACCAAATTCGCCCTTTACGCGAGCCGCCAATTTATCTGCGCATTCGCTTTATGCCTTTATGGGAAAAGGCATTGGCTATTTTATTACCGAGCCTGTTATTTAGCTGGTGGTTTAGCCGCCGCCTCACGCGCCCGATTGATGCTTTAAGCCGCGCGGCAAAACGCTTTGCAAATGGTGATTTATCGGCACGTGTAGAGCATCAGTCAAAACCACAATATGAATTGGCGCTGCTCAGCGATGAATTTAATCAAATGGCGCAGCGTATCGCCGACAATATGAGCGCCCAAAAGCGCCTGCTTGGTGATGTTTCACACGAATTGCGCTCGCCTTTGACGCGCTTATTGCTCGCCTGTGGGTTGCTTGAGTCCGAACTCAGTGAAGCACAAATGCGTCACCTTAATCGCATCATCAAAGAAGGCCATAGTATTGAAGATATGCTGCAAAATGTGTTGATGCTGTCGCGTTTAGAGGGGCAAAACCAGATGCTCGATATCGCAGAGGCCAGCATGGCTGCGGTACTTGGCGAAGTACTAAACGATGCTGCCTTTGAAGCAGAGTCACTCGGTAAAACCTTATACCAAAACTATCCGCAAGCAGCACAACTGCGCTGTGATATGGTGCTACTGGCCAGTGCCATTGAAAACATTCTGCGTAATGCGCTTAAATATGCCCACCAGCAGGTGTATTTTAGTGTTGAGCAAGATGCGCAGCAGTGGCGTTTTGTAATTTATGACGATGGCCCAGGTGTCAGTGATGAGGTCTTAGATAAGCTCTGCGAGCCGTTTTATCGTACCTCTGAGTCCCGTAGTCGCGACAGTGGTGGCATTGGTTTAGGCTTAGCTATCGCACATCGCGCCATTTTGGCTCATCATGGTAAACTCAGCCTCAGTCATCAACACCCGCATGGCCTTCGGGCCGAAATTATGATACCGCTATGATCGAACACTTTATTAGTCAAGAAACTCAACTGGATGATGCGCAATTTGCCCTGTTAGCCTTTTGGGACAACATGGTACAAGGCAAATTTACGCTTGCTGGGACTTCGCAGCAGCTGTTTTATTGCTACCACATTCCACCCACAGCCAAACACGCGGTATTTGTGTGTCAAGGCCGTATTGAATGCGCGAAGAAGTATCGCGAACTACTGTGGGAATTGAGTGAAAATGGCTATGCGGTGTTTACCTTGGATCATCTCGGACAAGGCAACTCAGACCGATTATGCCAAGATACACAAAAAGGCCACATCAATAACTTTAATCAGTACTACCAAGGCGTAAAGCAATTTTTTGAGCAAGTGATCCAACCTAAGTTTGCCAATCAAGTGATGATCCTAGCCCATTCCATGGGGGGGGCAATTGCATGTCAGTTTCTCGCCAGTTTAGGGGCGCGCCAAACTGAGTATTGCCGTGGTGTATATTTATCTGCGCCGATGTTCGCCATTGATACCGGCAGCAAACCGCTGTGGTTAGTGACACTACTAGCCAAACTCGCGGTGTTGTGTGGCGCCTCCGAGCGCTATGCTGTGGGTCAGGGGCCCTATGCAGCAAAATCCTTTAACGATAACGAACTGACTCATAGCCGCATTCGCTATCGTTTATTTCGCAGTTTATATGCCGAAGAGCCGCAGCTGCAATTGGGTGGCATCACTTACGGCTGGCTTAACGCCGCACTCAATGCAATGTCACAATTACCACAAGCGGCCCCACTGCTGCCTTGCTATATTGCCAGTGCAAGTGGCGATACTATAGTGAAAAGTGCTGCGCACCGCCAACTGCACCAAGTTTGGAGTCAACAATATGGACAATGCAAACTACTGCATATTGAAGGCGCCAAACATGAGCTACTGTTTGAACAAGATTGTTGGCGCAACTTAGTCATGCAAGCGTTTTATCACTTTGCCAGTGAGTGTTTGACTGACACTACTGGGTCTTGATGGATCAATAAATCAATACCAAGTGGGAATGCTGCACTTATCGTACGCATCACTTCTTCTGTAATGCGATGCGCTTGCGATAAGGGTAGCTCTGCTGGTAGTTCCAAATGGAGTTGGACAAATTTCATTTTACCACTTTGCCGCGTGCGTAGCTCATGCACGCCAAGTACTTCCGGATGCGCGGTTGCGAGATTCAGGATCTGTGTTTGCTCTTCTGCTGGCAATTCTTTATCCATTAAATGATCAGCACTTTCGCGAGCGATTCCCCAACCATTACTGAGTAAGTAGCCTGCCACCAAAATGGCAAAAATGGCATCAGCGTATACCAACCCATAATCACTCAGTAAAACCGCAGCCAGCACCGCTAAGTTCAGCAGCAAATCCCCTTTGTAGTGCAATGAATCTGCCTTGATGGCAATAGATTTGGTGCGTTTCACCACATAAAACTGTACTGCGACTAACAGCAGTGTACAAACGACGGCAAAAATACTGACACCAATTGCTATCCCTGAGTGGGTCACTGGTGTTGGATTATATAACCGCTCAATACCATGAAAACTAAGCAAGCAGGCACTGCCAGCAATAAACGCCGCCTGTCCTAACCCCGCCAAAGCTTCAGCTTTACCGTGACCAAATCTATGGTCATCGTCAGCAGGCTGCAGCGCATAACCTAAGATCATAAAGCTCATCATAGACGCGCTAATATCCAATAGCGAATCGGTTAAGCTACCTAGCATTGCAGCGCTGCCTGACACCAGCCAAGCCCAAGTTTTTGCTGCAATCATTAAACTTACTAACACCAGCGTAACAATGCCCGCTAAGCGGACGTAAAAGCGATATTCCGAACTCATTGCAATCTCATCCAAGCATCCAACCCAGAGTGTAAAATGACTGTGGGAAAATAACCACAGACAGAGAAACATTTCCCTCTGCGGCTCTAGGTTGGGTATACTTACACAGCTATTTTTCTGAGGTTTACCATGTTAGATATCGTACTCTACCAACCAGAAATCCCGCCAAACACGGGCAATATTATTCGGCTATGTGCCAATACCGGCTATGCGCTACATTTAATTGAGCCGCTTGGATTTGAATGGGATGATAAACGTGTTCGTCGCGCAGGCTTGGATTATCATGAGTTTACTCATGTTCAACGGCATGCCTCATTAGAAGACTACCTCGCAGCTCGCGCCCCAAGACGTGTATTTGCTTGTACTACAAAAGGTAAACGTTTTCATCATGAACCCGACTATCAAGCCGGTGACTGCTTGTTATTTGGCCCGGAATCACGCGGCTTGCCGGAGTCTTTGATTTTCTCGTTACCTGAAGAACAACGGGTACGTATCCCTATGTGTGCCAATAGCCGCAGTATGAACCTTTCTAATGCGGTCGCAGTGTTTGTCTATGAGTCATGGCGGCAATTGGGGTTTCCCAACGCACAATAAAAACTTAAGCTAGATTTTGCATTAAGGCCTAGGGCGTGTTGACCTTTGAGGTATGATTTTTGATTAACACGCCCTGATTTTTACTACGCTTTCTCAATTAGCTAGGATAGTCAAACGCACTAATTTGGTACTTGAACAAGGCTTTGCCAAAATAGCTCAGTGGCGTCAGCGACAAATGCTGTTTGGTTGTATCGCAATCAACATGTCGGCGTTTGGGCAACCGAATAAATTCCCACTGATGTACTGAAAATAGAGCGCTCGTTTATTGTGGATATAGTTGCTTCTCCGTAGGCTCGGAAGATCACCCGCACTATCATACGCTTAGCTAAGTGTCTAAATATCGAGGTGGTTGCAGAAGGAGCACTAAGTGAAGAGCAGGCAAACATGGCGCAATGTCATGGGCGGTGAAATATTGTAAGGCTATTATTTTGCTAAACCTAGGTCGGCAAACAGTGTGGTACTACGGTTAAATTAACAACAGTGCATATCAAAGTAAGCAAAAGGCATTATTCCGCCTTTTGCTCGCGACCTAATAGCGCCATCGCAGCTTCTTTAACGTCTTTTTGCTGATATAAGACTTGGTAGATCTGCTCAGTGATAGGCATTTCAATTCCGACACGCTGCGCTAATAAATACACTTCTTTGGTGTTACGGTAACCTTCCACCACTTGGCCGATACTGGCCATCGCTTCGTCAACACTTTTGCCTTGACCCAGCGCTAAACCAAAACGTCGGTTACGCGATTGGTTATCGGTGCAAGTCAAGATCAGATCGCCAAGCCCCGCCATGCCCATAAAGGTTTCAGAGCGAGCACCTAGCGCGCAACCCAACCGGCATAACTCAGCTAAACCGCGAGTGATAAGAGCAGTACGCGCGTTTGCACCAAAGCCAAAGCCATCGGACATCCCCGCGCCAATTGCAATCACGTTTTTCACCGCACCACCTAATTGGATACCGATAAAATCATCATTGCTGTAGACACGAAATGAACGACCACAATGGAGTAATTTAGCTAATTGCGTACGAAAATCTGGACAAGTTGAAGACACAGAGATTGCCGTAGGCAAACCCGCTGCCATTTCTTTTGCAAAAGTCGGCCCAGATAGCACAGCTAACGGCACACTTTCACCAAAGATCTCCAGCGCCACTTCTTGCAATAAACGCCCTGTATCCGGTTCTAACCCTTTCGTCGCCCAAGCAACACGGGCATCGGGGCGTAAAAACGGCTTGATCTGCTCAAGTGTTTGCGCAAACGCATGACTTGGCACCACGACTAAGATGACTTGGCTAGCGGCGACTGCGGTTTGGAGGCAGGCTTCTAACTGCAACGAAGGGGGTAGCGTGAGTCCGGGCAAATAACGGCTGTTTTCACGACTGCTGGCAATCTCAGCGATGTCATCAGCATTACGACCCCACAGCGTTACTTGATGGCCGTTACGGGCGAAACAAATGGCAAGGGCGGTGCCGTAAGACCCCGCCCCTAAAACCGTAACAGCAGATTGAGCTGTACTCATCATCAGTTACGCGTTTGCTTCAGCCTGCTCAGCTGCTGCTGCGGCCGCTGCGCGTTGCTGCATATACTGAGCGAATAACGCGTCAAAGTTTACCGGCGCAAGGTTTAACTGTGGGAATGTGCCACGGTTGACTAAGCTTGAGACTGCTTCGCGCGCATATGGGAATAGGATGTTAGGACAGAATGCGCCTAGCATATGTGCCATTTGAATTTCTTCTAAGTCAGCAATTGTAAAAATACCAGCTTGCTGGATTTCACACAGGAATGCTGTTTTTTCACCGATAGTTGCTGTCACAGTTAAAGACAGTACAACTTCAAACACGTTTTGGTCTAGACGATTTGAACTGGTGTCCATGTCTAGCTTCACTTCTGGTGCCCACTCTAGTTGGAACACTTCTGGTGAGTTTGGCGTTTCAAACGAAACGTCTTTTACATAAATGCGTTGGATAGAAAATTGTGCGCCTGCTTGCTCTGCTGCTTCGTTGTGGTTTTGTTCAGTCATTACTAATCCTACTTGTATACGTGCGCGGTTGTTCATATATACCGCGCAGTCTTGTTATCGTTATAAATTATCCACGCAATAATGCGTCGAGTTTTCCTTGAGCTTCGATAGCCATCATATCATCACAGCCACCAATATGAGCGTCATTGATGAAAATTTGCGGTACAGTAATACGGCCATTGGCTTTGGCAATCATTTCATCGCGTAGTTGTGGTTGTTTACCAATATCATACTCGGTATAGCTCACCCCTTTGCTGTCTAATAGTGCTTTCGCACGATGGCAATAAGGACAATAGTCTTTGGTATAGATAACAACGTTACTCATTATTCACCTTTTTATTTTGAAGTCGGCAAGCCAGCAGACTGCCAAGCTCCCATACCACCAGACAACACAAATACCTGCTCAAAACCCGCTTTGTGACAGACTTCAGCAATGCCATTTGCCGTGATACCCGCATTACATACCAGTATAATGGGCGCAGATTTGAATTTTTCAAGGGTACTTAAATCACCTTGCTTGGCTTTATCGGCTGCAAGGTGTATGGCACCCGCAATGTGGCCTTGATTAAATTCTTTCTGGCTACGAATATCTACTACCTGACCGTCTTGACGATTGACAAGCAGGGTTAATTGTTGCGGATTAATTTGACGAATTTTTGAAAATTGACTCTTGAACCAGCTGCCAATCAACATCGCCGCGATAATCAGCCAAATAATGCTGAGCACGGGATGATTGCTAAGAAACTCAATATATTGTTCCATGCCTTTTCCACTTAATATTGCAAGATTTAGGTTTAACCCAGCAAGTATACACAGATGTGTTTGCTAAATCAGCCCTTTGCTTTATGGCGTCAGAAAATCTCCTGTTGCAGCGACATCTTGAGCAGAAATCAACATCTAAAAGGCTGAACATTTGAGCAAAACAAGGTATGCTACGTCCGAACATCGTGCCATATTTCAGGAGTCCAAATGACAGCGAAGAAAAAGCCGCTCGTACTAATGATTTTAGACGGCTGGGGATATCGAGAAGAAGCAGAAAGCAATGCCATTTTGGCCGCACACACCCCTGTGCTTGACGAACTTTGGCAAACTCGCCCCCATACGCTGATTTCCGGTTCAGGTTTGGACGTTGGCTTACCGCCAGGGCAAATGGGCAATTCTGAAGTAGGTCACGTTAATCTAGGTGCCGGTCGTATCGTCTACCAAGATTTTACTCGTATTACTAAAGCCATTGATGATGGTGAGTTTGCACACAACCCCGTGCTAGTAGACTACATTGACCAAGCCGTGGCTAAAGGCGCAGCAGTTCACCTCATGGGATTACTGAGCCCAGGTGGTGTGCATAGTCACGAAGATCATATCATCGCCACCATCGGCCTTGCGGCCGCACGTGGTGCCAAACAAGTTTATTTGCACGCATTTTTAGATGGCCGTGATACACCACCACGCAGCGCCAAAGCGTCAATTGAACGCATTGAAGCTGAGTTTGCCAAACTCAACTGTGGTCGTTTAGCCACTATCATAGGTCGTTACTATGCCATGGACCGCGATAACCGTTGGGATCGTGTCGAAGCCGCTTACAACCTTATGGTATGTGGCGAAGCGCAATATAACTTTGCAACTGGGGTTGAAGCATTAGCTGCGGCCTACGCACGCGAAGAAAACGACGAATTTGTCAAAGCCACGACCATCGCAACCGCAGAGCAAACTCCAGTCACTATGAATGACAATGACACTGTGCTGTTCTTGAACTTCCGCGCTGACCGCGCGCGTCAGATGACCCGCGCCTTTGTTGACCCTGCATTTAGTGGCTTCAATAAAAAGCGCACACCTAAGCTTAGCGGTTTTGTGATGATGACTGAGTATGCCGCCGACATCAATGCGCCTGTCGCATTTGCCCCAGAGTCACTTGATAACGTGCTAGGTGAATGGCTAGCCAAACATAACATGACCCAGCTGCGTATTTCTGAGACCGAAAAGTACGCGCATGTGACATTTTTCTTTAGCGGTGGCCGTGAGGCGCTATTTGACGGCGAGAAACGTGAACTGATCCCATCGCCACAAGTGGCAACTTACGACTTACAGCCGGAAATGAACTCGGCGCTACTCACCGACAAATTAGTCGATGCTATCCACAGCGGTGAATTTGATGTCATTATCGTTAACTATCCCAATGGTGACATGGTTGGTCACTCTGGGGTATTTGACGCCGCAGTAAAAGCCTGTGAAGCGGTAGATAGCTGTATTGGACGCGTACTTGAGGCACTCAAAGAAGTCGGCGGTGAAGCGCTTATCACCGCAGATCACGGTAACGCCGAACAAATGTCTGACTCAAGCACAGGTCAAGCCCATACTGCGCACACCAGCGAGCCAGTACCGTTTATTTATGTCGGCCGTGAAGCGACCGCCCATGCTGGTAAAACGCTCAGCGATGTTGCACCGACTATGCTCCACTTACTTGGTATGCCGCAGCCTGCGGAAATGACTGGCAGCCCAATTGTGACATTGAACGCCTAATCGGCATGCCGGTGCGTATCCAAACCAGCAAAGATAAAGCTGTTGCGCTTTCGTTTAAAGCGCAACGCTTTCTTGCTCTCCTTATTTGTCTTCTGGTACTTCCTGTGCATGCCAATGAAACGCGCACTAAACAGGATTTATTAGAAGTACAGCAAGAGATCAAACGCAGTCAGGCGAAGTTTTCCGAGCAGCAAAGTAATTTAAAACGCATGGAAAAAACACTCCGACGGGTTGAACTATCCGTTGCAGAGCATGTACGAGCACTTGATTTTACCGAACAAGGAATAGCCGAGAATCAGCAGCAACAACAAATTCTCGAACGAGAAAGCAGTGAGCTTAACAAGCGTAAAAGTATCCTGCAAAACCTTCTTGCTGCACAACTGCGAAGCGCTTACATGAATGGCGCCCACGATTACTCTAAAATGCTATTGAATCAGGAGCATGCAACTACGCTAGAGCGGATAATTGTGTACTACGATTACCTTAATAAAAGCCGCACCGAGCAGTTGGAAGAGCTCAAAAGTATCGTTTTGAGAATCGCTAAAAACCAACAACAGTTAGATAAAGCGAAAGACAACTTACTCGCTTTAAAAGAAGAGCAGTTACGTCGCGTCGCGGATTTAAAAACCGCTCAGCAAGAACAAGCGCGACAAGCCAAACAACTACAAGATACCCTCAAAGCGACTGAAACCGCAATTGCTTACCTGAAAGACAACGAACAAACCTTGCGTGACATGCTGGCTAAACTTCAAGCTGAGAAGGAACAAACGCAAGCGCGTAATGTCACTTTAAATGGCTTGCAAGGTAACAAAGGTAAATTACCTTGGCCACTTACAGGGCGTCTCAGTAACCATTTTGGCGCGCGCAAACATACCGGCTTAAACTGGAATGGTGTCGTGATTGACGCCAAAGAAGGTAGCCAAATTGCCAGCGTTTATCAAGGGCAAGTGGTCTTTGCCGATTGGCTGAATGGCTACGGCTGGGTGATAGTGCTTGATCATGGTGATGGTTTTATGAGCCTCTATGGCCACGCGCAAACCTTGCTAAAAGATGTTGGCGACACGGTGACCAGTGGCGAAATTATCGCTTTAGTTGGCCAAAGCGGCGGACAACAAAATCCTGGTCTATACTTCGAAATACGGCATAAGGGACGCGCTGTGAATCCGATAGAATGGTGCAGAAAATCATAAGAGAAGCGTGAGCTGCACCCGATGAGGAGCAGCCCATGATTTACAAATTTGATAATTTTGAGACACCAACCCATTACCGTAGTTGGCTGTTAGCACTGTTTTTTGTCTTGTTTTGCCTGTTTTCGCCGTCCCTCGCCGCCTCCCCTGCAAAACAACTCAACGATGAGCAAACTAATGAGATTTTATTTCACATTCATGCTTACTATGTTGATGATCTACCTCTGAGCGACCTGAGCAAATCGGGTTTAGACGAGCTGTTCGCTAAGCTTGATCCCTACTCTAAATACCTCAACGAAAGTGAGCTTGAAGCCGTGTTCAGTGCTGCCAGTGGCCACTACACAGGCCTTGGTATTGAAGTTGAAGAGCAGCCGCAGGGGCTTATCATCATCAATACCCTACAAGGCTCGCCGGCGGCGCTAAGCGGCTTACAAGCAGGTGATAAGCTAATTGCTATTGATGGTCGCAATATTGCTAAAGAATCGTTGCAAAACGTCTCTGCACTGTTGCGTGCGGCCAAACTAGCGACCATAAAACTCACTGTTGAACGCCAGCTACAGCAAATCACCTTGGCCTTACAGCGCCAAGCAATCAATATCGACAGTGTGACGGGTCGGCTGCTTGGCAACGGCATTGGCTATCTCGCCATCAGTAGTTTTAACAACCACAGCTATCATGATGTGGCACGGTTAATCTCCATGCAGCAAAGTGAATATGGTGGTGCGCTACGCGGCCTTATTATTGACTTGCGTGATAATCCCGGTGGCACCCTTAGCAGTGCCGTAGCGATTGCGGATCTATTCCTTAACAGCGGCACTATAGTCACCACCAAAGGGCGTTTTTTTGATGCTAACCAAGCTTTTACGGCGCAACGGGGCGATATTCTTAACGGCGCACCGATTGCTATTATGATCAACGGCAACTCAGCATCCGCCGCAGAAATTCTCGCCGGCGCGCTGCAAGATAATCGCCGTGCATTAATTATGGGAACCACCTCTTATGGCAAAGGTTCTGTACAATCTCTGATCCCGATTGGCGACGGTAATACTGCTTTAAAACTCACTACGGCACGCTATTACACCCCCTCCGGCCAGTCGATTGATGGAATTGGCATCAAGCCTGACGTATTACTGGAGCAAGAGGTGCTTTCACAATTAAGTAAAGCCGTTATAATGAACCTCGCCCTACCTGATACCACGGTAGAAATGGCAAGCATGTTAGCAAAACTGGATCCTTTAATTCTGTCAAAACAATAATAACGAAAACACACTGTGCTCAAAACTTGGAAAGGATGGTTGTGGGGGACGCTTGCAATACTCTGCTGCAACGCTTCTGCAACTGGCAAAACAATTGCGATTGTGATTGATGATATAGGTTATCATCAGCGAGATTTAGAACTGCTCAGTTTGCCTGGCGCAGTGACCTTTTCTATTTTGCCACATACTCCTTACTCACAACAGTTTGCCTACTTAGCCAGTAAAGAAGGCAAAGAGCTCCTGCTACACGTTCCGATGCAAGCCAACGAGCCTAGACCGCTTGGCCCAGGCGGGTTGACCTTAGATATGAACAAAAATGAGCTACAAAGTACCCTTGGGCATGCGCTTGCTAGCTTACCGCAAGTGCGTGGTATCAATAATCACATGGGATCAGCGCTCACACAGCAAACAGAAGCGATGAAATGGGTAATGGAGCTGCTGAAAAAGCGCGATTTGTTCTTTTTAGACAGTCGCACCACAGAACTGACTCAAGCGCAGTCGGTGGCTAACTTGTATGGCGTGGCAAATGTCGCCCGCAACGTATTTCTCGACAACGAGCTGAGTGAGCAAGCATTGCAAGCTCAGCTCGATGAACTCAAACGTGTGGCAACCAATGAACGTAGCGCTATTGCCATTGCCCACCCTTATCCTGAAACTTTTATCTTTCTTGCCAAAGCCTTACCGCAACTCTTGGCTGAGGGTTATAACTTAGTACCCGTTTCTCAGCTGGTCAGCGCTAAGTATCTACAACTGGCCACCAACGAAGTACCTGACTTTATCGAGCCGATATTAACGCCTTAATCCGCTGGCGCCATGCTAGTGGGAAAATGGCTAAACTCAATTAGCGGATTTTCTGCTCGCAGTTTCTTTGATACATCCAGCGCTATTTTTAAATCCTTATCCGTTTCATAACGATAAGTTTTTTTCTTGGCTTTGATTTCAATGCGAGCTGGCTCGCTGAAGGTAAATTCCAACGCATCCATGCTAGGGGCAGCAAAAGCAAAACCACCCGCCATCAACTCTATGTATTCGTTGACGTCGTCCAGTAACTCAAACAGCTCGTTGTAATGCAGCGTTTTGGATTTAGGCTCAGTGATCTGCGTTTCTATATTGATGGCTACATCGTCTTTGCTGTGATTCACATGCAATAGCACATTTTTAGCTTGTGCGCTGGGCAGGACTGGCAAAGTAAGATGACCTTGTGAGTCGATTTCACCATGCGCAATGACTTTGTCTTGCTCACTGAGCCAAATTTTCACATCTTTAAGTTGGACAGTCGGATTTTTAACGGTGACATTGACATCAGCGGCCACATAAGGAGACTTTGTATGACTAAGTAACGTCAGCACCGAATTCAATTTACTGTAATCACTGCTACGCTCTTGAGCCTGTGCATTGCCCATCATCAATAATATGCTTATTGCGGTTGTCAGTAAGACCTTGGTCATTTTTTAAATCCTGTTATTTTGTGATTTTATTGATCTAACTCGGCATCTTTACAGCCATTCTTGTCTAAACTCTAAGGTGATTGCAATTGCCAAGAGGTAAGGAAATGTTAAAGATTGTTTCAGATTTAATGACACCAGACCCGTTGTGTGTGGGTGAGAATGACACTTTAAAAACCGCTCATGATTTAATGCGCGAGAAAAATATCCGCCACATTCCTGTCATTGATGCCGAAGGGCAATTGCTCGGTATGCTAACGCAAAAAATCATGATAGCCAATGTGATGAAAATTCTTGCCACCTTTGGCCAACATGCCTTGGAACGCAGGGAAAAACAGCAATTAGTGAAAGAAGTGATGACCACAGATTTTGTCGCTATCAAGCCTGACGAGCAATTAAAAGATATGGCGACCTTTTTTGTGCGCAATCGTCATGGCTGCTTACCTGTGGTTGATACTGAGAATAAGTTGGTGGGGATTTTAACTTCGTCGGATTTTGTTCGCCTCGCTGCTGCGTTACTTGGCAGTGAAGGTTAATTTCTCTGCCTTTTTGCATTTGCAGCGGAATTGGCTTGAATTTTCGCACCCCAATCTCAGAGCCGTTCTATGCTTATGGGGATGAGTTTACTTGTCAGCTTGCTGCAACACCAACTAATACGGCCACCGTAAACTTATTGTAAGTGAAAGCCCCGCAAATGAGCCGAAAAAGCGCTGCTCATCGCCATGAAAAGCGCTACACTAGCAGCTTTTAAGGGGGCTATCATGAAGCGCAGCAAACTCGTCAATCAACTTACTGAATTATTAAAGCCATTCCAGATTAACGACTATTGCCCTAACGGCTTGCAGGTCGAAGGTAAAGTTGAGATCCAAAAAATCGTTACCGGCGTGACGGCTTCGCAAGCACTTATCGATGCGGCTGTCGCTAAGCAAGCCGATGCCGTATTGGTCCATCACGGCTACTTTTGGAAAGGCGAAGACCCAGCTGTTACAGGCTACAAAAAACGCCGTTTACAAACTTTGCTTAATCACGATATCAACCTGCTGGCGTACCATTTACCCTTAGATGTGCACCCAGAACTGGGCAACAACGCCCAGCTTGGACAACTCCTTGGCCTGACCATTGAACGCCCATTAGAGCCTTGGAATAAGTCCTGTGTTGCAGTCAAAGGCAAATTGGCTGAGCCTATGACTGTAACCGCATTTGCCGAGTTAATTGAGCAGCGTCTAGGTCGTAAACCGCTGATCAATCAAGCTGGCGACCACTTAATTAAAACCATTGCTTGGTGTACCGGTGGGGGTCAAAGCTTTATTGATATGGCAGCAAGCCAAGGTATCGACGCCTACCTCACAGGTGAAGCATCGGAGCAAACCATTCACTCCTCAAACGAGCAAAATATCCACTTTTTTGCCGCAGGCCACCACGCCACCGAACGTTACGGGGTAAAAGCACTTGGCGAATACCTTGCTGAGCAGTACGGTTTAGACGTCGAATTTATCGATATCGATAACCCGGTGTAACGCAACTATGGCCAAAGACAAAAGCTTCGATAGCATCGCCAATAAATTTAGCCGCAATATTTACGGAACTGCCAAAGGTCAGATCCGTGAAGCGGTGCTACAGCGCGATTTACAAGCCGAAATCCCTTGGCTTGGGCAAGACGGTAGTAAACGGATTTTAGACGTTGGTGGTGGTCAAGGCCAACTGGCGCTGTTTCTGGCAGGACTCGGCCACCATGTGACCTTAATTGATATCTCGGAGGACATGCTTGCCATCGCCAATAAGCGTGCGGCGGAGTTAGGGTTATCCGAGCGCCTTGAGACTATCCACGCCCCGCTGCAAGCGCTCGCGACCTTATCGCTCGGTAAATTTGACTTAGTGCTGTGTCATGCGGTGCTTGAATGGTTGGTTGACCAACAAGCTGCGGTAGCACTACTTAAAGATGCGCTGCAGCCCACGGGTTACTTGAGTTTGATGTATTACAACAAAGACGCTAAACGTCTTGCGAATATTCTTTATGGTAATTTTGATTATGTGCAGGCCGATTTAAAAGTGAAGAAAAAAGTCAGTCTTAACCCTAATCAACCACTTGATCCTAAAGCCGTCGCCCTGTGGTTACAACAACTCAATTTAACCGTAATAAGCAAAACGGGCGTGCGCTGTTTTCATGACTATATGCGCGACCAAGAAAAAGCAGCCACGGCGTTTGAGCAACTGCTGGCATTTGAACTTGAATACAACCAACAAGAGCCTTACGCCTCTATCGGACGTTATACTCATTTGGTGTGTCAACACGCATAAAAAAAGCCTGCAATGGCAGGCTTCTTCCACACTTTGGCGATTACGCCATAAAGTCGATACCTTCTTGGATATCTTTTTTCAGCGTGTCTAGCATGTCGTTCTTCGCTTTCTCTTCGAACGCACTTAGCGTGCCGTAAGAAAGGATCTCTTCAACACCGTTTTTACCTAGACGAACTGGGTGTGCAAAGTAAGGAGCATCACCATTCTCAACTGCAACGTAAGCGTAATCGATTACGTTTGCTTCGCCTTGTAGGCCTCTCACTAGCGAGAAGCAGAAACGTGCTGCTGCAGCGCCCATTGAAAGTGTTGCTGAACCGCCACCTGCTTTTGCGTTAACTACTTCAGTACCTGCGTTTTGGATACGTGGTGTTAATGCAGCAACTTCTTCAGCTGTAAACTCAACACCCTCAACTTGTGAGAGTAGAGGTAGAATCGTAGTGCCTGAGTGACCGCCGATCACAGGTACTTTCACCTTAGCAACGTCTAGACCTTTAAGCTCAGCAACAAACGCCTCTGAACGGATCACGTCAAGTGTCGTTACACCGAAGATACGGCCAGCGTCATACACACCTGCTTTTTTGAATACTTCAGCAACGATAGGTACTGTGCCGTTAACTGGGTTAGTGATGATACCAACAAGTGCTTTAGGACAGTTTTTCACCATACCTTCAGCAAGTGCTTTCACGATACCTGCGTTAACATTGAATAGATCAGCACGGTCCATACCTGGCTTACGTGGCATACCCGCTGGTACTAGAACGATGTCAGCATCAACTAGCGCTGCGTCTAAATCGTCTTTACCAAAACCTGCAACTTTAACTGCAGTTGGGATATGAGAAAGATCAACTGCAACACCTGGAACAACAGGCGCTACGTCGTAAAGCGCTAGCTCAGAACCAGCTGGTAAACCATTTTTAAGTAGTAGAGACAGCGCTTGGCCGATACCACCAGCGGCACCTAATACAGCAACTTTCATGGGAATTCTCCGTAATTTGGGGTAGGGATAAAAAGTGCCCTAAAGATAATGAAAAGCACCGATAAAAACAAATTAATCCTGCTTATATTCAAGATTTTTTCGACCATAGTTGTAAACATCTTGCCACTGTCTGGTGATATTACGCTACAAGTTAGCAGCTCAATGCGAATTTAGCCCTACAACAAAATATAAAACGGGTTAGGTTAGCGAACTGTAACCTTGCTATGCGCTCAAAAAACATCGCACCAATTTAAACCAACCCGACCCCGCTGCTTTAACACAGCAGACCACAACTTTGCCTGACAATACTTGGGCAATTGCATGGATTTGTGTAGAATCGTATTGATACCGTGAGAGAAAAGAGAACAGTAATGCAACCCCAAGAAAAGCAAGAAGCACTTGTCCGCGCGTTTAAAGCCCTTCTAAAAGAAGAAAACTTTGGTTCACAAGGCGAAATTGTCGATGCCTTAAAAGATCAAGGCTTTGACAATATCAGCCAAAGCAAAGTGTCACGTATGCTGAGTAAGTTTGGTGCAGTGCGAACGCGCAATGCCAAACAGGAAATGGTGTACTGTTTACCGGTCGAAATGGGTGTACCAACCGCAAAGAGCCCACTGCGTCAGTTGGTGATAGACATAGTCCACAACGAAATGATGATCATCATTCGCACCAGCCCGGGCGCAGCGCAATTAATCGCTCGTTTACTGGATTCGTTGAGTAAAGCAGATGGCGTACTTGGCACTATCGCAGGCGACGATACCATTTTTATTGCGCCTGCCAAAGTCACTGAAATCGACGCCACCATGGAGCGCGTGCGCACTTTGTTTGATAACGTCTAATTAGGCTTGGCCATATACCGAATAAAATGCTGTGAGGGCGCGAAAAATGCAGCGCCCATATCACTCACGCAATAATCCAACCAACGGTCATAACATAGCTCATTGCCTAAACGTTTAGCTAACACCAGCTCAAGCCCATCACCGTGCGCAGAACAGCTCAGCCACAGACTACCCTGAGTATAAACATCGCCAAACGGCATACTTTGGTTTAATACCAATGCCCGACCATGTTCATCTTTAAGCTCGCTTAAACAGGCATGACTATCTGGGCGCGGTGGCATCAATAAGCTGTTATCAAGCCGAGTACGCCCCATAATTTGTTCTTGTTCTTCCAGCGTTAAACGTTGCCAGTTGTGCATATCAAACTTGTTACGCAGCACATGCACATAACTGCCTTGGTCGTCCCATTGTCCGGGATTATGAACCAACGCGACTAAACGCTTATCACGCCCATGCGGGGTATCCGCACCATAAATAAAACCATTAAAGTCGCGACCGTCCAAAAACCGAAAGCAGCGTACCTGTGATACCAGCTCCACACCGCTTGCCAACAGCTGCAGTACCCGCTGGGCAAATAAATGATTGACGTCTTCACGGTCTGAACGCACCACGAGCATCAGGTCAACCGGTTGGCTATGAACGCTATGCTCACTGTGCGGAAAATGCGGAAAACTACGCAAACTACTAGGAATATACTCGGGATAAAGATGCGGCCAGTACTGCGCGCCAATGGCAATAAAGCTTGAGATCATAGATTCCGAAAAGCGGTCACTGAACTCATCAAGCAACAGTAAATAGTCCGCCAGCGCTTCGCGCACAGCTTCGTCATGCCCTTCTAAGACATTAAAAAATAAATGTAAGCCATGCAGATTTGCCTCTGCACAGACTCCAGATTGTGCTTGCGCCATAAGACGACACACCCCAGCTTATTGTTATTCGGCAACTGTGCTTGAAGATGGTTGCAACATTGCTTAGCGGATCGCGCTACCTCTAGCCATCACAAGCTAAGCTTCGTGCGCAAAATAGGTAACAGCGTGCGGTTCAACTTCAACCGCCAAAGCCGCATTCACGTCAATGGCATGCCGAGCTGATTGTTGTAATTCTAAAGCCTGATCTTCGATTACAATTGTATAGCTATAGTCTAGCCCTAAATAGCGCTGTTGTAATAGCTCGATTTGATGGTTTTCGCCATTTATCAAGCGCATATGTTGCGGCCGCAAGTAAACTTGACCTGTGCTATGGGCAGCTAAAGGCTGGCTTGAATGTATCACACCAAAATTCGTACTAACTTGATAATCTGAGATTTTTTTGGCATCAAGATAAACCCCTTGCCCCATAAATTCCGCTACGTAGCGATTTGCGGGGGCGCGATACAGCGCTTCGGCGCTATCTAACTGAGCAATTTTACCTTGCTCCATAATTGCCAGTTTATCGGCAAAAGCAAACGCCTCTTCGCGCGAATGCGTTACAAATATCGCCGCTACGCCCTGTTGTTTAATGATTTGCCGAATGTCATTGATGAGCGAAAAGCGCACTTGGCTGTCGATATTGGAGAAAGGTTCATCGAGCAATAACAGTTTAGGTCGATAAGCGAGCGCTCTAGCAATTGCTACCCGCTGCTGCTGTCCACCAGACAGCTCATGCGGGTAACGCGCTGCAAACTCTTCAAGTTGCACCAGCTGCAGCATTTCTTTAACCCGAGCATCACGTTGTGCTTTATTTAAGCCTTTTAACCCAAAGGCAATATTTTTTGCGACGTTGAGGTGTGGGAATAGCGCATAATCCTGAAACATCATACCAATATTACGGTGCTGTGGCGCCACAAAGAGCTTATGCTCATTGACTCGCGAGCCACCAATTTGAATAACCCCTTGCTCCGGCTGGATAAGGCCCGCTATCAATTTCAAGGTGGTGGTTTTGCCACAGCCACTGGCACCAAGCAAACAGACAATTTCGTTGTCAGCCACGGTTAGATTGAGGTCATCGACCACCTTGTTTTGGCCATAGCGATAGGTCAGCGCATTAATCTCTAAGCTTGCCACCAGCACTCTCCATCGAACGGTTAATGATATACAAAGGTAATAATCCAACTAATACAATCAGTAGCGCACTAAACGCTGCCAGTTCTAATTGCTCGTCACTCACATATTGATAGACATGGGTTGCCAATGTTTCAAAATTAAATGGTCGCAATAACAAGGCCGCGGGGAGTTCTTTCATACTTTCAATAAATACCAAGAGCGCCGCCGTTAACATACCGCGGCGCAGCAGCGGTACGTGGACGCGCCAAAAAGTGCGCCATGGCCCTTTACCCAACGAAAAGCTCGCCATATCTTGCGATGGGCTGATTTTGCCATAGCTGGCTTCAATCGCCCCTTGTGCCACGGCAAAAAACCGCACCACATAGGCAAAAATAAGCGCAAATATGGTGCCGCTAAATAGTAATCCAGGTTGCCATTGGCTACCATCAAACCACTCATTAAGTGTATTGTCCAACGCAGTTAAAGGTAATAACACCGCCACCGCTAGTACCGTTCCTGGTAACGCATAGCCAGTGCTGGCAAGTCGTGCAGGTAAACGCGAACCTGGGGCTGTGCTGAAACGCTGCCAAAAACCAAGCAAAGTACTTAACACCACACAAATAGCACTGACCCACATCGCCACCTGCAAGCTTTGCCAAGCAAAGCGTGCAAATTCGTCTTGCCACGCGTCTTGCCAATATGTAAGTGCATAATCAGCCAGCACCAATACAGGTAAGATAAAAGCCAACATCAGGACCATGATAGCCCAACCGGTGGCAAGCCAAGCCTTAGTACCGCACAACCAATATAACTGTCCTTCATTACGCACCGCTTGACGTTCATGTTCTACCTTACCCGCTCGGCTCACACGCTCTAGCGCCATCAAGGAAAATAACAGCAGTAACATTAGCGCTGAAATTTTAGCCGCTGCCGGCAGTGAATAGTAACCCAGCCAAGTGTCGTAAACTGCGGTAGTGAGTGTGTTAACCGCAAAATAATGTACCGTGGCAAAGTCAGCCATGGTTTCCATCGCTATCAAAGCCAGCCCAGCAACAATCGCACCACGAGCCAGCGGTAAACTTACACTGAAAAAACTCGCCATTGGCGAGTGCCCCATCACTTGTGCGGCCTGCAGCAATTTAAACGACTGTTCCCGCAAGGCGGTTTTAAAAATCAGAAACAAATACGGATAAAGCACTAACGCCAACATAAGTGTCGCCCCTGACAAAGTGCGTAGGTCTATAAACCAATAGTCGTCTGGGCTTTGCCAGCCAAACTGAGCGCGCAGCCACACCTGCACAGGGCCTGCGTAATCGAGCAAATCGGTATAAATATAGGCAATAACATAACTGGGCATCGCCAGTGGTAACATCAACGCCCAACTGAAATGGCGCCGACCGGGAAATTCGCAGTAAGCCACTAACCAAGCTAAAGGGAGTGCCAGAATAGACGAAACCAGTAAAACACCGACTATCAATAGCACGGTGTTAAGGCTGTAATCCCAAAGCACTGTTTGCCACAAGTGTTCAAACACATCTGAACTGCCCTGCAGCGCGGTAGCGATTAAAAATAACAGTGGCATGACGAGTAAAGTGGCCACTAACCATGCCTGCCATGGCCACTTAGACCAAATAGAAGATATTTGCATTAAAGGTCGAATTTTACCTCATCCAACAGCTTCAATGCCTGTGGACGATATTTACTGATTTCACTGAGCGGTAAACTATCTTCTTTGAACTCACCCCATGATGCGACTAACGCTGACACCGCAACATCGGGCTTGACTGGATATTCCTTGTTGACCGAAGCGTACATACTTTGCGCCTTATTTTCAGTCAAAAACTCTACAAGTTTCAAGGCATTTTCGGCGTTCTTAGCGTACTTGGTCATAACTACACCAGAAACGTTCATGTGCGCGCCTCGGTCTTGCTGATTCGGGAAATTAATGTTCACGGCCGCTGCCCAGCTTTGCTGCTCAGGGTCCTCTAGCATATTGCCGTAATAGTAGCTATTTCCAAGCGCAAGGTCACACAAGCCTTCTTTCACCGCTTTAACTTGGCCTCTATCATTACCTTGCGGCGTGCGTGCTAGATTCGCTTTCACCCCTTGTAGCCAAGTTTTTGTTGCAGCTTCGCCGTGGTGCGCAATCATAGAGGCAACTAAGCCAACATTGTAAGGATGTTTGCCTGAACGGGTACAGATTTTACCTTTATACTCTGGCGCCGCGAGATCTTCATAACGTAAATTCGGTAACGCGCCAAGCCGCTCTTTTGATGAGTACACATTACGTACCCGTTTGGTCAATGCCACCCAATCGCCTTCGGGATCTCTAAAAGCCGCTGGAACGTTGTTACTAACTACTTCACTGCGAATCGGTTGAGTCAAATCAAGACTCTCTAACTGCATTAAATCGCTGAAGTTAGAGGTTAAGACTAAATCAGCCCGAGCATGTTTGCCCTCACGCTGGACGCGTTCAATCAGACCGCTTTTAGCGAATACCACATTAGTTTTAATCCCAGTTTGGGCGGTAAAATCATCCAGAATCGGTTGGATCAAAAAAGGCTGACGAAACGAATAGATATTCACTTCTTGCTCAGCATACACAGGCGCCGCCGTTAGAGCCACAGTAATCATGGCAACGAATTTACGCAAAACCTACCTCCAGAACAAATAAGAACTATTAGCAAATAAATTTTACCGACTCTGTGCGCGAAAGCCAGCGGATCATGACAAAACGATGACATGTTTTCATTTTCGGTATCGCAAATTGAGAAGTAACTCGTGCGAGATCTCTCACAGCAA
Organism: Pseudoalteromonas fenneropenaei; assembly: GCF_042643375.1. Classification (NCBI taxonomy): domain Bacteria; kingdom Pseudomonadati; phylum Pseudomonadota; class Gammaproteobacteria; order Alteromonadales; family Pseudoalteromonadaceae; genus Pseudoalteromonas; species Pseudoalteromonas fenneropenaei. The sequence continues at coordinate 367,151 of NZ_JBHRSD010000010.1, forward strand.
TGACAGCGATCGTGGAAGATAGCGCAGAAATTAGCAGCAAAAAAAACTTAACCACCTGTTTTATATAACGTTTATATCTATGGCTAAAATATGACACAAATAACAAAGTTTTTTAGCTTGCATACAGCTACCAAGCACTTATCTATACTGTCACTACAGCTTGAGGATAAAGCGACGAGGACGGCACTCAGGATGAGTGAGCTGCGCAGGAAGTGTAGCAAAGGATGGGAAAAAGCCAAGCTGGCACGCTCAGGAAGAGCAGTAGGACAAGGATTAAACAACAGGATGTTGGGCATAGGAAGCAAAGGACACTGTCAGTCATGATGACTGGTGGTTTAGTAAGGAAACTTAGGGAAGATATCCAATCACAAGGACAGATTGGTTGACAGGAAGTTGTAGCGGACATACGGATATTTCGAAACGGAATCGAATAGCAGGATGCTGCCAGGATGAAGTAGGCAAAGGAACAGCGGACGTTTACCCCCACTTAAGGGAATGACCGGTGCCACTAGGAATACTACAGGATGTAAACGCAGGAAGCGGTCTAGGATTTAATGGGCAAGGAATAAGTTAAAAGCCTAGCAATTAAGGACTTGGTGTGACCAAACCACAGATCGCACGGGACGCGCAAGTGATACGGATGTATAGCAGGAAGTGAGGAACAGTTTTACCTTCGAGCGGCGCTTAGGAAAAGCGGCACTCAGAGAGTAGTACTGGAGCTACGAAGAATCACAACGACGTAGTGATGGACCGACGAATTAGGATGTAGAGTTACTCTACCGCAGGATGCGAAAAGAAGATTCCGCAGGCGCGGCTCGCAAGGGTCGCGCCCTTCTTATTTTTATATCCCGATATTTTCTCACGCATCTCCCGAGTCCTAGAGTTATTCCTCTGGTGGGAAACGGTTCTTACTACGCAAATAGGCATTTCGAAAATCAATAAAGTGTTGCTGTAAATATTCCGCCGCCTGACTTTCTCCATTGTCACGTAACACCATACACGCCACCTCCGCCGTCCCGAGTTGATGTTCATGGGGGGCAACACGTAAGCGATAGTCAGATAAAGTTTCTGGCGTAATTGATAGCACAGGAAACGCAGATAAATACGGGCTCTTGCGGAACATACGTTTAGCTTCACGCCAAGTGCCATCTAAAAAGATAAATAACGGCACTTTATCGGGTTGCCGAGTAACTCGCTCAATGATTTCGTGCCCTTCGGCCTCTTCAGCAGGAAAAACCAAAATAGGTTGGTAAGTTGGATTGTTCAATAGCGCCAGCAGCTCAGGCTCAGGCTCAGTACGACTCCAGCGAAAAGCGTAATTGTCTGGCATTACATCGGCAATCAAACGCCCCGTGTTTGAGGGCTTAAAGCTTTCATTGTGTGACATCAAGATACATACAGCACTTTGACATTGCTCTGCCACTTTTATGCCCGCACAAATACAATGCGTTTGAGCAAGCAAACAGGTTTCGCAGCGCAACACTCGCCCACCGCGCGCGTTAAACTCACGCGTTGCGCTAGCCAACAATCGCTGCCGCAATACTAATACCGAATTATTCATTGCTTGCCCTCTTCAACCTAAGGCGCGTATTGTATGTAACCCAACATAAAAAAGCAGTAAGGAAATCACATGCAACTGACAAATTCCGCGCGACTCAGTTATCGTTTGATGGATGAACTGGATGGCGAACTACTATTTGAGCTCGACCAAGATCCGGCCGTGATGCGTTTTCTGAATGGCGGTGTACCGACCTCAATGGCTGACATTAACAATCTCTTTATCCCGCGCATGATGTCTTATCGCAATCAAGCTCAGGGTTGGGGTTTATGGCAATGCAACAAATTGGACGACGGTCAGTTTATTGGCTGGATATTGGTGCGCCCGATGTACTTTTTTGGCGATAATCGTGATGACCAAGATTTAGAATTGGGTTGGCGCTTTAAGCAAATCGCATGGGGTAAAGGATATGCAACCGAAGCGGCGCAGCATATCGCCAATTGCTTACCTCAATATAATGACCTCAATGCTCTTAGCGCCATTGCTGTCGAAGACAACTTAGGTTCAATCAGCGTCATGAAGAAGCTTGGCATGCAGTTCGTTAAAAAAGCCCATCACCAAGACCCATTGTGGCAAGCTGAGGTGGTTTATTATCGAGTTTTACTTTCTACGCAAAATAAATAATGGGGGTATTCAATATTCTGTGTCGGCCTAGTCACTGATCGATTTCAGCGTCTAAACGCCCTTCTTAAAGTGTATCGACAGCTGTGGCAGCGTCAAATTCCAGTTTTGTATTGGGTGTGCCAACGCCCATATGCCTGCAAGATATCGGTGTAAAGCAGCTCAAGTGCTTTGTTGGGCCGGTCATGTGTCATCTCATTTTGATTTAGTCTAATGAAATGACACAGAATTCTGAACACGGCCTCGCCCTGGCATAGCAATCTATTGAAGGTTGAGTTGTAAATTGTAATCTAGTGCGATTGACGGTTCTAAGTTATGGCTAAGCCTTAATTGCTTGTTTTTTCTAAGCACCGAAAAACTTAGTTCACCACCGTGGCGAAGTTTCTCTAACTCCTCAACCAGTAGCCGATAACCTTCTTTTCCCTTAATATCCTTATTATTAACACTCACAACCACATCATTATTTTCAAACTTAAATTTACTAGCAAATGATTTTTCAATTACATCTAAAACTACAATATCTTCAAATTGATTCAGCCCGAAAAGCAAACCAAACATAAAGTACCCTCTACCACTTTTGCTTATTTCAATATTTTCTATGTCAGGGCTATTAAGCAAGTAATAGTTTTTTATATTGTTAACCACATAATCCAATTGAAATTGCAATTCTTCGGGCAATTCTTTTTGAAATTTACTTTGTTCCTCTTCACTTAAGGCTGGAAGAACATCATCTGATAAACATTCTACATCCTTTTTCGACTTTACGATCACGTCCATATTTTTTGGTATATAGCTCCCTTTTGGAATTTTACCAACTCCAGCAATCCTGTATGCTTTCCCCGCCTCTACTTCGATAATGAATTCAAATATACCGTTCTTTGATACGGACCGTTTCACTTTCTCCAATGGGTCGAAGTTCACTTCAAAAGCGGTTCGATAAGCACTACCTGTAAAATGATGTCGCCCAGGCTGTAAGTTTAAGATAATCGGGCTATATTCATAATTGTTTCCTTGTACGACCACCCCGTTCAACAAGATACCATTATGACTAATTAATCCAATTTCAAATTCGTTACTTTTAGCTACAAACAAACTTGTGGCCAATCGTGCACAGTTAGCAGCCAAATCCTGTGCAAGCAATACAGGAGATGGCAAACCCAAAAAAAATAAAACAGCAATAAAAAAAACTCTTCGATTAAAAATCACAACAATTCCCTCTTATTTAAATTTTAAATACTTCAGCATTATTTATTTCCACAATCTTTTGAAGCAAACCAACTTTCTTTTTAAGAAACTCCACTTTATCTTCCGCGCCATCATTAGTAGAGATTTTCATATCTAACAGTGCCACCTCTGCATACAAATAGTAAAATTTATATTCAAATCCAGAGTCTGACAGAGCTTTTTCCAACCGCTCCACTTCCGACACAAGATTATTTTCCTCATATTCAAAATAATAATCACCAACATTAAGCACAATGAAAAAGAAAAATAAGAAGCTCGTCAACGCAGGCAAAAACCAGACCAAAATACTACTCTTTTCTTTATCTTTATTTAATTTTCTTTTGCAAGTGACACTAAGCTCAATTCGTTCCCACACCATCTTAGACGGTGCTACATCATCTAAATTGACAAAAGCAGACTTCAACTTTTTTACTTCGCTATCAAAATTTAATTTTTCATTCGACATAATCTGACAACCTGCACTTTTCTCTTAGGATTGCTAAGCTTCTAGATACAATACTTTTTGAAAAGCTCACTGACTTATTGAATAACGCCGCAATTTCGTAATGATTATATTCTTCAACAACATACATCCAAACAACTAGCTTAGATTGCTCATCAAGATAAGTAAAAACTTGCAAAATTCCATTATCAAAAATATCACCACTCGTCACCAAAACATGATGTTCATCCTTTAAATCTTCATTCTCATACTGGTATCTTTTTGACTGAAGCTGGCGAATACTCTTGTTTATAGCGATTCTTTTCAGCCATGAATAAAAGTGCATCTCCTCTTGTAAAGAATTAATTTTATCAAATGCTGCAATAAATGACTCCTGCAAAATATCCTCCGCTTGGTGCCTATCGTTAAATATCTGAACCAGGACTGCCAATAGCTTTGGCGCACATAAATCATAACTGGCTCGGTGCGCCCACGACTCCCCCCGTTTTAATGCGTTTACAATATCCTTCGTAACCATATTTGTTTCTCCCCCTATCTACTAAGATACATCGCACCTATAAAAGGGTCGCAAATATTTTCTATTCTTTTAAATTATCTTGATTTTTTATCCTTAAACCAATGACAGCATCTTATTTCACTAAACTCGGCTCATTTACATATTTAGTCTATGACTTAGTTGTGAAAGCTCATTGCGTACCCAAGTGCTATCTAAATACGCATCAAGATGTTGCTCGGCAAATTGCAAAAAGTGCCGAGCCGCATGAGAAATATGGCGATCGGTGCGCACTACAAAATACCAATGACTCACTAAAGACACGTCTTCAACCGGTAAAATCACAATATTTTGGTCAGATTTCGGCAACACATGCTGAGATAACACTGCGATACCCATACCCGCTCCCACCGCAACGCGAATAGCCTCATTACTGGCCATTTGAATACTGTTTGACAGTATTAACCCGCGACTTTGTAAGGTGCTTTCAAACAGCATCCGGGTCGCAGAGCCCGGCTCACGTAATAGCACGCGCTCAACCACCACATCAGCAAGCGTAATGGGTTCTTTTGCAGCTAAAGGATGATCAGGCGCAGCTATAAACACTAAAGGATTTTGTAAAAAGCGCCCCGCATGAGCATGTTCTAATGAAGGCGGATGACTAAATACATACAAGTCGTCTTCGGCACGTTCAAAACGCGCGAGCACTTGCTCACGGTTGCCAATTTCAACTTTCATTTCCACATGTGGAAACGCATTTGAAAACGGCCCAAGTAATTTGGGTAAGATGTATTGCGCCGTATTGACCATAGCAATACGGCAGCGTCCCCGCTCACCGCCGCGAAGCTCCTGCAAAAAATCACGATAATCCGCAAAATGACCAAACATTTGCTGACAAACACGGAACAATTCCAAACCGGCCTCTGTAGCAACCAGCTTTTGCTGCTTTTGAAATAGCAGTGGCTCCCCTACCGCTTCGTGTAGACGCTTGATTTGAATAGAAACCGTAGGCTGAGTTAAATGCAAACGGCGCGCGGTTTCGCTAATCGAGCCGGTTTGTACTACGCTCATAAACACTTCCAGTAAACGGAACGAACAATGTCGCAAGTCCATGATGACTTTCCTCGCGCTCTGAACAAGGGTATAGATAAATATCTATACATTATTACCAGTCATTTAATTATTTGCTATAGCAAAATCCATTTACAATGCTGCCGATTACTTAACTCGAAGAGGAAATCATGCCTGATATCGTTGTGATGTTTTTTGTGCTGGGTTTAGTTGCTGGACTCTTGCGCTCAGATCTAAAAATCCCCAAAGCCACTTATGACACGCTCAGTTTATTGCTGATGCTCACCATAGGTCTCAAAGGTGGTATGGTGCTGCATGGCAACCTGAGCTGGCATTTAGTACCAGAAATGCTGACGGTCATGGTGTTAGGTGCGGCAATTCCTTTAGCGCTTTACCCAATACTACGTCGTGCGGTAGGCCTTTCAGTTGCCAACAGTGCCAGTATCGCTGCGCACTATGGCTCGGTGAGCGCAGGGACTTTCGCAGTAGCGCTAGCCTATGTGGAATCACAACAACTGCATATTGGTGCCGAAGTGACGCTTTATCTGGTGCTATTGGAGTTGCCTGCCATTATCGTTGGTTTGCTGCTCTATCGTCGTCATCAAACTACGCCCACGGAGCAACCTGGATTGTCACTTAAAGCACTGTGGCACGAAACTTTAACCAACAAAAGCGTGATCTTATTGGTAGGTGGTGTGGTGATTGGAATGATGTATGGCACCCAACAAGGCAGCCAAGTGACCAGTTTATTGACCAGTAGTTTTAAAGTGGTACTAGCGCTATTTTTACTGGAAATGGGGATCACCGCTGCGCAGACTTTACGCCCACTACCGCTGCACCATTGGCGTATGGCGTTATTTGCCCTAACCACACCGCTCTTATTAGGTGCACTCGGGGTGGTGGTTGGGCAAACTCTCGGTCTACCGCAAGGCTCGGTCGTTATTCTCGCCGCGCTACTTGCCAGCGCTTCCTATATCGCTGCGCCTGCTGCAATTAAAGCAGCAATTCCAGATGCCGATATCGGCCTTGCTATGCTGAGCTCACTTGGTCTCACCTTCCCATTAAACGTACTTTTGGGCATTGGTCTTTATCATCAATTTGCACTGTATTTAGCAAGTTAAGCCCCTCACTTTATACCTAGTTACCTACTTCCCTAGACAACGTTATTCTGCAACGCGCTCATCACTGAGCGCGTTTTTCTAGTGATGCATTAAATTTAATATATGGATATTGTTATATAACAAAGTTCGTATATTATAGTTTTATCGTTAGTAAGCGGAGTTTGAAATGCTCACACCTGTGCAATTCTACAAATGTTTAAGTGATGAGCTAAGGCTAAAATCACTGCTGTTGATTTTAAGCGAAGGTGAACTGTGTGTCTGTGAACTGATGGCTGCACTCAATGAACCCAGCCAACCAAAAGTGTCACGCCATTTGGCGCAACTGCGCAGCCACGGGTTACTGCAAGACCGTAAACAGCAGCAATGGGTGTTTTACTCGCTGGCAGAGACCTTACCACTTTGGATGCAACAAGCGCTGCAAGCACAACTAACCAGCGATCCAAACTACATCGCGACCGAGCAGCAATTATTACATACCATGGGTGACAGACCAGTGCGCCAACAGCGCTGCTGTTAAGCTAATCATTTTAAAGGGATAAGATAGGAACAGATTATGACAATTAAAATCGGTATTAATGGCTTTGGCCGCATGGGCCGCTTAGCGCTACGCGCTGCTTTTGATTGGCCAGAAGTTCAGTTTGTGCAAATAAACGACCCAGCTGGCGACGCAGAAACCTTAGCGCATTTGCTTAAATTTGACTCAGTACACGGCATTTGGCACCACGATGTCAGCTCTCAAGCTGAGCATATCGTTGTCGGCGCTCAGTCAATCCGCTGTACGCAGAATAAAGCCATAGCCGATACCGACTGGTCGGGCTGTGATGTGGTGATTGAAGCCTCTGGCAAAATGAAAACCACGCAGCTGTTGAATGCTTATCTGGCTCAAGGGGTGAAGCAAGTGGTGGTGACTGCGCCAGTAAAAGAAGATGGCGTGCTCAATATCGTGATGGGCGTCAACGACCATTTATACGACAAAAACCAGCATCCGATTGTTACTGCTGCCTCTTGCACCACCAATTGCTTAGCGCCGATAGTGAAAGTGCTCCAAGAAAAGATTGGCATTGTGCATGGCTCGATGACCACCATTCACGACATCACCAACACCCAAACCATTTTAGATGCGCCGCATAAAGATTTACGGCGTGCCCGTGCCTGTGGCATGAGCCTTATTCCGACCACTACAGGTTCTGCCACCGCCATTACCCATATCTTCCCTGAATTAGCCGGTAAGCTCAACGGCCATGCCGTGCGCGTACCGTTAGCAAATGCTTCGCTGACTGACTGTGTGTTTGAAGTATCACGCGCCACCAGTGTTGAAGAGATCAATGGCTGGCTTAAAGCCGCAGCGGAAAACGAATTAGCTGGGGTACTTGGTTTTGAAACTCGACCGCTAGTATCGATTGATTATAAAACCGATCCGCGCTCAAGCATTATTGATGCGCTTTCCACTATGGTGGTCAATGGCACGCAAGTAAAACTCTACGCTTGGTATGACAACGAATGGGGCTACGCCAATCGCACCGCGGAGCTCGCGCGCAAAGTTGGCTTGGCACATCAGGCGTAGTCATGAGCGCCATTCGAGCCCTGCCAAGTGAAGTAAAACAGTATTTGCTGGTCACCGCCAATTATTGGGCGTTTACGCTCACTGATGGCGCATTGCGTATGTTGGTGGTGTTGTACTTCCACCAACTTGGCTATGACCCACTCAGCATTGCCATGCTGTTTTTATTCTATGAGTTATTTGGGGTAGTCACCAACTTACTTGGTGGTTGGCTTGGTGCACGCATTGGACTCAATCGCACCATGAATATTGGCCTTGGCATGCAAGTGCTGGCGCTCGGCCTACTGACCTTACCCGCCGCCTATTTAACCATACCTTTGGTGATGGCGGCGCAAGCACTGTCTGGCATCGCCAAAGATCTCAATAAAATGAGTGCCAAAAGCAGCATCAAATTACTGGTAGCTAAAGGTCAACAGCACACCTTATTTAAATGGGTGGCGTTACTGACAGGCTCAAAAAATGCCCTCAAAGGTATTGGTTTCTTTTTAGGTGGCGCGCTACTGAGCTTATTGGGTTTTCAAGTGGCACTGGCCAGCATGGCAGTGGCACTGCTACTGGTTTGGTTGTTAAGCCTCATGTTACTTAAACGTGATTTAGGCAAAGCGAAAAACAAGCCGAAATTTACCGAGTTATTTTCAAAAAGTAGCACCATCAATATCCTCGCAGCAGCGCGCTTGTGTTTATTTGCCGCCCGTGATGTGTGGTTTGTAGTGGCCTTGCCAGTTTATTTAGCGCAGGCCTTTGGCTGGGATCATTGGTGGGTCGGTGGCTTTTTGGCGCTCTGGGTGATTGGCTATGGTGCAGTGCAAGCGTTTGCCCCACAGTTACTTGGCTATAAAGAGCGGCAACGGCTCCCCTCAGCCGCTTTGTGGGGCATGTTACTGGCTTTAGTCACGGCTGCGATTGCGTTGTTACAACAACTCGCCAACGTCCCCGTGTGGAGTTTGTTATTAGGACTGCTGGTATTTGGCGCCTGCTTTGCGATTAATTCGTCCTTGCATAGCTATCTGATTGTGCGGTTTGCCAATCAAGAAAACGTGTCGATGGACGTCGGCTTTTACTATATGGCTAATGCCCTTGGGCGCTTGCTGGGCACGCTACTTTCTGGCTGGGTATTTCTACAAGCGGGTCTCAGTGCCTGTTTGTGGTTATCGGCGGGGTTGATATTCATTGCCAGTATCATTTCGCTACGTTTGCCTAAATCTTAAAACTGTTGTTTGGAGCTGGCGCTAAGCTAGCTCCACAACTGCATTAGTTGAGGCCTAAAAATAAAAAACACCGCGCCCAACAAACATAACCCAGCCCATACAAAATCCATCCGAAATGGCTCTTTCATATAAATCAGTGCAAACGGCACAAATACCGTTAAAGTGATCACTTCCTGCAAGATTTTTAGTTGCCCGAGATTCATCACCGTATAACCAATACGGTTAGCTGGCACTTGAAACAAATACTCAACCAGCGCGATGCCCCAACTTACGAGCGCGGCCACAATCCACGGCTTGTGATTGAGATCTTTTAAATGCGCATACCAAGCAAAGGTCATAAAGATATTACTGACAAACAATAAGCCAATGGTTTGCAAATAAACAGGCATATGGAGATAAGTTGAAGTGTGGAAATGGCGTAAGTGTGTGGCTGGAAGATTAAAACTGCAAGTAGGTATTACAAATAAAAAAAGCGAGACACTATGGCCTCGCTCTTTTCACAAATCAGCGGGAAAAATTACTTCTTCTTGGCTTTTTTGTTTGGTAGGTCGGTGATTGAACCTTCGAAGATTTCCGCAGCTAAGCCGATTGATTCATTTAGCGTTGGGTGAGCGTGGATAGTCAATGCGATATCTTCGCCATCTGCGCCCATTTCTACTGCTAAACAGATCTCACCAAGCATTTCGCCTGCGTTGATACCCACCATAGCACCACCGATGATACGACCTGAGTCTTTATCAAAGATTAGCTTAGTTTGACCTTCAGTACGTGCTGATGCGATAGCACGGCCTGATGCTGCCCATGGGAACACCGCAGTTTCGATGCTTAGACCTTTTTCTTTGGCTTCTTTCTCTGTTACACCAACCCATGCGATTTCTGGGTCTGTGTACGCGATTGAAGGAATGCACTTAGGATCGAAGAAGTGTTTCTGACCAGAGATAACTTCTGCTGCCACGTGACCTTCGTGAACCGCTTTATGCGCAAGCATTGGTTGACCAATAACGTCACCGATTGCGAAGATGTGGTTTACGTTAGTACGTAATTGCTTGTCCGTGTTGATAAAGCCGCGCTCATCAACCGCAACACCTGCTTTTTCAGCGTCGATTAGTTTACCGTTTGGCGTACGGCCAACCGCAACCAATACTTTGTCGTAACGTACTTGGCCTTCAGGCGCTTGTTTGCCTTCGAATGACACGTAAATACCGTCTTCTTTCGCTTCAACAGCTACTACCTTAGTAGAAAGCATTACGTTGAACTTGTCGCTAACGTATTTTTGGTAAACTTTGATGATGTCTTTGTCCGCCGCAGGAACCAGTTGGTCAGCAAATTCAACAACGTCGATTTGTGAACCAAGTGCACGGTAAACTGTACCCATCTCAAGACCGATGATACCACCACCTAGAACCAGCAATTTGCCTGGAACGTCTTTCAGTTCAAGGGCGCCAGTTGAGTCGATGATACGCTCGTCTTTTGGAATAAATGGTAAGCTAACTGGTTGAGAACCTGCTGCGATAATCGCGTTATCGAAAGTGATAGTGGTTGCGCCATCTGCACCTTCAACGGCGATAGTGTTAGCGCCAGTGAATTTGCCGTAGCCATTCACCACTTTCACTTTACGCATTTTCGCCATGCCAGACAAACCGCCTGTCAATTGACCAATTACTGACTCTTTCCATGAACGGATTTTGTCTAAATCGATTTGTGGCGCGCCAAATGTCACCCCGTGGTGCGCCATTTCGCTTGCGTCATCAATTACTTTAGCAACGTGTAGTAATGCTTTTGATGGGATACAACCTACGTTCAAACACACACCACCTAACGTGTCGCGTGATTCAACCAAAGTTACTTCTAAACCTAAATCCGCAGCACGGAATGCTGCTGAGTAACCACCAGGACCACCGCCTAGCACTACAACTTGAGTTTTGATTTCGTTGCTCATGTTATTACCTTAACTAAGATTGAACGGGACTATGCTCGCCCCAAGCAAAGGCGAGTTGTCGCAGCCAAGTAAGCTTGCCAAGTTCCCAATCTTTGCAAAGTAGAACTCAGCGAAGCCTGATTTTCATTGTGTGCGCAAGTGTAACATTGGCACATACAGAAGTCCCGCCTAAATAGTAGGCGGGACAACAAATTACATCACTAACTGACGGATATCGCTTAAGTAGCTAGCTAGTGTCGCAGTGAAGCGTGCGGCCAAGGCACCATCGATAACTCGATGGTCGTAAGAGCAGCTGAGCGGCACCATTAAACGCGGCTCAAACTCTTTGCCATTCCACTTAGGTTTGATGTCAGATTTAGACACCCCTAAGATAGCCACTTCTGGCGCATTGACGATTGGCGTAAACGCCGTGCCGCCGATACCACCTAGGCTAGAAATGGTGAAGCAACCACCTTGCATATCAGCGGCAGTAAGCTTGCCATCACGCGCTTTCTTAGAAATTTCCATCAATTCGCTTGAAAGCTCCATGATGCCTTTCTTGTTCACATCGCGTACTACTGGCACAACTAAGCCGTTTGGCGTGTCTACTGCGATACCAATGTGCACGTATTTCTTCAGAACTAAGCTTTCGCCGTCTGCAGAAAGTGACGAGTTGAACGTTGGGAATTCTTCCAATGCTTTAGCCGCCGCTTTCATCACAAACACCAATGGCGTGATTTTCACACCCAGCTTTTTCTTCTCAGCAAGAACGTTTTGCTCTTTGCGGAACTCTTCAAGTGCGGTGATATCAGCTTCGTCAAACTGGGTAACGTGTGGAATATGTACCCAGTTACGGTGTAAGTTAGCGCCAGATAGTTTTTGGATACGAGATAGCTTCTTCTCTTCTACCTCACCAAACTTGCTGAAGTCTACTTTTGGCCATGGAATTAAGTTCAAGCCTGAGTTATCGCCACCCGCTGCTGCGGTGCTGATTTGGCCTGATTCTACTTTCTTCACAAGCTCTTTAACGTAATTTTGTACGTCTTCTTTAACAACACGACCTTTACGACCAGAGCCTTTCACACGTGCTAGATTAACACCAAATTCACGCGCTAAACGGCGTACAACTGGTGATGCGTGTGCATAGTCAGAGTTAGCCACAAAATCTTCTTTCGCTGCTGGTGCCGCTGGAGCACTGGCAGCTGGAGCTGACGCCGCAGGAGCAGATGCTGCAACTGGCGCTGACGCTGGTGCAGCAGCTGGTGCTGACGATTGCGTTTCAAACACGAAAATCAATGAGCCAGTGCCCACTTTATCACCCGCTGCGACTTTGATCTCTTTGACCGTACCGGCAAATGGTGCTGGCACTTCCATTGAGGCTTTGTCGCCTTCAACGGTCAGTAGCGATTGTTCTTCAGCAACCACATCACCCACTGCAACCATGATTTCAGTGACTTCAACTTGGTCGCCACCGATATCTGGAACAAATACGTCTTTTACAGCAGATACAGTAACCGCTGGTGCTGCAGGTGCAGCTACTGGAGCCGGTGCTGCCGCAGCAGCTGGCGCTGACCCTGCAACTTCAAATACAAACACTAAGCTACCAGTCGAGACTTTTTCGCCTGTGGCCACTTTGATATCGACAACTGTACCTGCAAATGGTGCTGGTACTTCCATTGAAGCTTTGTCGCCTTCAACAGTAAGTAGTGATTGATCAGCTGTAACTGTATCGCCAACCGCCACCATAATTTCTGTGACTTCAACCGCATCGCCACCGATATCTGGCACGAATACGTCTTTCAGCGCGCTTGCTACTGGCGCTGCAGCAGGGGCCGCTTGTGCAACAGGAGCCGCAGTTACAGCCGCAGCTGGTGCGTCGGTATCAAAAACCATAATCAATTTGCCAGTCGCCACTTTGTCGCCGACTGCAATTTTGATTTCTTTAACTACACCGCCCTGTGAAGCTGGTACTTCCATGGACGCTTTATCACCTTCAACTGTGATCAAAGACTGATCAACAGCAACAGTGTCGCCCACTTGTACCAAAATTTCCGTAACTTCTACCTCATCGGCGCCAATATCTGGAACATGAATTTCAATTGCCATGATCTTTCCTATTATGCGTACAGTGGGTTAGTTTTAGTGGTGTCGATATCAAATTTCTTGATAGCGTCAGCCACGACTGATTTTTCAACCTTGCCTAGTTTGGCAAGCTCGCTTAGCGCTGCAACAACAACGTAACCTGCGTTCACTTCAAAGTGACGACGTAGGTTTGCACGGCTGTCTGAACGACCGAAACCGTCAGTACCCAACACTTTGTAAGATACGCTTGGCATAAATGCGCGTACTTGATCGGCATAGCTCTTCATGTAATCTGTTGCCGCGATCGCCGGGGCATCACCTAATACTGTGGTGATGTAAGGCACTTTAGCGTCAGCTTCTGGGTTCAACATGTTGAAGCGTTCACAGTCGTAACCGTCACGAGATAGCTCGTTGAATGAAGTCACTGAAAACACATCAGAACCTATGCCATATTCTTCGCTTAGGATAGTCGCTGCTTTGCGTACTTCGTTCAGAATTGTGCCTGAGCCCATTAACTGTACTTGCGCTTTGTCACCAGCCAGTGTTTCTAACTTGTAGATACCGCGACGAATACCTTCCTCAGCGCCTGCTGGCATTGCTGGGTGGTGGTAGTTTTCGTTCATCAGCGTCAGGTAATAGAACACGTTTTCTTGATCCGGACCGTACATACGACGAATACCATCTTGCAAGATCACTGCAACTTCGTAGGCATAAGTTGGGTCATAAGAAATACAGTTCGGGATAGTGCCCGCTTGAATGTGTGAATGACCGTCTTCGTGTTGTAAGCCTTCGCCGTTTAGCGTAGTACGACCCGCTGTTGCACCCAGTAAGAAACCACGTGCTTGTTGGTCGCCCGCAAGCCATGCCATATCGCCAACGCGTTGGAAACCGAACATTGAGTAGTAAATGTAGAACGGGATCATCGGCAAGTTGTTGGTGCTGTATGACGTTGCAGCTGCAACCCAAGATGACATAGCACCTAACTCGTTGATACCTTCTTGCAATACTTGGCCTGAAGTCGCTTCTTTGTAGTAAGAAACGATATCACGGTCTTCTGGGTTGTAGTTTTGGCCGTGTGGATTGTAGATACCAATCTGACGGAACAAACCTTCCATACCAAAAGTACGCGCTTCATCGGCAATAATTGGCACAATGTTCTGACCAATGTTCTTGTCTTTCAACAAGATGTTTAGGGCACGAACGTAAGCCATAGTCGATGAAATATCACGCTTTTGTTCTTCCAACAACGGCGCAAATTCACTTAGCTCAGGCAACGTTAATGGCTGCGTGAAGTTTGGTAAACGTTGCGGTGTGTAACCGTGTAGCGCTTTACGGCGCGCATGCAGGTATTCATGCTCTTTTGAGCCTTCTTCCAGCGTCAAGTATGGCAGATTGACTAAATCGTCATCTGATACTAAATCGTCAAGACCTAAACGTGAACGCAAGTGTGCAACATGCGTCATGTCCATTTTCTTCACTTGGTGGGCGATGTTTTTACCTTCCGCCGCCGCGCCCATGCCGTAACCTTTAACCGTTTTCGCAAGGATTACTGTTGGACGACCTTTAGTGTCTTGTGCTGCTTTGAATGCTGCGTATAGCTTTGATGGCTCATGACCACCACGCTTCAATTCAAAAATTTCTTCGTCAGTCATATCTGCAACTAAGGCTGCAGTTTCTGGGTAGCGACCGAAGAAATGTTGACGTACGTAAGCGCCGTCTTTGGCTTTGTAAGTTTGGTAATCGCCGTCCACTGTTTCATTCATCAGTTGCAGCAATTTACCTGTGGTGTCTTTGGCAAGTAGTTTATCCCAACCACGACCCCAAACCACTTTAATCACGTTCCAGCCAGCACCTTTGAACAGGCCTTCTAGCTCTTGAATGATTTTACCGTTACCCATTACTGGGCCGTCTAGACGCTGAAGGTTACAGTTAACCAAGAAGCACAGGTTGTCGAGCTTTTCACGTGCAGCAAAAGAAATCGCGCCACGTGATTCTGGCTCGTCCATCTCACCGTCACCAAGGAAAGCATAAACGCGTTGCTCTGAGGTATCTTTCATACCACGGCCGTTCAAATACTTTAAGAAACGCGCTTGGTAGATAGCAGAGATTGGACCTAGGCCCATAGAAACCGTTGGGAATTGCCAAAATTCAGGCATTAATTTTGGATGCGGGTATGAAGATAAGCCTTCGCCATCCACTTCCTGACGGAAGTTATCCAATTGTGCTGCTGTTAAACGACCTTCAACAAAGGCACGGGCGTAAATCCCGGGAGAAATGTGACCTTGGTAATAAACCAAGTCGCCACCGTCTTTGGCATTCGGAGCACGGAAGAAATGGTTAAAACACATTTCATAAAATGCCGCTGAAGACTGGTAAGACGCCATATGTCCGCCAAGCTCAAGCTCTTTTTTCGACGCGCGAAGCACTATCATAATCGCGTTCCAGCGGATGATAGAGCGAATACGACGCTCTAAACTCATGTCGCCTGGGTACGCTGGTTCTTGCGCTGCCGGGATAGTATTTACATAGTTGGTGGTGATGCCCGTTGGCATATCAACACCTTCTAAACGAGCTTGTTCTAATACTTGCTCAAGCAAATACTGCGCACGCTCTACGCCTTCTTCTTTTACTACCGACTCAAGCGCCTGTAACCATTCTTGGGTTTCTAACGCGTCAATGTCAACTTTAGTGACTTCAGACATATGGAAGTTTCCTTATGTTTAAAATACGAATTTTGCTCTGGTTTAACAACACTACACTTTTACGGCAGCTATAGCGGTTTGGTACGGCGTAGACTCCGTTCAATCCGCGAGCGTTCTTTACCCGCTTGCAGCAACGCCTCTTCAATAAAGGCTAAGTGCGCATTACTCGCAAGCCGAGCTTCTTCAGGATTACCGTTAATTACCGCCGTCATTAATAACTGACGATGTGCCGCTAACTGCGCACTGACATCCGACTTTTGTAAAAGCACCTCAAGGTTTTGCAATACGTTTTGTTCAAGCAGTGGCTGCATGCCGCGCACTAAATGGAGCAACACCACATTGTGTGAAGCCTCAGCAACGCTATAGTGAAACGCATTAATGGCCTTAGCTTTTTGCACTAAGTCATCAGCAACCACCGCGATATTGTCAAAACTCTGCTTAACTTTAATAAAGTCGTTTTCAGTGCCACGCATTGCAGCGTAAAAAGCTGCAATACCTTCAAGCGCATGACGAAATTCTAAAAGATCAAATTGCGATTCCGGGTGTTTACTGATCAAATTAAATAGCGGATCACTTAACCCTTCTTCCAACTGGTTCTTTACGAACGTGCCACCACCTTGTCGCCTTGTCACTAAGCCTTTGGCTTCCAGTTTTTGAATTGCCTCACGTAGCGATGGTCGCGAAACCTCAAATTGCTTTGCAAGCTCTCGTTCTGGTGGCAAACGTTCACCGGGTAATAGCGATCCCTCGAGGATCATATTTTCGAGTTGTTCAACTATTACATCAGATAACTTTGCAGCTTTAATTTTTAGTGACATTGTTTTTAGCGCCGAAATTGTGCTGTGTGCTAAACCCTTATTCCCTTGATTTGGAGCCTGAAGATTGTTGAAAATTGCCGCTTTCGCTGAAAATCATCAACAAATTCAAGAGCTATCCAATTACATCAGGAAAGCCTAAACCGTTAAGGGTAAATTGGTCATACCAAATTTATGTAATACACTATCAAAAAGCAGCATTGCTGTCAAAATAATGCGTAAAACGTGACAGTTTACGTTCACGTAAAGCGGTTTTGCCGTATTTACTGCGTTTGCCGAGCTTAAACATGTACTAAATCAGTAAAAAATCAATCTAAATGATAAATGGTCAGACCAGATTTTAGCTTGAAATTTTTGCATAGGTTTTAGCAACAAATTGTTCTGGACGGGGTTAAGCCTATCGACATTGCACCGTAGGAGGTCGTTGTTGGGTGTGATTTTATATCGCGCAAAACCACCTAAAATCAGCGGGGTGTAAAACCCCGCCTACAATACAGGGAATAAACTAACTTGTAGGCGCGATTTTATATCGCGCAAAACCGCCTAAAATCAGCGGGGTGTGAAACCCCGCCTACAACACAGGCAATGAGCTAACTTGTAGGCGCGATTTTATATCGCGCAAAACCACCTAAAATCAGCGGGGTGTGAAACCCCGCCTACAATACAGGGAATAAACTCACTTGTAGGTGTGATTTTACATCACGCAAAACCGCCTAAAACCAGCGGGGTGTGAAAACCCGCCTACAATACAGGGAATAAATTCACTTGTAGGCGCGATTTTATATCGCGCAAAACCGCGTAAAACCAGCGGGGTGTGAAACCCCGCCTACAATACAGGGAATAAACTCACTTGTAGGCGTGATTTTATATCGCGCAAAACCACCTAAAACCAGCGGGTGTGAAACCCAGGGCAAGATCATGAACTTTACCTTGACATAATTTTATGATCTTATACTGCTTTT